>NZ_CP031467.1:1812400-2114466 GCF_003368325.1 Paraburkholderia caffeinilytica | reverse complement strand
TTCAGCTGACCCTTCACGCGCGGGTCGACGATGATCGTTTTGCCGGTCGCCGCGCCGATCGCCTTGGCCACCTGGTCGATATCGGCGTTCACGAAGTTGAGTGTCACCTGTGCCTGTGCTGTCTGCGCGGTGATCAATCCAGCCACCAGCAGCGCCGTTGCGACGCGACGCAATGCCATACGATTTCTTCTCATGGAATGTGGGATCGATGCCGACGGCCGTAGCCGTCGAAGGTCATGCAGTGCGAACATTTGAGCAGCCCGCCGCCCTGTCGGTCTGCCAGCCAGCCTCATGGACGATCACCGCCCTCGATGCCGGACCTCCAATGTCCAAAAGAAAGGAACAGTAACAGTTTTTCATGTCGGATTTGTCACAAAACGAACAGCTCCGTGCGATTACTCTAAAGACCGCCGCAGGCTGTCAAGCAATTGAAAGCAAATGCGCATCTGTGCGCCGAGCCGCAGAAACGCTTCGTTTTACGCTTGATTATGTCGGTTAGCCAACTTGACGCATGTGAGTCTGCCGGTATGATACGAGCCGTTCGAGGTGCTGGTTGTGATTGGTCAACACGGGTTTTCCCCGATGCCCGACGAAAGCCCGTCCAGCGAGCCTCACCGGCTTTCAGCGGCTGGACTATGGCCGATGTTTTTCCTTACCATGCCTTACCCTTGCGATTTACTTAGTCGTCTTGACTGATGAAACGAACCTTCGTCACCGTCGCCGCAGGACTTGCCGTGCTGATCGCAGCAGGGCAGGCGCGCGCCGACTGCTTTGACGAAGCAGCGAAGTATCAGAAGGTCAACCCATTGATTCTGCGCGCAATTGCGTGGCAGGAGTCGCACAATCGGCCGGACGCGCAGCATAAGAACGCCAACGGCTCGACCGACTACGGCGTGATGCAGATCAATTCGATCCATCTGCCCGTACTCGCGCAATACGGCATCTCGCAAGGCACGCTGATGGAGCCTTGCAAGAACGTCTACATAGCGGCGTGGCATCTGCGCCGCCAGATGAACAAGTATGGCAATACCTGGCAGGCGGTGGGCGCGTACCACTCCGAGACGCCGGCCCTGCGTGATAAGTATGCGATGCAAATCGCCGCGATCCTGCGCAAGTGGAATCTGATGCCGGCTGCACACTAAGTACGCACCTCCCGATCCGGCCCGTCGCGCGGCCGCTTCCCGTTTGATGCACAATGCGGCTTCGTGCTGCCGTCGGTGTTCGGCCGTCTTCCGGCCCCGGAGTCATGCGACCCCAACCCGGCACGCCTTCCAATCCTCTTGTTTTTCCGTACTGCGATGAACCAGCCGCTATTGCCCGTCACCGTGCTCTCCGGTTTTCTGGGCGCCGGCAAGACCACGCTCCTGAACCACATCCTCGCGAATCGCGCCGGTTTGCGCGTCGCCGTGATCGTCAACGATCTGGCCGCCGTCAATATCGATGCAACACTCGTGCGCGACGCTGCCGCGCTTTCGCATGTCGAGGAGCAACTCGTCGAACTGTCGAACGGCTGCATCTGCTGCACGCTGCGTGACGACTTGCTGGTCGAGATCAAGCGGCTCGCCGGCGAAAAGCGCTTCGATGCGATCCTGATCGAATCGACCGGCGTAGCCGAGCCGATGCCGATCGCCGAAACCTTCACCTTTGTCGACGACGACGGCGCGTCGCTGTCCGACGTGGCGCAGCTCGATACGATGGTGACGGTGGTCGATGCGTTCAACTTCCTGCGCGACTACGGTTCGGCCGACGCGCTCTCCGAGCGGGGCATTGCCGCGACCGAAGAAGACGACCGCACGCTGGTCGAATTGCTGATCGAGCAGATTGAATTCTGCGACGTGCTGGTGGTGAACAAGGCCGATCTGGTAAGCGCGGATGAACTCACGCGTTTGCAGCGCATCCTTGCCCGCA
The DNA here is from genome assembly GCF_003368325.1 of Paraburkholderia caffeinilytica. NCBI lineage: Bacteria > Pseudomonadati > Pseudomonadota > Betaproteobacteria > Burkholderiales > Burkholderiaceae > Paraburkholderia > Paraburkholderia caffeinilytica. The sequence goes on along the minus strand of NZ_CP031467.1, from coordinate 2,112,558 downwards.
TCAATCCGCGCGCCGTGCAGGTGGTGAGCCGTTTCGGCGAGGTGCCGCTTGCGGAAGTGCTGAACACCGGGCGCTTCGATTTCGACGAGGCGTCGAGCGCACCGGGCTGGCTCGCGTCGCTCAATCACGACCATGAGCATGACCATGAACACGGCCATGCCCATCACGGTGAAGCGGACGAATTCGGCATCGGCAATTTCATCTACCGCGCACGGCGGCCGTTTCACCCGGAGCGTCTGTGGGCGTTGCTGCATCAGGAGTGGAAGGGCGTCTTGCGCAGCAAGGGCTTCTTCTGGCTCGCAACGCGCAACGACATCGCCGGATCGCTGTCGCAGGCCGGTGGGGCTTGTCGGCATGGTCCGGCGGGAATGTGGTGGGCCGCTCAGGATCGCAGCGAATGGCCGGACGGCGATGACGAACTGGCCGCCGAAATTGCCGCCGACTGGTTCGGCGATCCGGACGATCTGAGCATCGGCGATCGCCGTCAGGAACTGGTGATGATCGGCGTCGGCATCGACCCGGCTGTCTGGAAAGCGAAGTTCGACGCATGCCTCGTGACCGACGAGGAATACGCGGCGGGGCCGCAAGCCTGGCAACAGTTCACCGATCCGTTCCCGGCATGGGACTTCGACGAAGACGAACACGATCACGACCACGAACATCATGATCACGACGGTCATGGCCACGGCGAGATCGTGCATCGCCACGACAAAGCTTGAGCAACCAGCCCGCCTGGCGCCAACTGTCTAGCCGCGACGCTCGTCGCGGCTAGACAGAAATCGCAGACGAAAAAAAACCCGCCGTCGGCGGGTGTCAACTGCCAGGCAGTAATCTGCTTAGCGCTTGTTGACCGCGTCCTTGAACGCCTTACCAGCCGTGAACTTGACGGTCTTGGCGGCCGGGATCTTGATAGTTTCGCCGGTCTTGGGGTTACGACCCGTACGTGCTGCGCGCTTGCCCGAACCGAAGCTGCCGAAGCCGATCAGCTGGACCGCGTCACCCTTCGACACAGACTTCTTGATCACTTCGAGCAACGTGTCCAGCGTCTCACCGGTTTGAGCCTTGCTGGCGCCGGTTTGTCCTGCGACGGCGTCGATCAGTTCCTGTTTGTTCATTAAGGTTCCTTTCTGAGTTTAGGTTGACACGAACAGCGCGAACGCGCCGATTATACGTGCGCGGGCCGCGCCGTCGAGCAGCTGCGGCTCCGGATCCCCTCCGGACAGTTAGCGCCGGGCAATGACTGCCCGTCGGCCGTGCTGCCGCTCCCTTCGCGGCGCTTGCTATGATAGCGCAGCGCAAACCCAATCAGGATAAGGGTTTCGAAGATTTAAGCGGTTCTAGGGCAGATATTGAGGGGAAACCCTTCCTTTTCCTCTTCCTGGACCTCAATCGAAGGCTGAAACCCAGTATGGACGGGGCTTAGCGTTGGTTTTTGCCAACGTTGCAGCGCGTCTTTTTCGCCGCCCGGCGAGCTGCGCGCGCTGGCGGTACCGTCTGACCCGCTCTTTCGAGCGTCATTTTCCGTCGCGCATGACCGATCCGCTGATCCCCGCCGTCCTCGCATTTCGTGGCAACGGCACGCCTTTTTCGCCGCGCTACAACGACATCTATCACAGCGCTGTCGGCGGTCTCGAACAGGCTGAATACGTCTTCCTCCGCGGCAACCGGCTACCGGAGCGGTGGCGGGACCGCCGCATCTTCACCGTGCTCGAAACCGGCTTCGGCATGGGAATCAACTTCCTGATGACGTGGGCCGCATGGCGCGCCGATCCGGCGCGCTGCGAACGGTTGCACTTTGTCTCGACCGAGAGGCATCCGTTTACTCAAACCGATTTGCGCAGCGTCTACGCGAAGACGATTTCGGATCCGGAGATCGCCGCGCTTGCGCAGACGCTAGCCGCTGAATGGCCGATGCTGGTTCCCGGTTCGCACCGGCTCGAATTCGAGGGCGGACGAATCACCTTGACGCTCGTGTTCGCCGATGCCGCGGACAGCTTGCCGGCATTGAGGTTGCGGGCCGACGCGTTCTATCTCGACGGCTTCGCACCTGCCCGGAACCCCGAAATGTGGACGCCCGCGATCTTCAAGGCGCTTGCTCGGCTCGCCGGCGAAGGCGCCACGTTCGCGACGTACAGCAGTGCCGGCGACATCAAACGCGCGTTGACGCAAAACGGCTTTGTGTACCAAAAAGTCGACGGCTTCGGCTGGAAACGCGCGATGCTGGTCGGCCATTTCGCGCCACGCTGGCGCGTGCGCCGTTATGAGCCGCCCGCGCCGCTTGAAGTCGACGAGCGGCACGTGATCGTGATCGGCACCGGGCTCGCCGGCTGCGCGGCGATCGAGCGGCTGACCGCCCGCGGCTGGCGCGTCACGTCGCTGGAAAGGCACGCGTCGGTGGCCCAGGACGCCTCGGGCAATCCGGCCGGCGTGTTCCATCCCATGATCTCGCGCGACGACAGTGTCGCTTCGCGCGTCACGCGTGCGGGCTTTCTCTACACGCTCAGACGCTGGGCCGCGCTCGAGCGGCTTGGCGATCGTCCGCTACGCGGCGCTCCTGGGCTGTTGCAAATCGCAGCGGACGACGACGAAGCACGCTCGATGAGCGAGGCCATCGCAGCGTTCGGTTACCCGGCGGAATATGTGACGCCCGTTTCGCTCGCCGAAGCGCAAAGGCTCGCGGGCATGCCGCTCGCGCAAAGCGGATGGCTCTTTCCCCAAGGCGGGTGGATCGACCCCGCGTCGCTTTGCGCCGTACAGTGCGCAGCCGCAGGCGGGTTGCTCGAACGCCGCTTCGGGGTCGACGTAGCGCGCCTCGAACGGTCCGGCAATCAATGGAGCGTCTTCGACGCGACGGGGCAGGCCATCGCGCGCGCGCCGGTGGTCATTGTCGCGAGCGCGCACGACGCCGCGCGGCTCGCCGGCTTGCAGCATGCGCCGACCCGCAGCATCCGCGGCCAGTTGACTTTGCTGCCGTCGGGCACCGTACCTCGGCTCGGGATGCCGGTTATTGGCGAAGGCTACGCGATTCCGCTGGCCGACGGTGTCACGCTGACCGGCGCGACCTACGAACTCGACGACCCTGACACCGCGTTGCGACCCGACGGACATCTGGAAAACCTGGCGCGCGTCGCGCAGATGCTACCGGCCTTTGAAGGCGTCATCGACCGGGGACAGGCGGCGGAGCTCGCCGGGCGCGTCGCGTTTCGCTGTGTCACAAGCGACCGGATGCCGATGATCGGCAACTTCGCCGACGAATCGGCCTCTGCCCGCGACGCCCAGCGCCTGCGTGGCGCATGGCCGCTCGATCTACCACGCGTCGACGGCTTGTATGGCGCATTCGCCTACGGTTCCCGCGGTCTGGTATGGGCGGCACTCGGAGCAGAGTTGATCGCCTCGCAGATCGAAGGCGAGCCGTGGCCGCTGGAACGGGAGTTGGCCGAGGACATCGATCCTGCTCGCTTCCTCTTGCGTGCGTTGCGTCAAGGCACGGTGAGTTAAGCCCCTTACCCCGTCAGCCTGTTAACCCGTTAACCCGTCAACCGCGCCGGTTAACCGCGCTCGGCCAACCATCGTCAGCTAAAGAAGTTATCCACCGAAACATGTGGATAACCGCGCCGTTTACCCGTGCAACTCGTGTGGAACCGTTGTGGACGTAAACGGGGTAACTTTGCCGCCGGCAAAAAACGCGAAAAGTTACCCTCGTATACCCGACGCCGCCGCACACGCTGTGCATCCTGTTATGCGAACGGCAACCCAATGAATTGATTCGGTAAACCGGGGTTATCCACAGAAAACGAGGCACTTTGTTAACTGTTACTACGTATACATACAGTAAACCTGTAAACAGAAAGGCCGTCCCCCAGATCGAGCGCGATCGTTGAGCTCGAAGCGTCGAAAGTTGGAAGAAAACGCCGCCAACTGAGTCCCAGGAAACACATCGGCAACGTCAAATCTGTACGCTATGAGAGCCCGACCCGTTTTTAAAACGGTCGCTTTTTCCTCCCCACGCGAAGATAACGTACGTTTTTACCGTTTTGACTGCATGTTCCTGTCTTTTCGGTCAAGTCAGAAAAAGCTATGGCACAATCGCCGTTCTTTTCCGCATCGTGCCTCGTCGCCGCCGGCACACGCTGTAACGGAACGGTGCCTCTCAATCAGAATCTGATTCAAAGTCGACGGCGTTCTTTCACCGTCCCGGGCCGGTTGCTGCGGCCGCCCCAGAATGCGCTGCGCCCCTCGCGGCTGCGGCTCATTCAGATCATCCGATCGTTGAAAACTCGCAACGCGGGTCACGCGAAGCGATCGCGACAGTGAGCATCTCATGCGCTCATCCGCTCGCCGGTGTTTGCGCCGGTTCGTGTTGTCTGCCGTTGCTGCCAAGGAGAACCCATCACGATGAAGTCGGCGTTTTCATTTTTTCCAGCCTGGCCGCTTACACCCGACGCCATTTTTTGGGCTGGTCTTGCATTGCTCGCCGCGGGTCTGTGCGGTGAACTGTGCTATCGCGCATGGCGTTTGCCACGCATTTCCGGGTACGCGGTCATTGGTCTGGTCGCAGGCGCAGCCGGTTTCGGCGTGATCGACGCGGAATCCGCGAGCGCCGCACGGCCGCTGCTCGACGTGGCGCTCGGTCTGTTGCTGTTCGAACTGGGTAGCCGGCTCGATCTGCGCTGGATTCGCCGCAATCCCTGGCTGATTCTGTCGAGCGTCGCCGAGGCCACGCTGACGTTCGCGCTCGTTTTGCCGGTTTTGTTGTTCCTGAACGTGCCGCTGATGGTGGCAACCGTGCTCGCCGCGATCGCCATGGCGACTTCGCCGGCGATGGTGATCCAGCTCAAAACCGAGCTGCGCGCGGAAGGCCAGGTCACCCAGCGTTTGCTGACCCTTACGGCGCTGAACAGCATGTACGCGGTGGTGATCGAAAAGCTCGTCTCGAGCTGGTTGCATCAGGAGGTTTACGGCAACGTATACGCCACGATTCTGCAGCCGCTGTATCTGCTGGTCGGCTCGCTCGTACTGGCCTATCTGCTGGCGCGCACCTGCACGTTTTTTTATCGCCGCCTGAACATGCAGGACGAGCATTCGTTCGTCGCGCTGTTCGGCCTCGTGCTGCTGGCCATCGCCGTGGCGCATGTGTTCAAGCTTTCCACCATTCTGGCGTTGCTGGCTGCGGGCATCATCGTGAAGAACCTTGAGGCGCGTCCGCAGTTGTGGCCGGAACATTTCGGTACGGCCGGCTGGTTGCTGACCGTGATTCTGTTCGTGCTCACGCTGACTTCGTTCGAATGGAAAGACATTGCGCTCGGCGGTGTCGCGGCGCTGGGTCTGATTGTTGCGCGTCTGGCTGCGAAACTGGTGGGCGTGATGGCCTTTGCCAAGCCGAGTGGCTTGAACTGGAAGCAGGGCATGGCCCTGGGTTTGTCCTTATCGCCCATGTCGGCACTCGCATACCTGCTCGTCGACGATACGTACAACCTTTATCCGAATTTCGATCCGCAACTGCGAGCGATCGTGATGTGTTCGATTTTCGTGCTGCAGATTCTCGGGCCGTGGCTCGTGTATCGCAGCCTGGCGCTGGTGGCTGAACGGCGCGAAGAGTAAGCGCGCGGTAAGCGCACGCCGCTGCCCGATGCCTGATCCTTGACGCGCCTGATTTGCGTGCTTTTTCCAGCTTATTCGATTCAAAAACGGCCGGCGTGTGACACAGACATGTGACACACGCCGGCCGACCTGACTCAGGGGACGCCATGTCACTCGAACCCTTCATCGATTCGAAACCGTTCACTTTCGGTGTCGAACTCGAAATGCAGATCGTCAATACGCATAACTATGACCTGACCAAAGCCGGCTCGGATCTGCTGCGCCTCATCAAGGACGAAAAAATCCCCGGCAACATCACGCCGGAGATCACCGAAAGCATGATCGAGCTGTCGACCGGTATCTGTACGACGCATGAACAGGCCGTCACCGATTTGCGCAAGATTCGCGACACACTGGTGTCCGCGGCCGACCGCTTGAACGTCGGCTTGTGCGGCGGCGGCACGCACGCATTCCAGCAATGGAGCGAAAGGCAAATCGTCGACACGCCGCGCTTTCAGTATCTTTCCGAGTTATACGGTTATCTCGCCAAGCAGTTCACGGTGTTCGGCCAGCACGTGCACATCGGCTGTCCGGATCCGAACAGCGCGCTGTATCTGCTGCATTCGATGTCGCGCTTCATTCCGCATTTCATCGCGTTGTCCGCTTCGTCGCCGTTCGTGCAAGGTGTCGACACCGGTTTTCATTCGGCACGACTGAATTCCGTGTTCGCGTTCCCGCTGTCCGGCCGCGCGCCGTTCGTGCTGACGTGGGACAGTTTCGAGGAATATTTCTCGAAGATGGTCCACACGGGCGTGGTCAACAGCATGAAGGATTTTTACTGGGACATCCGGCCGAAGCCCGGTTTCGGCACGATCGAAGTACGGGTGATGGATACGCCGTTTTCAGTGGATCGCGCTGCGGCGATTGCCTGCTACATCCAGACCCTTGCCCGGCATCTGCTGCTCGACAAGCCGATCGCGCCGAAGGAAGACGATTACCTCGTCTATACGTTTAACCGCTTCGAAGCCTGCCGTTTCGGTCTGGCGGGCAACTGCATCAATCCGCAAACGAGCGAACGCAAGACGATTTCCGAAGACATCCTCGAAACGCTGGATCTGATTGCACCGCACGCCGAAGCATTGGGTTCGGGCAACGCGCTCGCCGAAATCGGTGCGATCGCGCGTGGTCAGGTCAATGACGCGACATGGCTGCGCGGCGTCTTTGAGCAGGAAAAGTCCTTGCACGAAGCCGTCAGGCAGCAGTGCCTGCAGTGGCGAGCCTAGCGAGAGACAGGATTGCTTACGTTAAACCGTCAGGAAGACCCGCTTCGTGCGGGTTTTTTTTCGTAAATAAATTTCCAGCTCGGGGGGCTTCAGGTTTTTCAAAAATTTACGTATACAAAAGTAGTAGTAGTTAACAAGCATTGCATCTGCCTGTGGACAACTGAATAATTCCCTGAAAAGTCAATGCGCTACGTAAACCATAACTGGGCTGATCCGAGGCGCATCGGTGCCGGTAAACGAGGACAACTTTGGTAAGGACTGAGGTGGCAAGTCGCTTATCAAGAATCGACACACACGCCATCCCCGGTGTTTTCCCATGGTTATCCACAGCTTGCGTTGGATAACTTAGCTGTACGATTGGCCGGTCTCGCATAGAATGTCGTTTCCGTCGCCTTTGGCTTGCAAGGCGGTAAATTTTTGAGATAGTAGAAACCGTCTCGCCTGCTTTTGGGCGAGGCTACCCCACACAGGCTACGAGCGTGTTCGGCAACAGTTTGCCGGCATCGCACGCAAGCTTTAATAAACCAAACGAAGACTATGAGCGAAGGCGTATACGGAGAACAGGCAACCGGGCGAGTGACCCACAGCCTATTGCGATTGAGCACGGCCATGCGGAGCCAGGCTTGGGAATGGGCGGAAGGCGCAGGCCTTACGCCGACCCAGGGCGAAATCCTGGTCTTGCTGATGCAACGCAAGGGCCCAATGCGTCTTGGCGAAATTGCCCGCGAAACGGCCCTGACTGCCGCGACCACGAGCGATGCCGTGAGCACGCTCGAAACCAAAGGCCTGGTCGAAAAGCGCCGCGCCCTTGACGACGGCCGCGCCCTCGCGGTTCGTCTGACGGCGCGGGGCCGCACCGCCGCGAAGCGCGCTGCGCAATGGCCGGACTTCCTGGCCAAAGCAGTCGGCACGCTGCGCGAAGAAGAGCAGACGCTGTTCTATCGCACGTTGCTCAAGACCATCCACCAGTTGGAAGCGCAAGGCACCATTCCGTCGCACCGCATGTGCCTGAGCTGCTCGCACTTCGAGCCGAGCAAGAATCCGAAGAAGGCGCCGCATCACTGCGCGCTGCTCGACATGAAGATGTCGGATACGGATCTGCGTCTCGATTGCTCGGTGTACGAAGTGGCCGACGTCGCTACCCAAAAGAAGACCTGGAAGATCTTCGCCCAATAAGGCGGCTTTTCCTGGGACAATCCGCTACACTGCCAAGCCGTGTACCGGCGGGCGGCGATCGCCGTCTGCCGGCCGTTTTGCGCGGTGTAGCGGCAAGTCTTTAGGCAACCTGAAGGTGGGACAGGCTGATGAATCGCGAAGTTCTGGCCATTCGCCACGTGCACTTCGAGGATCTGGGCAGTTTTGAACTGGAGCTCGGCGAGCGGGGGCGTCCAGTGCGCTATCTCGATGTCGGCTTTGCCCGTATCGAAGCGCCGGACCCGGTTGCCGCATCGCTCATGGTCGTACTCGGCGGGCCGATCAGCGCAACCGACGACGCGCTTTACCCGACGCTCGTCCCGTTGCTGTCCATGATTGAAAAACGCATTGCCGCCGGTTTGCCGACGCTCGGCATCTGCCTCGGCGCGCAATTGATTGCGCGTGCGCTCGGTGCGCGCGTCTATCCCGCGGGCCATACCGAACTCGGCTGGACGCCCCTTACGCTCACCGACGCAGGTCGCGCTTCGCCGGTACATCATCTGGACGGCGCGCACACGTCGATGCTGCATTGGCACGGCGACACCTTCGATCTGCCCGACAACGCCACGCGTCTCGCTTCGACGCCTGCCTGCGAAAACCAGGCGTTCGCCTGGGGCGGTCACGTGCTCGGTTTGCAATGTCATCCGGAGATTCGCGCTGACCGGTTCGAGCCCTGGTTGATCGGCAACGCCGGTGAGATCGCCGGCCACGGTATCGATGCACGTCAGTTGCGCGCGGAGACTGCGCAGTTCGGTCCGGCGCTGGAAGTCGCCGCGCGCCGGATGTTCGGCGAGTGGCTCGATCAGGTCGAGCTGAAACCCTGATCCGCGGGCGCCTGCAGACAATCACTCGCGGTGCTATGCTCGATCGCTCTCGGGTTTCTACTGGGCGTAATCCATGAGCGCGCTTTTTTCCCCGCTCACGCTGCGTAGCGTGACGCTTCCCAATCGTATCGTCGTCTCCCCGATGTGCCAGTATTCCGCCGAACGTGGCGAGGCGACGGCATGGCACATGATCCATCTCGGAAGCATGGGGTTATCCGGCGCCGGCATGCTGTGCATCGAGGCAACTTCCGTCGAACCGGATGGCCGCATTACGCCCGGCGATCTCGGACTGTGGGACGACGTGACCGAAGCCGCGCTGAAGCCGGTTCTGGCTGCGATCCGCAAGCATTCGTCTATTCGCGTCGCCATGCAGTTGTCACATGCAGGGCGCAAGGCGTCGAGTCACGTGCCTTGGGAAGGCGGGCAACTGATTCCGGTGTCGCAAGGCGGCTGGCTGCCGCATGCACCGTCGGCGTTGCCGCACAAAGCGGGTGAAGAGCCGCCGCTCGCGCTCGACATACCCGCACTGAACCGGATTCGCGAAGCGTTCGCGGCCTCCGCGCGCCGCGCCGCGCGTCTCGGCGTCGACGCCCTGGAAGTGCACGCGGCGCACGGTTATCTGCTGCATCAGTTCCTGTCGCCGATCGCCAATCAGCGCAGCGACGACTACGGCGGTTCGCTGGAAAACCGCATGCGCTTTCCGCTCGAGATATTTGACATCGTGCGCGCCGCGTTTCCCGCCGATAAACCGGTTGGCGTGCGTGTTTCGGCAACCGACTGGGTTGAAGGCGGCTGGACGCTCGAGGACACCATCGCGTTCGCACAGGAGTTGAAAAAACGCGGCTGCGACTGGATTGACGTGTCGTCCGGTGGTGTCTCGCCTTTGCAGAAGATTCCGCTTGAGCCGGGCTATCAGATTCCTTTCGCGAGGGCCGTCAAACAGGCCACCGGCCTGACTACCATCGGCGTGGGCCTGATTACCGATCCGCTGCACGCCGAACAACTCATCGAAGAAGGCGACGCCGATCTGATCGCGCTGGCTCGCGCGCTGCTGTACAACCCGCGTTGGCCGTGGCATGCCGCGGCGCAACTCGGCGCGACGGTCGAAGCGCCGCCGCAGTACTGGCGTTCGCAACCGCGTGAGCAAAAAGCGCTGTTCGGCGAGATTTCTTTTGGGCAACGGTGAACCCGCTAACGCGCCGTGCGCGCGCACGTCTTATTGACGGTTGAACGAAGCCGTGGTGAGCGTGTAGGATGCCGGATGTGGCGCATGAGCGTCGCAGGTCGACGCGGCGCTCGCAAGGCGCCGCGTTTGCTATCCGCGTCGGAAAAAGCAGCGCGTCAGACGCGGGCATTTTCGGCGGCTGCCGGATCTTCACCCCTAGTTCTTCACAAGGATTCATTCAATGAGTTCACGCAGGATCGCCGTGCGCCGTTCGGGTGTGCACGGCAAAGGCGTGTTTGCCATCGAGCCGATTGCGGCCGGCGAACGGCTGATCGAATACAAGGGTGAGCGGATCTCCTGGAAAGAAGCGTTACGCCGTCATCCGCATAATCCGGACGAACCGAATCACACGTTCTATTTCGCACTCGACAGTGGCAAGGTGATCGACGGCAAAGTGCATGGCAACAGCGCGCGCTGGATCAACCATTCATGCTCGCCGAACTGCGAAGCCGAAGAGATCGACGGCCACGTGTACGTGCACGCGCTGCGCGACATCGCCGAGGGTGAGGAGGTCTTTTACGACTACGGCCTCGTCATCGACGCGCGCCAGACCAAGAAGCTCAAGAAGGAATACGAATGCCGCTGCGGCGCGCGCAAGTGCCGCGGCACGATGCTGGCGCCGGCGGAGAAAGAGAAGGGCGCTTCCGGGTCCGGCAAGACGGTGAAGAAGGCCAGGACGTCCGCGAAAAAAGCGAAGAAGAAATGAAATGCGGGCTGCCTGAGTCAGACATGAGTGAACTCAAGGCAGCCCGTGGCAGTGGCATGAACCCCTGCAGAGTCACATATCGATCGGCGCCGAGTGCGCCGATTTTTTTGCCGGACGCCGCACGTCGGCATCGGCGTCGCGCTGAACGCTGGCCGGTATCAGCGGAATACGCACGATAAAACGCGCACCGCCATCCGGCGCATCTTCGTAATGCACGCTGCCGCGATGCAGCACCATGATGTCGTGCACGATCGCGAGACCGAGGCCGGCACCGCTATCCACGCCGGCTTCGCTCTGACCGTCGCCGCGGAAGAACCGTTTGAACAGATCGGCTTGCTGAGTGAGTGGCACGCCCGGCCCGTTATCTTCGACGACGATCTCGGCCATGCGCAGATCGTCGATCACGGTTTGCGACACCGTCACGGTGATGCGGCCGCCGTCGAAGCGCGAAGGCGGCACGTACTTGAGCGCGTTATCCAGCAGATTGGCGATTACTTCGTGCAGCAGCACGGGATTGCCGCGCGCCATCAGCGGCTGATCGTTGCCCGGATCGTCGAGGCGCTGGAAGCCGAGGTCGACGTGGAAAGTCAACGCGCGCGGCACCCATTCCGCACCCGTATCGAACGCCAGGGCGGCCATATCCACGTTGACGAAACGTGCAGCCTGCTCGCCCGGCTCCGCACGCGCCAGCGAAAGCAACTGGTTCGACAGCCGCACGGCGCGGTCAGCCGCCGCGCGCAATTCACGGACCGCGGCGAGCGTCTGCTGCGGGTCACGCGCGACCGCCGCCTGTTCCGCATGCAGCTTGACGGCGGTGAGCGGTGTGCGCAGCTGATGCGCGGCGTCGGCGATAAATTTGCGCTGGCCGTCGAGGGCGGTTTTCAGACGGTCGAGCAGCGCGTTCAACGCGCCGGTGAGCGGCCGGATCTCAACCGGAACATAGGTTTCGTCCACTGGTTCGAGCGACGTGTGGGTTTGCCGGTTCAGCGAGTCCGCGAGATCGGTCAGCGGATTGAGCTGCTGATTGACGACGCGCCACACGATCACCCAGCCCGCCAGCAGCAGCAATAGCAGCGGCATCATGATCGCAACCAGAAACTCGGCAGCGATGCGAAAACGGTGATGTACCGGCTGACCGACTTCGACGACGATCGGATTGCCGATGGGCTGATCGACGCGGACCTGCGCCACGCGTACCGTCACACCGTTGTGCTGCGTTTCGAATACGTACGCGTAGTGCATGCGGCGCACGCTGGTGCCTTGCAGCGGCAGATTGTGGTCGCCGGCAATTTCGGTTTCGCCGTTGCTGATCCGATAGACGAGTTGTTCGATCGGGTCGGAGAACATGGCCTGCGCGAGCGGCGGCACCGTCACCTTGGCGTCGGGGCCGGCAATCTGGATCTGTTTGGAGATCGCGGTGGCGAGGTCGGCGAGCGACCGGTCGACCACATGCTGCGTGTATTGCCACGCCAGCCAGTAGGCGATCAGGCCGCTCATCAGCGCGAGCAGCGAAAGGGGAGCAGCAAGGCGCCGCAGCAGCGTGCGGCGCAGACTATTGGCGGCCGGCTGGGGCATGATCGAACGCGTGGAAAAGAGGCAACGGCGTGAATCACCGCGGCACCGTGAAAATTCGCCGGATGCCGGCGAATTGCGCACCGGGTGCGCGGCGCCGGCCCGGCGCTGTCAGGCCGCAATACGGATTGCGGCCCTTGCGACGATTATGCGGCCTGGCGGATTTCCTGCAACAGGTAACCGAAGCCACGCACCGTGACGATTTCGACACGGCAGTTTTCGAGCTTTTTGCGCACCCGGTGCACGTAGACTTCGATCGCGGTATCGCCGAGATCGCCGCCGAAGTGCGTCAGATGGTCTTGCAGCTGAGCCTTGCTGACCACGCGGCCGTGGCGCAGCAGCAGCATTTCGAGCACCGCGAATTCACGCGGCGACAGTTCGAGCGGCTTGTCGTCGTTGAAAATGCGGCGATCGACGCCCGACAGACGCACACCGCCCAGCGAGACTTCCGGACGCGGCATGTCGCCATGCGGGCCGCTGCGGCGCATCACGGCGCGGATGCGCGCTTCGAGTTCGGTGGGTTCGAACGGCTTCAGCATGTAGTCGTCCGCGCCGGAATTCAGGCCTTGCACGCGGTCGTTCAACTCGTCACGCGCGGTGAGGATGATCACCGGTGTGTGACGATTGCTCTGACGGAAGCGCGCGAGCAGCGTCATGCCATCGATACCGGGCAGGCCCAGATCGAGGATCACCAGTTCATGGCGGTTTTGGGTGAGGGCCTGTTCGGCGAAAATGCCGTCATGGACCATGTCGACGGTGAAGCCGGCTTGTTCGAGACTACTTTGGATGCCGCGTGCGATGGGGCGGTCATCTTCGATCAGAAGGAGTCGCATGGATTTCGCTCAAGTACAATGGTTTTAGGCGTTTGGGCAAGCGGTTCGCCGGAGCGCCTGCTGCACAGGCAGCGTGCCGCGTGGCCGTGCCGGACTGGCACCAGGCGGCCACGAGACAGCTATCGAGCAGCCATGAAGTAGCTATCAGGCAGCCACCGAGCGATCACGAAGTCATGTCCGAGATAACGATTCACGAACTGGAAGCCGCGATCAACTTCTGGCGCGCCCGCTCACCTTCGAGCGGCGACGAACTCGTTCTGTGCAAGGAGGCAAGCGCGCTCTCCAAGCCGTATGCGCTGATGATTGTACAGCGTCAGCAGACGCTATCGCCGGATCGTTTAGACGGGTTTGCCAAGCAAGCTTGGGATTCTTACGTGCGCCTTAATAATAGCCTGTAGAACTGAAGGTTTGGGCGCCGGATTGCCTGCAATGCCCTTTCACTCCCGTCAAATCGTTCGGTGCACGGTGTATCAAGGCACCTGATCGCTCGTATTACGCAGTAATACTGTCGATAAATCGGGCCAATTTAATGTCCCGCTCGGTCAAGCCATTGGCCTCGTGCGTCGACAGGGTGATCTCCACCTTGTTGTACACGTTGAACCATTCCGGATGGTGATCCATCTCCTGCGCCTTGATCGCCACGCGCGTCATGAAGCCGAAGGCTTCGTTGAAGTCGGCGAACCTGAAATGGCGCTGAATCGCGTCCCGGCCCGCCACGGCTTGCCAGCCGCGCAGTTCGGCCACCTGCGTGGCGCGTTCTTCGGAAGTCAGTTTGTTGATCATGGTGCTACCTCATTGATCTGAACAGGCGCGCCGGCAGGCGTGCGTATCCGCTATTTTTTCACGGATGCCGTCAGCCTGCTGCCGGCCTGCTCGGCCGGTGTTGTCAGATATCGCCGTCGGCCTGCCAGCCTTCCTGCGAGCCGCGCGTGATGACACGATCGCACTCGAGCACGTCGCCTGCCGCGAATGCCGGCTTTGTGGCCAGCCTGGCCAGCAGCGGCGCGAAGTCGGTTTGCGCGACGCCGAACAATTGCGCGAAGTCATCGATCACGAAGTAGGTTTTCTGGAACGTGTCGATGCGGTAGCGCGTGCGCATCACCCGTTCGAGGTCGAAACCGAGCCGGTTCGGCGCCGCGCTTTGCTGGCTGTAGAGCGTCTCGCCTTTGCTCGACACGATGCCCGCGCCGTAGATCTTCACGCCATTCGGACTCGCCGCATCGCGGATCAGGCCGAACTCGACGGTGTACCAGTAGAGCCGCGCGAGCAGCGGCAGGGCGCCGGCATCATTGGCGGCAAGCGCCGCGCGGCCGTACGCGTGCATATAGTCCGCAAACACCGGATTGATCAGCAGCGGCACGTGGCCGAACAGATCGTGAAAACAGTCTGGTTCCTGCAGATAATCGAGCTGGTCGGGGCGGCGCATCCACCACGTCACCGGAAAGCGGCGGTTCGCGAGATGCTCGAAGAACACCTGGTCGGGTACGAGTCCGGGCACGGCGACGATTTGCCAGCCCGTCGCAGGCGTCAGCTTTGCGTTGATTTCATCGAAGGAGGGCACGCGGTCGGACGGCATGCCGATACAGTCGACGCCTGCCAGAAACTCATCGCACACTCGGCCCTTGAGTAGCGCGGTCTGGCGCGCATAAAGCTGCTGCCATACGGCGTGATCGACTGCGCCATAGCGTTCGGTTGGCTGGTCGATGGTGAAGTCGGCGCGGGTTTCGAGGCCGGCGTCGAATTGCTCTTTGAGTTTGGCGGTGTTGGCGGTGGACATGATGCTGCGCGCTCTACGGTGACTGCGGGTTGAAACGGTGATGCAAGTGTAGAGCGGCAGGCACGCGGGAAGGGCGCAATGATGGCGTTATGGCGTATCAATATGCAATAATCGTGCATTAATTATATGTTTGATGCGGATATCGATCATGCTAGAACTCGATCACTTCGATCTTGCGCTGCTGGACGTCCTCCAGCGCTTCGGCCGGGCCACCCATCAGCAACTGGCAGAGCAGGTGCCGCTGTCGCCGTCGCAGATTGGACGGCGCTTGCAGCGTCTGGAACAGGTGGGCGTGGTGGACGGCTATCGCGTCGTGCTGCGCCCGGAAAAACTCGGGCTCGGCGTGACGGCTTTTACGAGTCTGAAGTTGAAGCATCACGGCGACTCGATCATCGAGCAGTTCCAGCAACAGATCGAGGTGCTACCGGAAGTACTGGAATGTCACGCGGTGGTCGGCGACGCCGACTATCTGCTGCGCATCGTCGCGCCCGATCTGAACTATCTCTCGACGTTCGTGATGAAGAAGTTGATGCGCGTACCGGGTGTCGACAGCGTGCGCTCCAATATCGTGTTGACCACATTCAAGCGCAATGGGCCGTT
Source organism: Paraburkholderia caffeinilytica (assembly GCF_003368325.1). NCBI lineage: Bacteria > Pseudomonadati > Pseudomonadota > Betaproteobacteria > Burkholderiales > Burkholderiaceae > Paraburkholderia > Paraburkholderia caffeinilytica. Next base: position 2,096,964 of record NZ_CP031467.1, on the reverse strand, counting down.
GCCGCTCGGCCACCTGTCGCCGGGGACGGCTGCCGCTTGATGTGGGCGGCCCGGCCTTTCTCGTGTTGAGGCCCTTCGGGCCGTGGTTCCGGGATTGACGCCGCCACGACCCTTGATGCCTAAGTTTTACGCAGCCTGCCTCGGTTCAGTGTCCGGGCTCAACAAGTCGACATAAGCCACCGCCACCAGATCCGATTCCGGCACGCCGAGGGTCTGGAACATCGCGTGCGCTTCGGCGTGGCCGCCTTCTTCGTCGTCGTCCTGAGCCAGCACCACTTCGAGTTCGACGAAGTCGCCGAGACCATCGACGCGGTCCAGATGGATCCGCGTACGGCCCGTCAGATACACGTGACGTTCCTTCGTGACAATGCCGCGCGTGGTCAGCGCCGTGGCGAGCAGCGCGTGCATCGCTTCAGGGTTGGTCACGGGGCTGCGCGTGTAATACGACGCCTTCGGGCCATCGCGGTCGTCGCGCTGATAGAAGATCAGTTCGGCTGGCGTGCCGTCGTCGAACTGACGCAGCTTCAGGCGGCCGCGCGGCACATCGTAGAAAAAATCCTGCTGGCGGAAGATCAACGGTGCGTCCGGCGCAAGCTTCGCGGCGCGTTCGCGTAGTTGCTCGAAATGCTGGGCGCGGGCTTTGATTTCAATGTTGCGTGCCATGTCAGGCTCCTGTCGAAGGATGGCGTGGTCAGCAGCTTCCGGTGTTGCCGGGGCGAAGCTGCCGGGAAGGACAAAGTCAGACGGAACGGAAACGATGCGGGCCGGCGCGTGAGCGCGAACCCTCAATCTAACAAAAAGTGCGTGACGGCGTGGTTTCAGATGATGGAGCCAGCCCATGCGGGCTTCGAGGCGAACCTCGATTGGCGGCCTGCGAGGTTGCTCTGCTTGCGCCACCAACGGGAAGCGGTTTGCGACGACAGGCGGCGAGATGACAATCGGCCGCAGGGTGCGCGGCTGTCATGAGAGCCGCTCATATCGCCCTCGCGGTGCGCCCGGGCTGGCTTCAAGCCGGCATTCACACCGGCTTCAAGTCGCCCATTGCTGCTCGATCAGCTTCAGCGCCGCTGCAATCGCTGGTTCGTCCTTCCGTTCCGCGAGCGTAATGAAGCTGAGCTGGGTCGGCACGGTGACGCCTTCGACGATGGTCAACGCGTGCGCATGCGCTTCGGCGATCGCGGTGGCATCGCGCGCGAGCGTCAGACCGACGCCTGATTTGACCAGATCGAGCATCGACGGCTCCTGGTCCACTTCCGCCACCTTGACCGGTTTGACGCCGGCCTCGTCAAAGCAGCGCGACAGCAGTCTATTGTGCGCGGACGCGGGCGGCGTCCAGATCCACGGCAATGCGGCGAGCGAACGCCAGTCGCGCGCGCCCTTCACGCGATCCTTCCAGCCCGCCGGCGCCAGCACGCGGTACTGGAAATGCGTCAGGGTGACGGCGTGAAAGGTGGCGCCGTCGCGGGCCTCGTCGTCGGATGGAAGGCCGATGTAGTAGCCCACATCCAGTTCGCCCGCGCGAACCTGCTCCAGCACCCAGCCCGACATTCCGTGGCGCAAGGCTGTTTCAATGCGCGGCCAGGTCTCCACCAGCTGCTTGAGAAAGCCGCCGAGGCGCAAAAAGGCCGGGTCGAGAATCGTGCCGATCCGCAACCGGCCGCGCACCTCGTGGCGCAGCGATGCCGCCGCACGCTGCACGTCGCTCGCGGCGCCCAGCGCACGTTCGGCGTGGGGCAGCAAGGCCTGGCCGTCGCGTGTCAGCGAAAGCCCGTGCGAGGTCCGCGTGAACAGTGTCACGCCGAGCGTCTCCTGCAAATGCTTGATTTGCAGGCTGACGGCAGGTTGGGTCAGGTGAAGCTGCACCGCAGCACGCGTGAGATTGCCCTCGCGTGCGACGGTGACGAACGCCCGTAGCAGAGTCAGATCCATATCCTGATATTAGCTCGGCTTATAGCGCAGTTGAGCATTACTCATTGGATTTGTCGCCCCGAAGCGCCGTACGCTTGCGTTCATCACGCCGTTCGCCACGGGCGGAAAACATTCACAGGACGAGGACAAGAAGATGAGCGAGACATATCAGGACGAGGCTGTCCGGAGCGAGACGAGCGCACGCGCGCTGACCCATTTCATCAACGGCAAGACGGTCGACGGCACGAGCGGCCGTTTCGGCGACGTTTTCAATCCTGCGCTGGGCAGCGTGAGCGCACGCGTGCCGCTGGCGAGCGTCGCCGAAGTGGATGCGGCGGTTGCCGCTGCCAGCGCTGCGTTTCCTGCATGGAGCGAAACCGCGCCGATCAAGCGGGCGCGCGTGCTGTTCAAATTCAAGGAGTTGCTCGACCGTCACCATGACGAACTGGCCGAGTTGATCACGCGCGAGCATGGCAAGGTGTTTTCCGATGCGAAGGGCGAAGTGATGCGCGGCATCGAGATCGTCGAGTTCGCGTGTGGCATTCCGAATCTGCTGAAAACCGACTTCACCGACCAGATCGGCGGTGGCATCGACAACTGGAATCTGCGCCAGCCGCTGGGCGTGGTCGCCGGCGTTACGCCATTCAATTTCCCGATGATGGTGCCGTGCTGGATGTTCCCGGTTGCGATCGCATGCGGCAACACGTTCGTGTTGAAGCCATCGGAGCGTGATCCGTCGGTATCGAATCGCCTTGCCGAATTGTTGAAGGAAGCCGGTTTGCCGGATGGCGTGTTCAACGTCGTGCACGGCGACAAGGTGGCCGTTGATGCATTGCTCGTGCATCCTGAGGTAAGCGCGTTGTCGTTTGTCGGTTCGACGCCGATTGCCGAATACATCTATACGGAAGGCACGAAGCACGGCAAGCGCGTGCAGGCTTTGGGCGGGGCGAAGAATCACCTTGTGGTGATGCCGGATGCGGATCTCGATCAGGCTGTCGATGCGTTGGTCGGCGCGGCGTATGGTTCGGCGGGCGAGCGCTGCATGGCGATATCGGTTGCGGTTGCGGTAGGGCACATTGCTGACGAGTTGATCGAGCGACTGACACCGCGAGTGAAGAGCCTGAAGATTCTGAACGGCATGGAGTCGGAAGCCGAGATGGGGCCATTGGTGACGGCGGCGCATCGCGAGAAAGTGGCGGGTTATATCGATGCCGGCGTTGTAGCTGGTGCGAAGTTGATTGTCGATGGGCGTGGCCATCAAGTGGCAGGCCATGAGAAGGGGTTCTTTCTCGGCGGCACGTTGTTCGACGATGTCTCGACCGATATGAAGATTTATCGTGAAGAGATTTTTGGACCCGTGCTGTGTGTGGTGCGGGTGCCGGATTTTGCTTCTGCCGTTGAGCTCATTAACGCTAATGAGTTTGCCAATGGGGTGTCGTTGTTTACCTCCGATGGTGGGGTGGCTCGGGCGTTTTCGCGGCAGATCCAGATTGGGATGGTGGGGATTAATGTGCCGATTCCGGTGCCGATGGCATGGCATTCTTTTGGCGGGTGGAAGAGGTCTCTTTTTGGTGATCACCATGCCTATGGGGAGGAGGGTGTTCGGTTTTATACGCGCTACAAGAGCATCATGCAGAGGTGGCCCGATAGCATCGGGAAGGGGGCTGAGTTTACTATGCCGGTAGCGAAGTAGGGGTGGGGTTTGGGTTGGGTGCCTGCGGCGGCGGGTTTTTGTTGAGCTGGCCTTGTTGTCTGTGTTTTTACGGCGTTGGCCTTTCCTTGATCTGGATTTGGTGCCTTTCCTTGATCTGGCTTTCGTGCCTTTCCTTGAATTGTTAGTGGTCTATTAGCGTTCGCCCCTGTGCGGGGCAGGCACCTACTTTCTTTGCCGCCGCAAAGAAAGTAGGCAAAGAAAGCGGCTCACACCACTCATGCTAAGCGGGCACCGTAGCCTGCATGCGGTAGTGGTGCATCTGGAATCCGTGCCCTCGCACCTTCAGGCGTTAGTGACAAAGGGCTCATCAGCTCCCACTCCGCACTGCGCGCGTCGCGGACGGGTCTGCCAGGGAAACCAGCGGCTTCGTTCGAGTGTGGTGGGAACCTCGGCTTCGCCTCGGCGAGACAGCTCCGTACTCAATAGCGGAACCCTCATTTCGAATGGAATGTCGGTTTGCTGCAGTCGCAGTCGCAGTCGCAGTCGCAGTCGCAGTCGCAGTCGCAGTCGCAGTCGCAGTCGCAGTCGCAGTCGCAGTCGCAGTCGCGCAGTCATAGTTGCGACGGGACGATGAGTTTGCGTGCAGAGCAAAACGTGAGATCGCAAATGCAGGGGCGGAAACGTAGTGGGTGGTTTTATGAAGTACGCTTCGGTGCGCGCAGCGCCGCCGGAAGTATGACGCCTTTGTCACTAGCGTATGCAGGTGCGCGAGCACGGATTCCAGATGCACCACTACCGTGTGCGAGCTACGGTGCCCGCTTAGCATGAGCGGTGTGAGCCGCTTTCTTTGCTTACTTTCTTTGCGGCGGCAAAGAAAGTAAGTGCCTGCCCCGCACAGGGGCGAACGCTAATAAACCACAAACAAAACAAGGAAAGGCCAACACCGCAGGCACACGGACAAGAACACACCGAGCGGACAAGCGGATGAAAGCAAACCCCACCGCCGCAGGCAAACAACCCTCAAGCGCCGCAGGCAAAAAATCTTAGGAGACAAAACAATGACCACCTCAGAAAAATCGCCAACAACACCCCGCCGCCTGGAAGGCGAATTCGACTACATCATAGTCGGCGCCGGCACGGCAGGTTGCGTGCTAGCCAACCGCCTATCGGCAGATCCAGAAATAGAGGTGCTCCTGTTAGAAGCCGGCGGCAAAGACGATTACCACTGGATCCACGTGCCGGTAGGCTACCTCTACTGCATCGGCAATCCCCGCACGGATTGGCTCTACAAAACGCAATCAGAACCCGGCCTGAACGGTCGCTCCCTTTCATACCCGCGGGGCAGAGTACTAGGCGGCAGTTCATCGATCAACGGCATGATCTACATGCGCGGCCAGCGCGAGGACTACGATGAATGGGCCCGCGTCACCAACGACGCCTCCTGGTCCTGGAACGAGGTCCTCCCCGTCTTCAAGCGCAGCGAAGACCATCACGCCGGCGCCTCCGAATCGCACGGAGCGGGCGGCCCGTGGCGAGTCGAAAAGCAGCGCCTGAAATGGAAAATCCTCGAAGAGTTTTCACAAGCCGCGCAACAAACCGGCATCCCCGCCACTGACGACTTCAATCGCGGCGACAACACTGGCGTTGGCTACTTCGACGTCAATCAGAAACGCGGCATCCGCTGGAATGCGTCGAAAGCTTTCTTGCGCCCGGCGCTCAAACGCCCGAATCTCACGGTCATCACCGGCGCTCACACGCAGCGCGTCGTGTTCGAAGGAGGTCGTTGCACTGGTGTCGAATATCGCGGCGACAACACCGACTATCTCGCCAAAGCCCGTTGCGAAGTGATCCTCAGTGCTGGCGCAGTCAACTCGCCGCAATTGCTCGAACTCTCAGGTATCGGCAACGGTGCACGCTTGCAGAATCTCGGTATCGAGGTGGTGAAGGATCTGCGCGGCGTCGGCGAAAATCTGCAGGATCATCTGCAATTGCGGATGGCGTACAAGGTCGACGGCGTGCGCACGCTCAATACGGCCTCCGCGCATTGGTGGGGCAAGCTGATGATCGGCATGCAGTACGCGCTCTTTCAAAGCGGTCCCATGTCCATGTCGCCGTCGCAACTCGGGGCGTTCGCCAAATCCGATCCGGACGATCGCTCGCTCACGCGCCCCGATCTCGAGTATCACGTTCAGCCTCTCTCGCTCGATCGTTTCGGCGGACCGTTGCATCGCTTCAATGCATTCACCGCGTCGGTGTGTCAGTTGCGGCCGACGTCGCGCGGCAGCATTCACATCGAATCGGCCGATGCTTCAGCGCCGCCGTTGATCGCACCGAATTATCTGTCCACCGATTACGACCGGCACGTCGCCGCTAACGCATTGCGTCTCACGCGCCGCATTGCCGCGGCGCCAGCGCTCGCACCCTATCGGCCGCAGGAGATTCTGCCCGGTATCCAGTACCAGACCGAAGAGGAGCTTCAACAGGCCGCGGGCGCGGTTGGCACCACCATCTTTCATCCGGTGGGCACCTGCCGGATGGGCGCCGTCGACGATCCTGGCGCGGTAGTCGATAACCGCCTACGAGTTATCGGGGTTGACGGTTTGCGTGTGGTCGATGCATCAATCATGCCGTCCATTACTTCGGGCAACACCAATTCGCCGACGCTGATGATCGCCGAACGCGCCAGCGACATGATCCGTGAAGACCGCCGCGCACGCGTGGCCGGCAGCGTCGCGGTTCAGTCGAGTGCTGCGCCGTCCATGTCCGCGATGTGACACGCAGTGTGACAACGGGAGCCGAGGCCGGCGCGCGCATCGGACTTTCCCTGGCATGCCCCGAGCACGATTAACGGATCGCTCGCGTATCCGCCAGACTCGCGCCGGGCACGGTTGAAGCACCCATCACGCATCCCGAGACACGCCCTGAGCATGGTTGACGCATCCTTTGCGCATCCCCCGGCACGTGCCGAGCGCGATTGAAGCATCGCACGCGCATCCCCGAGCAAGATCGAAGCGCGGCTTGAATACGCGTCGGCCCCACTTCAAACAGTCGTCATCCACTAAGTGCAAATCCCAATGAATGCGCTGCATCATTGGCGCGACAATGGCAGCCATGCTGCGTGCCGCCCATGGATTACCGTCCGGATTGGTGCAGTACGCCAACGAGCGGCACGGGGTGCCGCCGTCATATAAAAGTCGCGCAGCCGTTCGCGCGGAAGATCGTAATGCTTCGCCTTACTCCGTATGGAAGGGAACATGATTCTCGGCGATACGATTCTCGAAACGCGCGGCCTCACCCGCGAGTTCAAAGGCTTCATCGCCGTGAACGGGGTGAACCTGCGGGTGCGCCGTGGCTCGATCCATGCGCTGATCGGCCCCAATGGGGCAGGCAAGACCACCTGCTTCAATCTGCTCACCAAATTCCTCGAACCGACTGCGGGCCAGATCGTGTTCAACGGAATCGACATCACCAATGAACGCCCGGCGCAGATCGCCCGGCGCGGCATCATCCGCTCGTTTCAGATCTCTGCTGTATTTCCGCATCTGACAGCATTGCAGAATGTGCGCATCGGGTTGCAGCGCGTGCTCGGCACGGCATTTCATTTCTGGAAAAGCGAACGCACGCTGCGCCAACTCGATGATCGAGCAATGGACCTGCTCACCCAGGTCGGATTGACCGATTTTGCCGATGTGCTTACGGTAGAACTGTCCTATGGTCGCAAGCGCGCACTGGAAATTGCCACCACGCTCGCGATGGAGCCCGAGTTGATGCTGCTCGACGAACCGACGCAAGGCATGGGCCACGAAGACGTCGATCGCGTCACGGCCTTGATCAAGAAAGTGTCGAGCGGTCGCACGATTCTGATGGTCGAACACAACATGAACGTGATCGCCGGCATCTCCGACACCATCACCGTACTGCAACGGGGCGAGGTGCTCGCGGAAGGCAGCTATGCCGAAGTGTCGAAGAACCCGCTCGTGATGCAAGCCTATATGGGCAGCGCCGACGCCGCGCTCGCCGGAGCCCACGCATGAATACGATTGTCGAGCGCGAAAACCTCGAAGTGAGCGGTACGGCTGACGGTGCCCCCGCGCTGGAGATCACGGGTTTGCAGGCATGGTACGGGGAGTCCCATATCCTGCATGGCGTCGATCTGACGGTGAACCGCGGCGAAGTCGTCACGCTGCTGGGCCGTAACGGCGCGGGGCGCACCACCACACTGCGCGCGATCATGGGGCTGACTGGCCGGCGCACCGGTTCGATCCGCATCGGCGGGCGCGAAACCGTCAACCTGCCCACGCATCGCATCGCTCATTGCGGCATCGGTTACTGCCCGGAAGAGCGTGGGATTTTTTCGAGCCTCTCATGTGAGGAAAACCTGCTGTTGCCGCCGCCCGTTGGCGACAAGGCGCACATGATGTCGCTCGAAGAAATCTATTCGATGTTTCCGAATCTGCAGGAACGCCGGATGAGCCAGGGTACGCGGCTCTCAGGTGGCGAGCAGCAGATGCTGGCAGTCGCGCGCATTCTGCGCACTGGCGCGAGTTTGCTGCTGCTCGACGAGATCTCGGAAGGCCTTGCGCCGGTCATCGTGCAAGCGCTCGCCCGCATGATCATGACGCTCAAGGCGCGCGGCTACACGGTCGTGATGGTCGAACAGAATTTCCGCTTTGCCGCGCCGCTCGCCGATCGTTTCTACGTGATGGAGCACGGTGCGATCGTGGAGCACTTCGAGGCCGGCGAGCTCGAAAGCAAGATGCCGGTATTGCACGACCTACTGGGCGTATAGACAGGAAGTAACGAGAAGCGTCCGAATGCCTCTGATAACCACAAGCGAAGAAACCAGGAGACAGGAATGAAAAAGAACCCACTCGCGCGGCTTGCCACACTATGTTTCGCGGTTGCCGCCGGCGCCGCGTTGACGATGGGCAGCGCGCAAGCGGCTGACGATGCAGTGAAGATCGGCTTCATCACCGACATGTCGGGTCTGTATGCGGACATTGACGGTCAGGGCGGTCTCGAAGCGATCCGCATGGCCGTGGCCGACTTCGGCGGCAAGGTCAATGGCAAGCCGATCTCGGTGGTCTATGCCGATCACCAGAACAAGGCGGACATCGCTGCGTCGCGGGCGCGCGAATGGTTCGATCGCGATGGCGTCGATCTGCTGATCGGCGGCACGAATTCGGCAACCGGGCTGTCGATGAACACGGTGGCCGGCGAAAAGCACAAGGTCTATATCAGCATCGGCGCGGGGGCCGACACCCTCACCAATGAACAGTGCACGCCGTACACGATCCACTATGCGTACGACACGACAGCGCTCGCCAAGGGCACCGGCTCGGCGGTGACGAAGCAGGGCGGCAAGACGTGGTACTTCCTGACCGCCGACTACGCCTTCGGCAAGGCGCTCGAAAAGAATACGTCGGACGTGGTGAAGGCCAACGGCGGCCAGGTGCTGGGCGCCGTGCGTCATCCGCTGTCGGCTTCGGACTTCTCGTCATTCCTGTTGCAGGCGCAAGCGTCGAAGGCACAGATCCTCGGTCTCGCCAACGCGGGCGGCGACACGATCAACTCGATCAAGGCCGCCAAGGAATTCGGCATCATGAAGACCATGAAGCTGGCCGCGCTGCTGATGTTTATCGACGACGTCCACAGTCTGGGCCTGGAAACCACCCAGGGCCTGGTGTTGACGGACAGCTGGTACTGGAACAAGGACGCCAACACGCGCGCGTGGGCGCGGCGCTACTTCGACAAGATGAGGAAGATGCCGTCGAGCCTGCAGGCTGCCGACTATTCGGCAACCATGACTTACCTGAAGGCCGTGCAGGCGGTCGGTTCGACCGACTCGGACAAGGTGATGGCGCAACTGAAGAAGGCCAAGATCGACGACTTCTACGCGAAGGGCTACATCCGTCAGGACGGCAGCATGATCCACGACATGTACCTGATGCAGGTGAAGACGCCGGCCGAATCCAAAGAGCCGTGGGACTACTACAAGATCACAGCGACGATTCCCGGCGAACAGGCGTTCACGACCAAGGCCGAAACGCGCTGCGCGATGTGGAAATAAGGGCGGACCGATAACCAGATGACCGTCAGTCTGCTATGCCTGGTGGGCAATGCGTGACGCAGTGTTGGTACACAGACTGATGGCAAGCTGCTTCATATGCCGTGCGCGACCGAACGGATGGTTCGTCGGTCGCACGCCGGCTGGATCGTGCATAACCGATCTCACCATGGCGATGGCTTAAGGGATTAAGGCTTCAATGGAAATCTTTGGCGTTCCGCTACCGGCGATGCTGAGCCAGCTGCTGCTGGGGCTCGTGAACGGCTCGTTCTACGCGATTCTGAGCCTGGGTCTTGCTGTGATCTTCGGCTTGCTCAACGTGATCAATTTCGCGCATGGCGCGCTGTTCATGCTCGGCGCGATGCTTGCGTGGATGGGCCTGTCGTATTTCGGCCTGCCGTACTGGGTGATGCTGGTGCTGGCGCCGCTGATCGTCGGCGTATTCGGCGTTGTGATCGAACGCTCGATGCTGCGCTGGCTGTACAAGCTCGATCATCTGTATGGGCTGCTGCTTACCTTTGGACTGACGCTGGTTGTCGAAGGCGTGTTCCGTTCGATCTACGGTTCGTCCGGCCAGCCGTACGACGTGCCATCGGCACTCTCCGGCGCGACCGATCTCGGCTTCATGTTCCTGCCGAACTATCGCGCGTGGGTGGTGGTGGCGTCGCTCGCGGTCTGCTTCGCGACGTGGTTCGTGATCGAGAAGACGCGGCTTGGCGCCTATCTGCGCGCGGGCACCGAAAACCCAAAGCTGGTCGAGGCGTTCGGCGTCAACGTGCCGTTGATGATCACGCTCACGTATGGTTTCGGCGTTGCGTTGGCGGCGTTCGCCGGCGTGCTTGCCGCGCCGGTGATTCAAGTGTCGCCGTTGATGGGCCAGCCGATGATCATCACTGTGTTCGCGGTGGTCGTGATCGGCGGCATGGGTTCCATCATGGGCTCGATTCTGACCGGCCTGCTGCTCGGCGTGATCGAAGGGCTGACGCGCGTGTTTTACCCGGAAGCGTCGGCGACCGTCGTCTTCGTCATCATGGCGCTTGTGTTGCTGGTGCGCCCGGCGGGTCTCTTCGGCAAGGAAAAATGATGCAGAGAAAAGTGCTCTACGGTCTGCTGCTGATCGCGCTTCTCGCGGTGCCCGTGCTGGGCATCTATCCGTTGTTCGTCATGAAGGTGCTGTGTTTCGCGTTGTTCGCGGCGGCCTTCAATCTGCTGATCGGCTATACGGGCCTGCTTTCGTTTGGTCACGCGATGTTTCTCGCGTCGGCCGGTTACGTCACCGGCTATGCCATGCAGACGCTCGGCTTCTCTCCGGAACTGGGCGTGCTGGCCGGCACGGCGACCGCGACCTTGCTTGGGCTGGTGGTCGGCCTGTTTGCGATCCGCCGGCAAGGCATCTACTTCGCGATGGTGACGCTGGCGCTCGCGCAAATGGTCTACTTCGTGTTCCTGCAGGCGCCGTTCACGCACGGTGAGGACGGCCTGCAAGGCGTGCCGCGCGGCAAGCTGTTCGGCTTGCTGGATCTGTCGTCGGACGTGGCGCTGTACTTTGTCGTGCTGGCTGTGATGGTGTTGGCGTTCCTGCTGATCGTGCGGATCGTGCACTCGCCGTTCGGGCAGGTGCTGGTGGCGATCAAGGAGAACGAGCCGCGCGCCGTGTCGCTCGGTTACGACACCGATCGCTTCAAGCTGCTGGCGTTTATTCTGTCCGCCGGGATCGCCGGTCTGGCGGGCTCGCTCAAGGTACTGGTGCAGGGCTTCGAGACGCTGAGCGACGCGTACTGGACCATGTCGGGTCTGGTGATTCTGATGACGCTTGTCGGCGGCATGGGGACACTGTTCGGGCCGTTGCTCGGCGCGGCGCTAATCGTTGCGCTCGAAGACCGGCTCGGCGATATCGGCACGGCGCTGGCTTCGTCGACGGGGGTCGAAGGGTTCCGCTCGCTGGGCGAATCCGTGACCATCGTGACGGGCGTGATTTTTATTGCCTGCGTGCTGGCGTTTCGGCGCGGCATTGTCGGTGAGATCATCGCGCGAGTGCGGCCATTGCGGGCCTGAAGTCGCACAGAATCTGAAATTGCTTTGGTATCCGATATAATTCGGCGGTCTTGAAGTCGGCCAGGCCGAATCTTGCATTGTGCTTGGCGTCAAGCACGCGACCCAAGCTGTACAAAATGTGCCCCAAATTTGTGCCGCAGTGCACCACTAGGGTAATTGCTAGTTGTAAGCAGGCACGTGCTCGGTTAACCTTCATGCAGTTCTGATGCACCACGAATTTTGCAGGTGGAGAACGAGGAGACATGAGGCACTCAGTGCCCAGACGAAAGCGCTGTTGGATTGATATCCAACAGCGCTTTTTATTTGTGCTTTTGGTCATTCGCCATTCAAATCCTCCGCTAATTCGGTGCCCCTTTTTTATTCGCCGAACCACACCCAATTTCACTCGTCGCTACCCTGCAAAATGCTTGCGGCGTGGCGCTTTCGTCCGCTAAACTCGCATTCACCGACCGCTTGGTCGGGGATTCAAATTTGCGGATTTGAATTCGAATGCATAACGGGGTAGACAGAGGAGCGGGATGAAGTCGGCATTGCGTTGGATGAGCGCGGCACTCGAAAACACGAAAGACATGCCGGCTTCCCGCGGCATCTTCGCCATGAGCGCGAACGAGCACGCTGGTCTCGACCAGCGTGCTCGCGTGATGGTGGAGATCGCCGGCGGCAAGTGGAAGCTGTCCGGCGACTGAGCGAGGGCGAAGCGATACGGAACCCCATTGAAAAGACGCGTGCAGTTGACGCGTCTTTTTTATTGTCCGCGTTTGATGAAAGGCGGTGCGTGAAGCGTGTTGGGCACGCAAGGGATGAGTGGTTAATGAGTGGTCAAAGCGGCACCCAGGCGGACGATTTCAGGACAAACCCGCATTCGGGCGACAGTCTATTGACCGTGCATGATGCAGAACGCAATACTACTAACATGTTAGTGTTTGACGCATAAGACACCGCAGTCATGGTTCTCAGCAGGGGAGTGGCACCAGGGTGGCGACGACATTGGCGCCGAGCAGGGAAAACCATGCTTGGCACGCCTGGACCCGATAACTAGATTCAGACACCCGGCCGTAGGCCGGATTACAGATACGCGCTTCAAAGCGCTTGGAGACTTGCATGAAAAAGACAAAGCAATGGGTACGCACGGGCATCGCGATGGCGTTGATGTGCGGCGCGGGCGCCGCCTTCGCGCAGGTGAAAATCGGCGTCACGTTGTCCACGACCGGGCCGACCGCATCGCTCGGGATTCCTGAAAAGAACACGATCGCGCTTCTGCCCAAAGAGATCGGCGGCAAGACGGTGCAGTACATCGTGCTTGACGATGCATCGGATACCGGCAAGGCCGTGCAGAACACCCGTAAGCTGATCGATGAAGACCACGTGGACGCGATCATCGGATCGACGACCACGCCGAATTCGCTGGCGATGCTGGATGCCGCCGCCGAAGGCAAGACGCCGGTGATCTCGCTGGCGGCATCGGCCGCCATCATCTCGCCGATGGACGCCAAGCGCGCATGGGCCTTCAAACCGCCGCAAAACGACAGTCTGATGGCTGACGCGATCGCCGACTACATGGAGCGTCATGGCGTGAAGACGGTTGGCTTCATCGGCTTTGCGGATGCATATGGCGACGGCTGGAACAACGTCTTCACCGCCGCGGCTGCGGCACACCATCTCAAGATCGTCTCCAGCGAACGCTTTAACCGCACCGATGCATCGGTGACCGGCCAGGTGCTGAAGACGATGGGCGCGAACCCCGATGCGGTGCTGATCGCGGGCGCGGGTACGCCGTCCGCGCTGCCGGCCAAGACGCTTAAGGAGCGCGGCTACAAAGGCAAGGTCTACCAGACGCACGGCGTCGCCAACAACGACTTCCTGCGCGTGTGTGCAAAGGATTGCGAAGGCGAATTCCTGCCCGCCGGTCCGATCCTGGTGGCGGACCAGTTGCCGGAATCGAATCCGGTGAAGAAGTCGTCGGAGGCCTACAAGGCGGCGTATGAGAAAGCGTATGGCGCGGGCTCGGTGGCAACCTTCGGCGGTCATGCATGGGACGCCGGCCAGATGCTGCAAGCTGCGGTTCCGGTCGCGTTGAAGACCGCTCAGCCGGGCACCGAAGCGTTCCGCGAGGCACTGCGCGGCGCACTTGAAAATATCAAGGAACTGCCGGTCTCGCACGGCATCATGAACACCACGACGACCGACCACAACGGCCTCGACAAGCGCGCACGCGTGATCGTGCAGATCGTCGACGGCAAGTGGAAGCTGCAGAACGACTAACAACAAAAACGGTACGCGCCTCTCGCGCAGCATGCGGCACATGACGCCGCATTGCCATTCTGTCCGATGACAATGGCAACGACCGCCGCGCCGCGCTTCGGCGCGGCGGTCGCTTTCTCCGACATTGCTGGTTAGTGGCCGGCCGCGGGTTCTGCCGCCACGACTGTTCCCGGTTTCGACTTCGACGCTTCAGGACGAGGAAGTATGGATCTATCAATTGCGGCGATCCTCGCGCAGGACGGCATCACCACCGGCGCGATCTACGCGCTGCTCGCGCTCGCGTTAGTGCTGGTGTTCTCCGTGACGCGGGTGATCTTCATCCCGCAGGGGGAGTTTGTTTCGTACGGCGCGCTGACGCTCGCCGCGTTGCAGACACAAAAATTTCCGGCGACGTGCTGGCTGTTGATGGCGATGGGCGCGGCATGCTTTGTCGTCGAAATTGCGGGGCTGGTGCGGCATCCCGAAAAACGCCGGCATGCGGCGCGCACGCTGGTGATGCTGATCGGCAAATATCTGCTGTTTCCGATCGCGGTCTATGCGCTCACGCAAGGTGTTTTCCTGCATCCATTGCCGATGATCGCGCAAATCGCGCTGACGCTGCTGATCGTGATTCCGATGGGGCCGTTCGTTTACCGGCTCGCGTATGAGCCGATCGCGGAGGCGACCACGCTGCTGCTGCTGATCGTGGCAGTGGCGGTGCACTTTGCGATGGTTGGCCTCGGGCTCGTGATGTTCGGTGCGGAAGGCTCGCGCACCACGGCGTTCTCCGATGCGAGCTTCAACCTCGGCACGCTGTCGATCTCCGGACAAAGTCTGTGGGTGGTCGGCACGGCGGTGGTGCTGATCGGCGCGCTGTATCTGTACTTCGATCGCTCGATCTCGGGCAAGGCTTTGCGCGCGACGTCCGTGAACCGGCTCGGCGCGCGGCTCGTCGGCATCGGCACGACGCAAGCGGGGCGTCTCGCGTTCACGCTCGCTGCGGGCCTCGGTGCGCTGTGCGGGATCCTTGTCGCACCCTTGACCACCATCTACTACGACTCGGGCTTCCTGATCGGTTTGAAGGGCTTCGTGGGGGCGATTATCGGCGGCCTGGTGAGCTATCCGCTGGCGGCGGCGGGTTCGATCCTCGTCGGTTTGCTGGAGTCGTATTCATCGTTCTGGGCGAGCGCCTATAAGGAAGTGATCGTGTTCACGCTGATCATCCCGGTGCTGTTGTGGCGGAGTCTGGCCAGCCCGCACTCCGAAGAGGAAGAGGAGTGACACGATGAAACGAATCATGAAAAACAAGTTCTTCTGGTTGTTCCTCGTCGTGCTGTTCGCGTTGCCGGTGCTGCCGCAACCGATTCATGTGCCCGAGTACTGGATGACGCTGCTCAACTACATCGGCCTGTATTCGATCGTCGCGATCGGTCTCGTGCTGCTCACGGGTATCGGCGGGATGACGAGCTTCGGCCAGGCGGCATTTGTCGGCATCGGCGCGTATGCGACCGCGTATCTGACGACCAGGTACGGCGTGTCGCCGTGGCTCGCGCTGATCGCGGGCGTGGTGGTGACAGCGCTCATCGCGCTGATGCTGGGGCTCGTGACGATGCGGCTATCGGGCCACTTTCTGCCGCTCGGCACGATCGCGTGGGGGCTCGCGCTGTTCTATCTGTTCGGCAACCTGGAGATGCTCGGCAAGTACGACGGCATCAATGGGATTCCGGTGCTGAATGTTTTTGGCATCAACCTGGAATCCGGCCGCCATATCTATTACCTGATCTGGGTGGTGGTGCTCGGCGCGGTGATTTCTGTTCAGAATTTGCTTAATAGCCGGCCAGGGCGGGCGATCCGCGCATTGCGCGGTGGCGGCATGATGGCCGAGGCGATGGGCGTCAACACGGGCTGGATGCGTGTGGTGATCTTTGTCTATGCCGCGGTGTTGGCGTCGATTTCAGGGTTTCTGTACGCACACCTGCAACGCGCGGTGAATCCGACGCCGTTCGGTCTTAACCACGGCATCGAGTTTCTGTTCATGGCGGTGGTGGGTGGCGTGTCGCATGTCTGGGGCGCGGTACTTGGCGCGGCGATCCTGACCGTCTTGCAGGACTATCTGCAAACGCTGCTGCCGAAGCTGCTCGGCGAGAACGGCAACTTCGAAGTGATCGTGTTCGGCATTCTGATGGTGCTGTTACTGCAATACGCTCGCCAGGGTGTCTGGCCGTTTGTCGCGAGGTTTTTCCCGAAGGGGCCGCGAGCGCATCTGTCGGATCGTGCCGAGCCATTGCCGCAGCGCAGCAAGCCGACGGCGGGCGAAAACCTGTTGACGGTGAACAAGGCGCGCAAGCAGTTCGGCGGGCTGGTCGCGGTGAACGACGTCAGCTTCGAGGTGAAAGCCGGGCAGATCATTGGTTTGATCGGCCCGAACGGAGCCGGCAAATCGACCACATTCAATCTGGTCACGGGTGTGCTGCAAGCGACGAGCGGCGAAATCACGTTTCGCGGCGAGCGCATCGATTCGCTTAATTCACGTGAAATCGTCAAGCGCGGCATTGGCCGGACGTTCCAGCACGTCAAGCTGTTGCCTGGGATGACGGTGCTGGAGAACGTTGCGATTGGCGCGCACTTGCGCGGTCAGGCCGGTGTCTGGCGCAGCGTCGCGCGTCTGAACGGTGCGGAAGAAGCCCGTTTGATGGCCGAAGCGGCTCGCCAGATTCGTCGGGTCGGACTTGAACAGCACATGTACGACGAGGCGGGTAGCCTGGCGCTAGGGCAGCAGCGGATTCTCGAAATCGCACGCGCGCTGTGCTGTGACCCGACCCTGCTGTTGCTGGACGAGCCGGCCGCCGGTTTGCGGTATCAGGAAAAACTGCAGTTGGCGGATTTGCTGCGCCGCCTCAAAGCCGAAGGCATGAGCGTGCTGCTTGTCGAACACGACATGGATTTCGTGATGAATCTCACTGATCGGCTGGTGGTCATGGAGTTCGGTACGCGTATTGCAGAAGGATTGCCGCAGGATGTCCAGCAGGACCCGGCTGTGCTCGAAGCGTATCTGGGCGGGGTGGAGTGATGGAGAACACGATGAATGCTGCTGCACCGATTCTCGATGTGAACGGTTTGTCGGTCCGCTATGGCAAGGTCGAAGCGCTGCACGGCGCGGCAATCAAGGTGCGGCCGGGCCAGATCGTCTCGGTTATTGGTCCGAACGGTGCGGGCAAGTCTACGTTGTTGAACGCGATCATGGGCGCGTTGCCGACGACGGGTCATGCAAAGGGATCGGTCCTCTATCAGGGTGAAGACGTCAGCGCGGTTCCGGTTGAAAAGCGGGTCGCGCGCGGTATGTGTCTGGTGCCGGAAAAGCGCGAGTTGTTTGCGTCGATGACCGTTGAAGACAATCTCGTCCTCGGCGCGTATCGGCGTAAGCGGGCAGGGGAGCGCAACTTCCTCGATCAACTCGAGCCAGTCTTTACGCTCTTTCCTCGCTTGAAGGAGCGCCGGAAGCAGGCAGCCGGGACTTTGTCCGGTGGTGAACGGCAGATGCTTGCGGTGGGCCGCGCACTGATGGGCAAGCCCGATCTGTTGATGCTGGACGAGCCGAGCCTGGGTCTCGCCCCGCTGATCGTGAAGGAAATTTTTCATATCATTAGCGCGCTTCGGCAGACTGGTGTGGCGACGCTATTGATCGAACAGAACGCGCGCGCCGCGCTTCAGATATCCGACTACGGTTATGTGCTCGAAACCGGGGAGTTGGCGCTGGAAGGCGCAGCGGCGGATCTGGCGCAGAATCCACGCGTGATCGAAACGTATCTAGGGCTGGCCAAGAAAGTGGCTTAGTTTCCATTTTCATCCAGTTCGCGGTGGTTCAGAGCGGTGTGTTTCACGTGAAACACACCGCTTTTTTCTTGTCTGGCCATTCGGCCGAAATTCGGGCCTAAACCGAACCCGTTATAATTCGCTCATACATTTTCCTTTGAAAGGCTCACGCGACGATCTGGCGTGAGATCCGCGATGCTTTTTCCCACAGAATTTGACGTAATCGTCGTCGGCGGCGGTCATGCCGGCACCGAGGCCGCCTTGGCTTCGGCTCGCATGGGCAATACCACCCTCCTGCTGACGCATAACATCGAAACCCTCGGTCAAATGAGCTGCAACCCGTCTATTGGTGGGATTGGTAAGGGCCATTTGGTGAAGGAAGTCGATGCGCTCGGTGGCGCGATGGCGGCTGCGACGGACGAGGGCGGGATCCAGTTTCGCATCCTCAATTCGTCGAAAGGGCCAGCTGTTCGTGCGACACGCGCGCAGGCGGACCGTCTGCTGTACAAGCAGGCTATCCGGCATCGGCTGGAAAATCAGCCGAACCTGTGGCTATTCCAGCAAGCGGTCGACGACCTGATGGTGGAGGGCGACCGTGTCGTCGGTGCGGTGACGCAGGTGGGAATTCGCTTCCGCTCGCGGGCCGTAGTGCTCACGGCTGGGACGTTCCTCGACGGCAAGATCCACGTGGGTTTGAACAACTACACCGGTGGTCGTGCCGGCGATCCGGCAGCGGTGTCGCTGTCCGCTCGCCTCAAGGAATTGAAGCTGCCGCAAGGCCGCCTCAAGACCGGGACGCCGCCACGCATCGACGGCCGGACGATTGATTTTTCGAAGCTGGAAGAGCAGCCGGGCGATCTGGATCCGGTTCCGGTTTTCTCGTTTCTGGGGCGCGTCGAGCAGCATCCACGCCAGGTACCGTGCTGGGTCACGCATACGAATGAGCGTACGCACGACATCATCCGGGGTGGCCTCGATCGCTCGCCGATGTACACCGGCGTGATTGAAGGAGTCGGGCCGCGGTATTGCCCGTCGATCGAGGACAAGATTCACCGTTTCGCGTCAAAGGAGTCGCATCAGATCTTTCTCGAACCGGAAGGGCTGACGACGAACGAGTTCTATCCCAATGGAATTTCCACCAGCCTGCCGTTCGACGTGCAGCTGGAACTCGTGCGTTCGATGCGCGGTCTGGAGCACGCGCATATTCTGCGGCCGGGCTATGCCATCGAATACGACTACTTCGATCCGCGTGGGTTGAAGGCCTCGCTGGAAACCAAGGTGATCAACGGGCTGTTCTTTGCGGGGCAGATCAATGGCACGACGGGCTATGAAGAAGCTGCGGCGCAAGGCTTGTTGGCGGGGATTAACGCCGGCTTGCACGTGCAGGGCAAGGACGCATGGTGCCCGCGCCGCGATCAAGCGTACGTCGGTGTTCTGGTCGACGATCTGGTGACGCGTGGGGTGTCCGAACCGTATCGCATGTTCACGAGCCGCGCCGAATACCGTTTGAGCCTGCGCGAAGATAACGCCGATATGCGTCTGACCGAGATTGGCCGCGAACTCGGTGTGGTCGACGACGTCCGTTGGGATGCATTTAGCCGCAAGCGCGATGCTGTTTCACGTGAAACAGAGCGCCTGCGTACGACGTGGGTCAATCCTAAGACGTTACCGGCTGAAGAAGCGACCGCATTGTTGGGCAAGCCGATCGACCACGAATACAGTTTGGCGGATTTGCTGCGCCGTCCGGGCGTGACGTACGACGGCGTCTGCGGCTTGCGCGCAGGTGCATGCGCTGCGCCTGAAGCGCTGGCCGAGGACGACGTTCTGCTCGCCCAGATCAAGGAGCAGATCGAGATCGGTATCAAGTACCAAGGTTATATCGACCGTCAGGCGGACGAGATCGAGCGGAATGAGTCGCACGAAAGTACGCGTTTGCCTGAGGGGCTGGACTACGCGGAGGTAAGGGGGCTGTCGTTCGAAGCGCGTCAGAAGCTGACGCAATTCCGCCCTGAAACGATCGGCCAGGCGTCGCGTATCTCCGGCATTACCCCTGCGGCGATTTCCTTGCTGATGGTTCACCTGAAGCGTGGTCTGGGGCGCCGTTCGACGAAACCTGCCGAACCCGGCGCCGACAGCACGCCGGTGGCGCAATGACGGTGAGTCAGAAGGGAAAGGGCAGTGAGGCGTTGGTGCCGCTGTTAGCGGATGGCGTTCGCGAGCTCGGCCTCGATCTAAGCGACGCGCAACTCGGCAAACTGCTCGACTACGTTGCACTGCTGGCCAAATGGAATGCCGTCTACAACCTGACGGCGATTCGCGATCCGCGGCAGATGCTTATCCAGCACATTCTGGATTCGCTTTCGATCGTGCCGCATCTCGCTACGCGTGGCGCGTCTTCGGTGCTGGACGTGGGCTCCGGCGGTGGCTTGCCAGGTATCGTGCTGGCCATCGTCCTGCCTGAATGGACCGTCACCGTGAACGACATCGTGCACAAGAAGACGGCTTTTCAGGCCCAGGCCAAAGCCGAGCTTGGTCTTGCGAATCTGTCAGTTGTCACGGGCCGCGTCGAGACTTTGCAGCCGGGCGCCGAAGTACCGGCAAAGTTCGACGTAATCGTGTCGCGTGCATTCGCAGAGCTCGCAGATTTCGTTACACTGGCCCGTCATCTCGTTGCGGAGCAGGGTGCGATCTGGGCGATGAAGGGCGTGCGTCCGGATGGCGAGATCGAGCGCCTGCCGGCGGGTGCTCGCGTGGAACAGATCATCCGGCTGAACGTGCCGTCGCTCGACGCGGAGCGGCATCTGATCAAGGTTCTGGTGGACGCGGACAGCTGAGGGCGGTCATCGGCAGGTGCCCGGCACGCACCGCATACCGCGAGCGCTTTCTACTTTATTCAAGCAGCTTCAAGCAGCAAAAGGGACACACCAACGATGGCAAAAATCTTCTGCGTTGCAAACCAGAAGGGCGGTGTCGGCAAGACGACGACGGCAGTCAATCTGGCCGCGAGCTTGGCAGCGCAGGGACAGCGAGTCCTTCTCATCGATCTGGACCCGCAGGGCAACGCCACGATGGGCAGCGGTATCGACAAGGCTGCGTGTGCGAACACCGTCTACGAAGTGCTTGTGGATGGCGTATCGGTGGCCGATGCGCGCGTGCGCCCGGAAGCCGTCGGCTACGACGTCCTGCCCGCGAATCGTGAACTGGCGGGCGCCGAGGTCGAACTGGTCAGCGTGCAGAACCGCGAGCGCCAAATGAAAATCGCCTTGGCGGCGGTTGAAAATGAATACGAATTCGTGCTGATCGACTGCCCACCGGCTTTGTCGCTGCTGACGCTGAATGGCCTGTGCGCCGCCCACGGCGTCGTGATCCCGATGCAATGCGAGTACTTCGCGCTTGAGGGACTGTCCGATCTGGTCAATACGATCAAGCAGGTGCATGCGAACCTGAATCGCGACCTGAAAGTGATCGGCCTGCTGCGCGTGATGTTCGATCCGCGCATCACTTTGCAACAGCAAGTCTCAGATCAACTGAAAGAGCACTTTGGCGACAAGGTGTTCGATGTGGTGATTCCGCGCAACGTTCGCCTTGCCGAGGCGCCTAGCTATGGCTTGCCGGGCGTCGTATTCGATAAGGCCTCGCGCGGTGCGCAGGCGTATGTGCAGTTCGGTGCAGAGATGATTGAGCGGGTGCGCACATTGAATGACGCGCCCCAGGCGTCCTAAGCGGATCGAGGAAGCACAATGAACGCAGTAGCAAGAAAGAAGGGGTTGGGCCGCGGTCTGGAAGCATTGCTGGGTGGCAGTGCGGATATTACCGAGGCTGTGGCGATCGAGGGAGCGCCGAACGTGCTGCCCCTCGGTAAGTTGCAGGCCGGCAAGTACCAGCCGCGCACGCGCATGGACGAAGGCGCGTTGCAGGAATTGGCCGCCAGCATACGTGCTCAGGGGCTGATGCAGCCTATCCTCGTGCGGCCGGTATCGGCGGATAAATACGAGATCATCGCCGGTGAGCGGCGTTTCCGTGCGGCACGCCTCGCCGGTCTCAATGAGGTGCCGGTGTTGGTGAGGGACGTGCCGGACCAGGCCGCCGCAGCGATGGCGCTGATTGAGAATATTCAGCGCGAGGATCTGAATCCGCTGGAAGAAGCGCAGGGTATTCAACGCTTGCTCGACGAGTTCAATTTCACGCACGAACAGGCGGCTGAATCGGTTGGTCGTTCGCGCAGCGCTGTATCGAACTTGCTGCGTTTGCTGAATCTGGCGTCACCGGTGCAGACGATGTTGCTGGCCGGCGATCTCGACATGGGGCATGCACGCGCGCTACTCGCCGTCGACGCCGCGACGCAGATCACATTGGCCAACCAGGTCGTCAACAAGCGTATGTCGGTACGCGAAACCGAAAAACTGGTGACGACGACGACCAAGGTTGCGCCTGCGGTCAAGGCGCGAGCGAATCAGGATGGTGGCCGCGACACGCGGCGACTCGAAGAGGAGTTGTCCGATCTGCTTGCCGCAACGGTGAAGATCAAGCTCGGCCGTCGCGGTCGTGGCCAGGTGCTGGTGGACTTCGGCGATCTTGACGCGTTGGAAGGGATTCTTGTCCGGTTGCGTGGTAACGCGACTGCGTGATCGCGGCGGCTTGAACGTGAGGGATGCTGAGCATGCTTGCGGCTTGGCTGGGGCTGAAGCTGAGACTGATCCTTGGCCCTTGCTCGCAAGCTGTTTGGCGTGTCTGGTGTGTTTTTCTGCGGTAGCGGTAGCGCGGCGCCCGTATCTGCTGCAAACACGGGGCGTTTGATGATCTCCCTGAGCGATCGATAGCTCGCGTGGATATCAGTTGGATTCCTAAGGGTAGGTTGCGTTTAATAGTAAGGATTGCGATATATATGCGCCTGTACGGGTATATTCGTGATGACGCAGCCGTGGCCGGGTTGTGCGGGGATTTAAGCTGCTCGCATAGGCGTGGCCTTACTGCCGCGACGCTGCGGCGGGTTCCGCTTGCTTCGTCGTTCCATTTGCTGGATCTGGCCGCGGGCGTTGGACGCCAACGCTCGGGTTGGCGCGATGCTAGGGCGGGGCAGACATCGACATGAAGTAGCAGGCGGCTGACTGCTCGCTGCGCCGCCCGCCCGAGGCAGGTGGCAGTGTCCTATATTGTTTGGTCGCCGTGGAAAGGACCACGGCCTGCAGCCACCGTCGCGCTTCTACCCGGCGCCGTTCTTCATGTCTACCAAAGCCGGCAAAAATCATCGTCTGTTGCATTTTTGAGACGTCCGTCACAGCGTCGAAAGGACGTATCCGTGCGCTTGAAACGGCCCGATTCGTCGTGCATGTTTTGCCGCCCCCCGACCGCCTTACATTTGCCGTATGCAGGTTGCCCGAGATCGCATTCCCGCATCGTGGAGGCCGTTTTCATGCTGGTTATTGAACGGCCTAAAGTCTTGAATTGCCTGCAACTATCGCTTACAATCGCCCGGATTTAATTGCACGGCAACCCCGTAAACGCAGCGTAAGCTCACGGGCTGGAATAAGACTTTCGGAACACTGCGATGGCGGTTAAAACGTCGAATCAAGCGCCGAAGAATGGGCGTGACGACCACCGCGCTGAACGCACCGTTTCCAATGCGTCCACCGGTCAGCACGCTACGACTGACGAAGCGTGGGATGTCGAGCAACAAGATAACAATATCGTTCCGCTCACGCGGGCCGAGGCTGAAAAGCTGTTTGGTCCCAATGTGAGTCGTCCATCGCGCGTCACGCCTTTCAAGGTCGTGGTGGCGCAAATGGTTTTGTCCCTGGGTGCTACGCTGGTGTGGTGGCTGTTCTACAAGCCGCCGGGCGCTGCTGCGCTGTCCGCGTTCCTGGGAGGAGCGATCTGCTGGGTGCCGGGCGCGCTGTTCGCGGCACGGCTTAGAACGCTGAGCGGCGCCAAAACAGCGATGAGCTGGATGATCGGCGAAGCGCTCAAGATGGGGACAACGATCGCGATGTTTGTAGCCATCGCCTTCTGGTATCACGACGTATGCTGGGTGCCGCTGCTCGTGACTTACCTCATCGCGCTCAAGACGTACTGGATCGCCCTCGCGTGGCGTTAAGGCCGTAGCAGAGCGTAGCAGCACAAAATTCAGGCTGGCGCGCAGCGCTGGCGTAAGGAGTGCGGATATGACACGATCCGCACCCGGCGTGTTCCCGCAATACAGAGTTGCGGCGGGAACGGCCTAAGACGATTTTCGACAATTTGGGTGGCATTAACGATATGGCAGCTAGCGAAGGCACGCGCGCTCTGGATCCGTCCGAGTACATCGCGCACCACTTGCAGAACTTTTCCACCGCGCACCAGACGTCGATTTTCGACATTCACGTGTGGAATCTGGACACCCTGTTCTGGTCGATCGTCTGTGGTCTGGCCACGATCGTCATCCTGTATCTGGCGGCTCGCAAAGCGACGTCCGGCGTGCCGGGTCGTTTCCAGTGCGCGATCGAAATGCTGGTCGAGATGGTCGAAGATCAATCGAAGTCGATGATCCACGGCACGCGCACCTTCATTGCCCCGCTCGCCCTGACCGTGTTCGTCTGGGTCGCGCTGATGAACTCGCTCGACTTTATCCCTGTCGACCTGCCGGGCCACGTGATTGGCTGGCTGGGTCTGTCCGAAGCCATCCCGCACCATCGCATCGTGCCCACCGCCGACCTCAACGGTACGCTCGGCATTGCCCTCGGTGTGTTCGCGCTGATGATTTACTACAACTTCAAGATCAAGGGCGCCGGCGGCTTCGTGCATGAACTGCTGTCCGCTCCGTTCGGCGCGCATCCGCTGCTGTGGATCCCGAACCTTGCACTGAACATCATCGAGTTCGTCGCGAAGACGGTCTCGCTCGGCATGCGGCTGTTCGGCAACATGTACGCGGGCGAGCTGTTGTTCCTGCTGATTGCCCTGCTCGGCAGCATCTGGAGCTTCGGCGCGGACACGACGGTGCTTGGCTTCATCGGCCACGTGATCGCCGGCAGCGTGTGGGCAATCTTCCACATCCTGATCGTTCTGCTGCAGGCGTTCATTTTCATGATGCTGACGCTGGTGTACATCGGCCAGGCACACGACACGCACTAATCGGCGCTGTCGCCAAAGAATCGTAGTTTTTCAAATCCCAGTTCCAACCAGTTCTAAAAGACTTTTCACAAAGGAGTGATCATGCAAGCTTTCATCGCCAACATCCAGGGTCTGACCGCCATCGGTATCGGCATCATCATCGGCCTGGGTGCAATCGGCGCCTGTATCGGTATCGGCCTGATGGGCGGCAAGTACATCGAAGCATGTGCTCGTCAACCGGAACTGATGAACCCGCTGCAAACCAAGATGTTCCTGCTGGCTGGTCTGATCGATGCGGCGTTCCTGATTGGCGTTGGTGTGGCAATGCTGTTCGCGTTCGCGAACCCGCTGCTGTCGAAGCTGGCAGGCTGAGGTTCCTCGGAAGTTTGCGCCTGAGCTATAACTGGTAAAGGCGCAGGGCGGAACGGGCACTTGGGCGCTGATCGAATACAGAATCGATGAGCGCCTTGCCGTTTCACTTTCCGAACTAGCAACGTTTAAGGAAACACCGTGAATCTCAACGCAACCCTGTTTGCGCAAATGGTCGTGTTCCTGATCCTCGCGTGGTTCACGATGAAGTTCGTGTGGCCGCCGTTGATCAACGCCCTCGACGAGCGCTCGAAGAAGATCGCTGACGGTTTGTCGGCTGCTGAAAAGGGCAAGGCGGAACTCGAAGCCGCCCACAAGCGCGTCGACCAGGAACTCGCTCAGGCACGCAACGACGGTCAGCAACGTATTGCTGACGCAGAAAAGCGCGCTGTGGCAGTCGCTGACGAAATCAAGGCTCAAGCACAAGCTGAAGCTGCTCGCATCATCGCGCAAGCGAAGGCCGACGCGGAACAGCAAGTCGTGAAGGCGCGTGAAACGCTGCGCGGCGAAGTCGCTGCACTCGCCGTGAAGGGCGCTGAACAGATCCTGAAGCGCGAAGTCGACCAGGCAGCTCACGCTGACCTGCTGAATCAACTGAAAGCCGAGCTCTGATCATGGCCGAACTTGCAACCATCGCCCGTCCGTACGCAGAAGCGCTGTTTGGCGTGGCCGAAGCTGGTGACATCGCCGCCTGGTCCACGCTCGTGCAGGAGCTGGCACAGGTTGCGCGTCTGCCCGAAGTGCTGTCGATCGCCTCGAGCCCGAAAGTGAGCCGCGCCCAGGTCAGCGAACTGCTGCTGGCCGCGGTCAAGTCGCCGCTCAAGGACAATGCGCAAGCGAAGAATCTGGTGCAAATGCTGGTCGATAACCATCGCCTGCAATTGCTGCCGGAAATCGCCACGCAGTTCGAAGAGTTGAAGAACGCCCGCGAAGGTGCGGCAGATGTGCTGATCGTCAGCGCATTCCCGCTCGAAGGCGCGCAGTTGAACGAACTCGTCGCAGGTCTCGAACGCAAATTCAAGCGCAAGCTGAAGCCGACGGTCGAAGTCGACTCGTCGCTCATCGGCGGCGTGCGCGTGACGGTCGGCGACGAAGTGCTCGATACCTCGGTCCGCGCGCGGCTTGCCAGCATGCAGACGGCTCTGACGGCCTGAAGCGCCCAAGGCGCTGAAGCGGCTGGCACGCAACAGAATTGACTATCAGGAGCGAATAATGCAACTCAATCCCTCTGAGATCAGCGAGCTGATCAAGAGCCGGATCCAGGGCCTTGAAGCGAGCGCAGACGTTCGCAACCAGGGCACCGTGATCTCCGTGACCGACGGTATCGTGCGCATCCACGGCCTGTCGGAAGTGATGCAGGGCGAAATGCTCGAATTCCCGGGCAACACCTTCGGTCTCGCACTGAACCTCGAGCGCGACTCGGTCGGCGCCGTGATTCTGGGTGAGTACGGACACATTTCGGAAGGCGACGTCGTCAAGACGACGGGCCGCATTCTCGAAGTGCCGGTGGGCCCGGAACTGCTCGGCCGCGTGGTCGATGCACTCGGCAACCCGATCGACGGCAAGGGCCCGATCAACGCGAAAAAGACCGATGCAATCGAAAAGATTGCTCCGGGCGTGATCTGGCGTAAGTCGGTTTCGGAACCGGTCCAAACCGGTCTGAAGTCGATCGACGCGATGGTGCCGGTTGGCCGTGGCCAGCGTGAGCTGATCATCGGCGACCGCCAGTGCGGCAAGACCGCAGTCGCAGTCGACGCGATCATCAACCAGAAGGGCAAGAACCTCTTCTGTATCTACGTCGCGATCGGCCAGAAAGCGTCGTCGATCATGAACGTGGTGCGCAAGCTGGAAGAAACCGGCGCGCTGGAATACACGATCGTCGTGGCCGCTTCGGCTTCGGAATCGGCTGCGATGCAGTACCTCGCACCGTACGCCGGCTGCACGATGGGCGAATACTTCCGCGACCGCGGTCAAGACGCCCTGATCGTTTATGACGACTTGACCAAGCAAGCTTGGGCATACCGTCAGATCTCGCTGCTGCTGCGCCGCCCGCCGGGCCGCGAAGCTTACCCGGGCGACGTGTTCTATCTGCACTCGCGTCTGCTGGAGCGTGCTGCTCGCGTCTCGGAAGATTACGTCGAGAAGTTCACGAACGGCGAAGTGAAGGGCAAGAGCGGTTCGCTGACGGCACTGCCGGTCATCGAAACGCAAGCAGGCGACGTGACCGCATTCGTTCCGACGAACGTGATCTCGATTACCGACGGCCAGATCTTCCTGGAAACCGACCTTTTCAACGCAGGTATCCGCCCGGCAATTAACGCCGGCGTGTCGGTCTCGCGCGTGGGTGGTGCGGCTCAAACCAAGGTCGTGAAGAAGCTGTCGGGCGGTATCCGTACCGACCTCGCGCAGTACCGTGAACTCGCAGCGTTCGCGCAGTTCGCATCGGACCTCGACGAAGCGACCCGCAAGCAACTGGAACGCGGCCGCCGCGTGACGGAACTGCTGAAGCAGCCGCAGTATCAGCCGCTGCAAGTGTGGGAACTGGCTGTCGCGCTGTTCGCCGCGAACAACGGCTACCTGGACGATCTCGAAGTCGCGCAAGTGCTGCCGTTCGAAAAGGGCCTGCGCGATTACCTGAAGTCGAAGCACGCTGACCTGATCAAGCGCGTCGAGGACACCAAGGAACTCTCGAAGGACGACGAAGCCCTGCTGCATACGGCTCTGAAAGACTTCAAGAAGTCCGGCGCTTATTGATCGGCGAGTGATCCGCAAGGCATAAACGGACCTCGAAGCGGCGCGGGCCGCAGGCAACTGAACCCGCGCTGCTTCGATCGCTTTGCATGGGACCCAAGTAAGCGCTGAAGCGCTTACTCGGGCCGACAAGGAGCAAGCAATGGCTGGAATGAAGGAAATTCGCGGCAAGATCAAGAGCGTGCAAAACACGCGCAAGATCACGAAAGCGATGGAGATGGTGGCCGCATCGAAGATGCGCCGCGCTCAGGAGCGCATGCGCGCTGCTCGCCCGTATGCCGACAAGGTCCGCGATATCGCTGCGCACATGAGCCGTGCGAACCCGGAGTATCGTCACCCGTTCATGGTGTCGAACGAAGGCGCGAAAACGGCCGGCATCATCCTCGTCACGACCGATAAAGGTCTGTGTGGCGGGATGAATACCAACGTGCTGCGTGCGTCGCTGCAGAAGTTCAAGGAACTGGAAGGCCAGGGCAAGACGATCGAAGCAACTGCGATCGGCACCAAGGGTCTGGGTTTCCTGAACCGTCTGCGCGCCAAGGTGGTGTCGAACGTCGTGCATCTGGGCGACACGCCGCATCTGGAAAAGCTGATCGGCGCGGTGAAGGTGCAGCTCGACCTGTACTCGGAAGGCAAGGTTTCGGCGGTGTACCTCGCGTACACGCGCTTCGTCAACACGATGAAGCAGGAGCCGGTGATCGAGCAACTGCTGCCGCTGTCGGCAGATCAGTTCGAGCGCAAGGACGAAGACGGCACGACGCCGAGCACGCAGTGGGACTACATCTACGAGCCGGATGCACAGGCAGTGGTGGACGAACTGCTGGTGCGTTATGTCGAAGCGCTGGTCTATCAGGCCGTCGCGGAAAACATGGCATCGGAGCAGTCGGCACGGATGGTCGCAATGAAGGCCGCTTCGGACAATGCGAAGACGGTCATCAATGAATTGCAGCTTGTGTACAACAAGAGCCGCCAGGCCGCGATCACGAAAGAACTGTCGGAAATCGTCGGTGGCGCAGCGGCAGTCTGACCATCAAGGTCGAGCAGCCGCTACGTGTGCGCCCTCGTGGCGCACCCGTCCAGGCGAACCCGCCTCGGCGGCCCCATCGAAACTGCGCCTTTGCGCGAGTGAAGAATTGAGTATCTAAAGGAAAAGCGATGAGTACTACTGCTTTGGTAGAAGGCAAGATCGTACAGTGCATCGGCGCGGTGATCGACGTGGAATTTCCGCGTGAATCCATGCCGAAGATTTACGACGCGCTCATTCTCGAAGGTTCGGAACTGACCCTCGAAGTCCAGCAACAGCTGGGCGACGGCGTCGTCCGTACCATCTGTCTGGGTGCCTCGGACGGTCTGCGCCGCGGTACGACGGTGAAGAACACCGGCAAGCCGATCAGCGTGCCGGTTGGCAAGCCGACCCTCGGCCGGATCATGGACGTGCTGGGTCGTCCGATCGACGAAGCCGGCCCGATCAGCTCGGACGTGGTTCGCGGTATTCACCAGAAGGCTCCGGCGTTCGACGAACTGTCGCCGTCGACGGAACTGCTCGAAACGGGCATCAAGGTTATCGACCTGATCTGCCCGTTCGCGAAGGGCGGTAAGGTTGGCCTGTTCGGTGGCGCCGGCGTGGGCAAGACCGTGAACATGATGGAACTGATCAACAACATCGCTAAGGAACACGGTGGTTACTCCGTGTTCGCGGGTGTTGGCGAGCGTACCCGCGAAGGGAACGACTTCTATCACGAAATGAAGGACTCGAACGTTCTCGACAAGGTCGCGCTGGTGTACGGCCAGATGAACGAGCCGCCGGGCAACCGTCTGCGC
Source organism: Paraburkholderia caffeinilytica (assembly GCF_003368325.1). Classification (NCBI taxonomy): domain Bacteria; kingdom Pseudomonadati; phylum Pseudomonadota; class Betaproteobacteria; order Burkholderiales; family Burkholderiaceae; genus Paraburkholderia; species Paraburkholderia caffeinilytica. Next base: position 2,067,199 of record NZ_CP031467.1, on the reverse strand, counting down.
GTCGCGCTGACCGGCCTGACGATGGCTGAGCACTTCCGTGACGAAGGCCTCGACGTGCTGTTCTTCGTCGACAACATCTACCGTTTCACGCTGGCAGGCACGGAAGTGTCGGCACTGCTCGGCCGTATGCCGTCGGCAGTGGGCTATCAGCCGACGCTGGCTGAAGAAATGGGTAAGTTGCAAGAGCGTATTACGTCGACCAAGACGGGCTCGATTACGTCGGTTCAGGCCGTGTACGTCCCTGCGGATGACTTGACCGACCCGTCGCCGGCTACGACTTTCGGCCACCTGGACGCAACCGTCGTGTTGTCGCGTGACATCGCTTCGCTGGGTATCTACCCGGCGGTCGACCCGCTCGATTCGACCTCGCGTCAGATCGACCCGAACGTGATCGGTGAAGAGCACTACTCGATCACGCGCGGCGTGCAGCAAACGCTGCAGCGCTACAAGGAACTGCGCGACATTATCGCGATTCTGGGTATGGACGAACTGGCGCCGGAAGACAAGCTCGCCGTTGCGCGTGCTCGTAAGATCCAGCGTTTCCTGTCGCAGCCGTTCCACGTCGCTGAAGTGTTCACGGGCTCGCCGGGCAAGTACGTTCCGCTGAAAGAAACGATCCGTGGCTTCAAGATGATCGTTGACGGCGAGTGCGACCACCTGCCGGAACAAGCGTTCTACATGGTCGGCACGATCGACGAAGCCTTCGAAAAGGCCAAGAAGATCCAGTAAAGGTCGGGCGTAACGAAGCGGGCGCCGCTCGCGCTGAAATACTAGCCAAACGGTAGTATTTCGCGAAAACGGCGCCTCTTATTGCGCTCAACCCAGCCTTGCATGGGACGAGAGCGCGCTGTGTGGGACCGGAGTCAGTGCTCAAGCACTCACGCCGATCGAAACAAGCGCTAACACTCGTCGAGCTTTGCATGGGACCCGAGTAAGCGCCAAAGCGCCAGCTCTGGTCGCCACAGGAGTCGATATGGCAACCATTAAAGTAGACGTCGTCAGCGCGGAAGAGCAGATCTTCTCGGGCCAGGCGAAGTTCGTCGCGCTGCCGGGCGAAGCAGGTGAACTCGGCATTCTGCCGGGCCACACGCCGCTCATCACGCGGATTCGTCCGGGTGCGGTGCGCATCGAAGCTGAAAACGGCGAAGAAGAGTTTGTGTTCGTCGCTGGCGGCATCCTCGAAATCCAGCCTGGCGCTGTGACGGTTCTCGCCGACACGGCGATCCGCGGCAAGGATCTCGACGAAGCCAAGGCCGAAGATGCACGCAAGCGTGCGGAAGAAGCGCTGCAGAATACGGGTTCGAACCTCGAATACGCCACCGCGCAAGCGGAACTGGCGTACGCGACGGCTCAACTCGCTGCGATCCAGCGTCTGCGCAAGCTGCGCGGTCAGAACTAAGCAATACGTATCAGAAAGAAAGCAGCCTTCGTGGCTGCTTTTTTTTGACCTTCACTTGACGTTTACGGAAAGGTCAGCAAAATCATGTGCTCAGATTGGGCGATAAGCAGTCGAGGCGAGTCCTGCCGCTGCCAATGCGCTGCGGGTAACACTTGATGCCGTACCGACACACGCCGGTGGCACAATCGATTTCAATTTCATTTCAATAGACTGGGCGAGGTTCCGCTCACGGAGACAACACCATGGCAACCCACATGTCAGGCGAAGGTGCACTCATCGAACCCAAGGACAACCTGTCGTATGTTCGTGGATCGACCGAGATCCCGTTGAGTGAAGCGCCGGTAGCCCAGTTTCTGCGCGACACTGCGGCGCGTTTCCCTGACCGCCCGGCCGTGGTGTTTCGTGAGCAAGGAATCCGCTGGACGTGGAAGGAATTTGCCGAAGAAATCGACGTGCTGGCGGCCGGGCTCCTCGCGCTCGGCATCGTGAAAGGCGACCGTGTCGGCATCTGGTCGCCGAACCGGGTGGAATGGTTGCTCACCCAGTTCGCGACGGCACGCATCGGCGCCGTGCTGGTCAACATCAACCCGGCTTACCGGCTCGCCGAACTCGAGTACGCGTTGAACAAGGTGGGCTGCAAGGCGATCATTGCCGCAGAGCGTTTCAAGACGTCGATGTACCTTGAGATGCTGCAGGAGCTCGCGCCGGAATTGGCAACGCAAGCCCCCGGCGAACTGCGCGCCGCTCGCTTGCCCGATCTGCGCTTTGTGATCCGCATGTGCGACACGGAAACGCCCGGCATGCTGACCTTCTCCGACGTGATCGAGCAGGGCCGCGCAACACTCGACGTCGCGAAGCTCGACGCCATCGGCGCGACGCTGTCCTCTCACGATGCAATCAACATTCAGTTCACCAGCGGCACGACGGGCAACCCGAAGGGCGCGACCCTGACCCACAGGAATGTCGTCAACAACGCCCGCTATATCGCGATGGCGATGCGTCTGACGGAGCAGGACGGCCTGTGCATTCCCGTCCCGCTCTATCACTGCTTCGGCATGGTGCTGGCGGTGCTGGCGTGCGTGTCGGCCGGTGCGAATATGGTGTTTCCAGGCGAGGGCTTCGATCCAGCCGCCACCCTGGCCGCCGTCGCCGAAGAGCAATGCACGGCGCTGCACGGGGTGCCGACGATGTTTATCGCCGAACTCGATCATCCGAACTTCGCCACTTACGACTTCTCGCGCCTGCGCACCGGGATCATGGCCGGTTCGCCGTGCCCGATCGAGACGATGAAGAAAGTCGTCTCGAAGATGCATCTGAACGAGATCACGATCGCGTACGGCATGACGGAGACCAGCCCGGTGTCCTTCCAGAGTTCGACTACCGATCCGCTCGACAAGCGCACCACGACGGTCGGCCGTATCCAGCCACATCTGGAGGTAAAGATCGTCGATCCGCTCGGCGCGATCGTGCCGGTCGGCGAGACGGGCGAACTGTGCACCAAGGGCTATTCGGTGATGCAAGGCTACTGGGGGGACGAAGCGAAGACGCGGGAAAGCATCGTCGACGGCTGGATGCATACCGGGGATCTGGCGACGCTGGATGCCGAAGGCTATTGCAACATCGTCGGCCGCCTGAAGGACATGCTGATTCGGGGCGGCGAAAACATCTACCCGCGCGAGATTGAAGAGTTTTTATTCCGTCATCCGAAAATTCAGAGCGTGCAGGTCTTCGGCGTGCCCGACGCGAAGTACGGCGAGGAAGTGTGCGCGTGGATCGTGTTGCGTGCAGGAGAGCAGGCGACAGCAGAGGACATCCAGCAGTTCTGCCAGGGCCAGATCGCGCACTACAAGGTGCCGAAGTACATCCGCTTCGTCGATGAATTGCCAATGACGGTGACCGGCAAGGTGCAGAAATTCGTCATGCGCGAACGGATGATCAGCGAATTGAAGGTGCAGGAAGACAAGACGGCCTGACGGCCACGCGGGTTCGGCGCCGTGCGAATATTCGCACGGCGCCGGCCGACATGCTGAGGAAAACCGTTTGCTATGGAATGAACTCGTGAGCGGGAAAATGCGCGGCAGAAAAGCCGAAAATTGACCCGCCGAGGAGCGCGCAAACGTTTGACCGGGCGAAAAAAAAGCGGGCCTGGAGCCCGCTAAAAACCACACGCTACGGGGTTAGCGCGAGGAGACCAAAGAAGGAACCGACTGAGACGACGACCCTGCGCCGACTACGGCCCCAGCAGGGATGCCCCTTTACAGGGCTTCGGCATGCGCCGACCGGCAAGTGCATTGTATCCGCTCACACCACGCACCCAGCCACATCCGTGTTGAAACCGTTGAGGCATTGTGGGCGAATTAACCTACGAGCGCGGTAACAAAGTGTTTCAGGTTGTAACGCCCGCCAGATAAGGCGTCGCGGGACTTATTTCCAATCAGAAACGTTTTAAACGTAATTTTTACCGATGACTGTTGGGCAATTTCATACGCCTGATTGATGCTATTCGCGACGCATATTGCGGCGTAATCCGTTCAGTCGATTCCGCATGAAATGGTTGCATGCTCATCTTTTTCCGGGTGGATTGGCCGTGTTAATAGCGCTTTTCCAGCGTTACGGAGGCCTCACTTGCCGGGTGAACGCGTGCGCTGCGCTGCAACACCCCACGCGTGGGCACCGACGCGCAAGAGGCCGAACTGTTGGACCCGTGTTCAACCCCCATTGTTCGAGTTTCGCTTAACACCTTGGGCCTGGTTACATGATTGTGTCGGCCATGCGGACCTATTAATCGATCAAGTGGTCTTGCTTTTGCAATTGAGCGGGACGCAGGCCGAACCCCACAGCCTTACTTCAGCCACTTATCCGAGATCGCCTGATATTCGCCTGTGGCGCGCGCAAGGTGCAACCACTGATCGACGTATTGCTGGAAGGCGACATCACCGCGCGGCAGCAGCCAGGCCTTCTCGCCGTACTGGAAGGGTTTGTCCGGATGCACCGAGCAAAGGCCCGGATTCAGCTTCTGTTGCAACAGGGTCTCCGACGCGTCCGTCACCATCACATCGGCCTTGCCGGCGAGGATCTGTTTGAAGATCGTCACGTTGTCCGGATAGACGGTCAGGTTCGCATGCGGAAAATACTGCTTGGCAAAACGCTCGTTGGTGCCGCCCGGATTGACGATCACGCGGGTTGCCGGCTGATCGATTTGCGCCACGGTCTGATACTTGTCGACGTCGTCGCACCGGACAATCGGCGTCTTGCCGTCGACCATGTACGCCTGCGTGAAAAACGCGCGCTTCTGGCGCTCGAGCGTTGGTGAAACGCCGCCCACGCCGACGTCGCATTTCGCAACGAAGTCGTTCATCAGGTTGGGCCAGGACGTCTTGACGAATTCCGCCTTTACGCCGAGCGATTTGGCGAGCGACTCGGTCATCTCGATGTCGATGCCTTCGAACTGGCCGTCCGCCTTGTAAAACGAGTAGGGCTTGTAGTCGCCGGTCGTGCAGGCGCGCAGCGTGCCGCGCGTGAGGATTTCGTCGAGCCGCGAGGGCGTAGCGGCGGCGGTCTGCGCCTGGGCCGCGCCTGCGTGCATCAAAACACTGGCCAAAACGCCGAACAGTGCGAGTGCTGCCTTGTTCATCGAGGTTCCTTGGTTATGCGTAATTGTTTGGTAAGGCCGTCGGATGATAGCCCGGCAATCTGCGCTTGAACATTGGCCGTTCAGCTGAGTCACGGCGCCGCACCAGGCGGCAAAAAAGCCGGCCGCACGCCAGATCCGCCACAGTTATTGCCCGCATCAAGCGCGATGCGGCGAGCCGGGTCCGGTAAAATGCTCCTTTGCCTTCAGTCGTACGCAACGTGGCCCATAAACTCCTGAACGACACTTTCCTGCGCGCGCTGCTGCGCCAGCCGACCGACTACACGCCGATCTGGCTGATGCGGCAGGCTGGCCGCTACCTGCCGGAATACAACGCCACGCGGGGTCGCGCGGGCAGTTTCCTCGGTCTGGCGAAGAATCCGGCGTACGCAACGGAAGTCACGCTGCAGCCGCTCGAGCGCTACCCGCTCGACGCCGCGATCCTCTTCTCGGACATCCTGACCGTGCCGGACGCCATGGGCCTGGGTCTGGAATTCGTGGCCGGCGAGGGGCCGACATTCGCCCGGCCGGTGCGCACGGAAGACGATGTGGCGCGCCTCGCAGTCCCCGATATCGACGCCACGCTGCGCTACGTGACCGACGCGGTGCGCGAAATCCGCACGGCGCTGACCGACGCGCAAGGCCGTCAGCGCGTGCCGCTGATCGGTTTTTCAGGCAGCCCTTGGACGCTTGCGTGCTACATGGTCGAAGGCGGCGGTTCGGCGGACTTCCGCACGGTCAAGTCGATGCTCTACGCGCGCCCGGACCTGATGCACCGCATTCTCGACGTCAATGCGAAGTCGGTTGCGGCGTACCTGAATGCGCAGATCGAAGCCGGCGCGCAAGCGGTGATGATTTTCGACACGTGGGGCGGGGCGCTCGCGGACGGCGTCTACCAACGCTTCTCGCTGCAGTACATCCAGCAGGTCGTGAGTCAGTTGAAACGCGATCACGACGGCGAAAAAGTGCCGGTGATCACCTTCACGAAGGGCGGCGGGTTGTGGCTCGACGAGATCGCCGAGATCGGCGTGGACGCGGTCGGTCTCGACTGGACCGTGAACCTCGCCAAGGCGCGCGAGCGCGTGGGTAGCAAAGTGGCCCTGCAAGGCAATATCGATCCTTCGGTGTTGTTTGCGCCGCCGGCATCGATCCGCATGGAGGCACGCGCCGTGCTCGACAGCTTCGGTAATCATCCGGGCCACGTTTTCAATCTCGGCCACGGCATTTCGCAGTTCACGCCGCCGGAGCATGTCGCCGAACTCGTGGATGAAGTGCATCGTCATAGCCGCGCGATTCGCAGCGGCGCGCATGCACCAGTCTGACGCCGAAAACGTTGTCATTTTTGCTGCGACGCAGCGAAGTGGGCTCTCGCTCTAAGGGAAAAATACTAGTTGGCGGGCCGTCCGATGGCGGTCTTGCGAAAGTCAAGACTTGACTTATACACATTGATCACGCTGCGGCGCGGTAGAAGCTTTCGTCGTGCCCCAGCCCTTGCACATTGCAGGCGCATTTGATCTAAGCCTTGTCTGGCAAGGGTTTCACGGCTTTGCGACAAAATGTGCGGAATCCCACAGAAGGCCGCACCAGCGCGGTTCTTGGCCCATCCGAACGAAGTTCTCAACAAAGTTATCCACAGGCAAGCGGACCGATTGCAATTGTTCAGCCGAATCCAAAACTTAGCGCGGAAATTGAAGTTTTACTTTAACTTCGATGAGTTCGCCGTTTGCGCCATGTGCGGCGTGACGCGACGTCATGTCGCATCCGTTCAACCGATCCACACCGCCGCGTGAGTGAAGTGTTCGTCCGCGTCGCGTTGGATCATCCATTGCCGACTTTATTCGACTACCGCTGCGACACGCCCGAGCGCGTTGCGCCGGGCATGCTGGTGAGTGTGCCGTTCGGCAAGCGCCATGTGGTCGGTCTCGTATGCGAAGTGACCACTCACAGTGACGTACCCGTCGATCGCCTGCGAGCGGTCAACCATGTGTGTTCCGCCTGCCCGCCGGTGTCGGCCGAATGGCTGGCTTTGACCGCCTTCGCTGCCGACTACTATCAACGGGGTCTCGGCGAAGTGGCGCTGCCCGCTTTGCCGCAAGCCCTGCGTGACGCCTCGCGCTGGTCGCGCCTGTTCGCACCGGAAGAACGCTACAGCTTGACGGCAAAGGGTCGCGCCGCATTGCCGAACACCTTGCCTGCGCGCGCAAGCGCGCTGCGCAAGCTTGCTCAGGCTTTGGCAGAAGCCGAATTTCTGATCGCCGCCGACGTTCGCGCGCTCCATCCCAAAGCCATCGCAACCTTGGACGCCTGGCAGGCTGAAGGCTGGGTTGCGCTGGAGGTGGTCGAAGCCGCCGAGGCGCTCGCCACCCCTGCATCGCCGGATACGCCCGCACCCGTCCTGCCCACCCTCACCGACGAACAGGCGAGCGCGGTCGAAGCGATCCGCGACGCGAACGGCTTCGCGCCGTTCCTGCTGCACGGCGTGACAGGCAGCGGCAAGACCGAAGTGTATCTGCGCGCGCTGGCCGAGATTCTGGCGGCGAAGCCCGGCGCGCAAGCCCTCGTCCTCGTCCCGGAAATCAATCTGACGCCGCAGTTCGAGTCGGCCTTCCGTGCGCGCTTTGCCGCGCTCGAAGGCACCTCGATCGTCACGCTGCACAGCGGTCTCGCGGAAGGCGAACGCGCCCGCAACTGGTTCGCCGCCCACACCGGGCGAGCTCGCATCGTGCTCGGCACCCGGCTGGCGGTGCTCGCGTCGCTACCGAAACTGGCGATCATCGTGGTCGACGAGGAACACGATCCGGCCTACAAGCAGCAGGAAGGCTTGCGCTATTCGGCGCGCGATCTGGCGATCTACCGCGCCAAGCAACTCGGGTTGCCGGTTGTGCTCGGTTCGGCCACGCCGTCGCTGGAAAGCTGGTGGCAGGCGGATCAGGGGCGCTACAAGCGTCTCACGCTGTCGCGCCGTGCCGTCGCCGAGGCCGTCCTGCCGACCGTCAGGCTGATCGATCTGGAAGAGGAGCGGCGACGCGGGCGAGCCTCGGTGGAGGGTTTGTCCGGGCCGCTGATCGCGGCGATGAAGGCGCGGCTCGAGCGCGGCGAGCAAAGTCTCGTGTTCCTGAATCGGCGCGGTTACGCGCCGCAGCTTGCCTGCGACGCCTGTGGCTGGGTGGCCGGTTGTCCGCGTTGCAGCGCCTACGTCGTGTTGCACAAGCCCGAGCGCGCGCTACGCTGCCACCATTGCGGTTGGGAATCGCGCATTCCGCGCTCGTGCCCGGAGTGCGGCAATGTCGATATCGCGCCGATGGGCCGCGGCACGCAACGTGTCGAAGAAACGCTGGCAAGCGCGGTGCCCGGCGCCCGCGTGCTGCGCATCGACGCCGACAGCACGCGCCGCAAAGGCAGCGCGCAGGCGCTGTTTTCCGATGTCCACGCCGGCGAAGTCGACATTCTCGTCGGCACGCAGATGATCGCGAAGGGCCACGACTTCCAGCGGGTGTCGCTGGTGGGCGTGCTGAACGCCGACACCGCCCTGTTTTCACACGACTTCCGTGCGAGCGAACGTCTCTTCGCGCAATTGATGCAAGTGAGCGGCCGCGCGGGCCGTGCCGGTTTGCCGGGTGAAGTGCTGGTGCAGACGCGCTATCCGCGCCATGCGCTGTATCACGCGCTGGGGCGGCACGACTACGTCGGTTTTGCCAATTCAACACTGGCCGAGCGGCGCGACGCCCATCTGCCGCCGTTCGCCTATCAGGCTTTGCTGCGCGCCGAAGGCCGCACGCTCGAAGCCGCGCTCGCTTTCCTGCAGCAGGCCGCCGCCGCGCTGACGGAGATCCCGGCCGCCGGGCGCGTAACGGTCTATGACGCCGTGCCGCTCACCATCGTCAAGGTGATGCACGTGCATCGGGCGCAATTGCTGATCGAAAGTGCGTCGCGGGCCGCGTTGCAGGCCACCTTGCGCGCATGGCAACCGATGCTGCGGAGCCTGAAAGGCGTGCTGCGCTGGAATCTCGAAGTCGATCCGCTCGACATCTGACGCCCATTGCCGAGCGCTTCGCGGCATTACTTCTTTGAGTCATATTCATAGAGCGAATGGTCGTTTCGTTTTGCGCCCCCGCTCGCCTATATTTCGCCGAATCGGCGCATCTTCAGGCAAAACTCAAAAATCGCGCGCCGATGCACCTCAACTTCCTCGGGGCATTTGCGATGAGCGACACCAACCAGACGTTGCCGACCGGCGCGGCGCCCGGCGAACCGCGCAGTGGCCATAGCGCGCACGGCGGCGGACTCTTTTCCACTGAAGACTGGTGGGCCGTCTGGATCGGCCTGCTGGTGATCGTGATTGCGTGGGCGCTGTTCGCCTCGGGCAGCAGCATCAAGTGGCTGGCGGTGGCGCCGGCCAAATGGGCGAGCGTCGGACAGGCCGCGCAGGACATCGGCAAGCATCTGCCGAATTATGTCGCCCTGTTCATCGTGTTCGCCGCGCTGTTCGGCGTGAGCCTCGCCGCGTTGAAGCAACGGGTCGGCGTTTTCCTGGGCTCGTTCCTGATCCTGTTCGTCGTGTCGGCGCTGATCTTCACGCTGGGCGCGTGGGTCAATGCGTCGAAGTACAACCTCGAGCCGCCGTTGGTGGCGCTGGCGATCGGCCTGCTGATTTCCAACGTGTTTACGTTGCCCGAATGGTTTTCCGCTGGATTGCGCGTGGAGTTTTATATCAAGGTCGGGATCGTGTTGCTCGGCGCGACACTGCCGTTCACCCTGCTCGTGTGGGCGGGGCCGGTCGCGGTCGGGCAGGCGACCATCGTGTCGCTCGTGACGTTCTTCGTGATCTTCTTTGCCGCCAAGGCGCTCGGTCTCGAACGGCGTTTCGCCGCCGTGTTGGGCGTGGGCGGCGCGGTGTGCGGCGTGTCGGCGGCGATTGCGATTGCCGGCGCGGTGCGGGCCAAGCGCGAACAGGCTTCGGTCGCGATTACGCTGGTGGTCTTGTGGGCGATCGTGATGATTTTCGTACTGCCCTTCGCGTCACGCTCGCTGGGACTCTCGACGGCGGTCGCGGGCGCGTGGATCGGCACGTCCGAATTCGCCGACGCCGCGGGCATTGCCGCCGCGCAAGCCTACGGCGACTTCGCGAAGCACGCGAGCGGCGCGATTGCCGGTGCACCCGAGGCGTCGCTGCAGGCGTTCACACTGATGAAGGTGGTCGGCCGCGATATCTGGATCGGCATCTGGGCGTTCGTGCTCGCAATCGTCGCGACGACGCGCTGGGAATCGCAGGACAGCGGCGTCAAAGCGACGGCCAACGTCGGTGAGATCTGGGCGCGCTTTCCGAAATTCGTGATCGGCTTCGTGATCGCGTCGGCGCTGGTGACGTGGATCGCCAGCCATTACTCGCTGGTCGACTACCGCAAGGTCGTCACGCCCGAATTCGTCGCGCCGATCACGGCCTTGCGCACGTGGGCGTTCACATTCTGTTTCCTGAGTATCGGGCTGACCACGCGCCTGCGCTCGCTGACGGCCACCGGCCTGAAGCCGTTCCTGGCCTTCACAGCAGGTGTCGCGGTCAATATCGCCATCGGCTACGCGCTGTCCGCGCACGTGTTCGCACCGTACTGGAATAGCTTGGGACAGGGCTCGTGATGAGCGAGGCGGTCCGCATCGCCGGCACGGTCCGCGCACGCTTCGATGCGTGCGCGGCGCGCTGCGCAAGCTGCCGGCATCGCGCCGAGGATCGGCATTCACTGGAGCAGAGCATTCCGGGTCTCGCTGTGTTCAGTTCCGGGTTTGGCGCAAGTGTGGCGGATAGCCGGCTTTGCTGTCTGCACGACCAGCTCGTTTCGCCCGACGACGCTTGCGCGCAGTACGACCCCATTCCACGGGACTGACGCGTGCGCCTGCCTCGCCGCGAGGCGTAAGCCACGCGGCGTGCACTGACTTTGCGGTGTCAGTCGAGGAACGGCGTTTTGATGTCGATCATTAGCCGCTGGGCTTAACCTCTCAATCGTTCAATGCTGCTGCCCGCGCATCGCCAGCCGATGCGCGCGAAGCCGGACGCGCCTGCCGTCCTTCCGCTTCGCGTCTGCCCGGGCCGCGAGTCGCGCCGCGGATGAAAAGCACGGCGCACGTCGCGCACATAACCCAGATGCCCAGTATCACCAACCACTTTTCCATTTCACCAGTCCTCTAAAACCCCGTACCGTTTTTATGTGCGTGCCTAACGGCCGCGACCATCCATATTCTGTATAACGGCGCGCAGAGCAATCTGATAAGGGCAAAAGCGAAAATAATCACGCCAGGGAAAGTACTGAGCGCAACCGCCGTTGCCGCGCCCGGCGCCATCCGGCGCAAACCCCCGCCGTATAAGGCTTCCACGAAGGTGCAACCATGCGCGGCGCATGGTTGCACCTTTTTATTTGGAGGCGTACGATTCGCCCAACTTTTAGTCTTTCTCAGCGAATTCGTCTGGTATCCGAAGAAGGAAACATGGCTAGCACCACCCTTGGCGTCAAGGTCGACGACCTCCTGCGTTCCCGGCTGAAAGATGCCGCCACCCGGCTCGAACGCACTCCGCACTGGCTGATCAAGCAGGCCATCTTTGCGTACCTCGAAAAAATCGAGCATGGCCAATTGCCGCCGGAATTGTCAGGCCACATCGGCTCGGCCGATCTGGCTGACGGCGCCGCCGTGGAGCACGAGGAAGACGGTGCCTCGCATCCGTTCCTCGAATTCGCGCAGAACGTGCAACCGCAATCGGTGCTGCGCGCGGCGATCACCGCCGCGTATCGCCGTCCCGAACCGGAATGCGTGCCGTTCCTGCTTGGCCAGGCGCGTCTGCCGGCCAATCTAGCGGGCGACGTGCAGGCCATGGCCGGCAAGCTGGTCGAAACGCTGCGCACCAAGAGCAAGGGTGGTGGCGTTGAAGGGCTGATTCACGAATTCTCGCTGTCGAGCCAGGAAGGCGTGGCGCTGATGTGCCTCGCCGAAGCGCTGCTGCGCATTCCAGACCGTGCCACGCGTGACGCGCTGATCCGCGACAAGATCAGCAAGGGCGACTGGAAGTCGCACGTCGGCCAGGCGCCGTCGCTGTTCGTCAACGCCGCGACGTGGGGTTTGATGATCACCGGCAAGCTGGTGACCACCAATAGCGAAACGGGTCTGTCGTCGGCGCTCACGCGCCTGATCGGCAAGGGCGGCGAGCCGCTGATCCGCAAGGGCGTCGATATGGCGATGCGCCTGATGGGCGAGCAGTTCGTCACCGGCGAGAACATCTCCGAGGCGCTCGCCAATAGCCGCAAGTACGAAGCACGCGGCTTCCGCTACTCGTACGACATGCTTGGCGAAGCGGCCACCACCGAAGCCGACGCGCAGCGCTACTACGCGTCGTACGAACAGGCGATCCACGCGATCGGCAAGGCTGCCGGCGGCCGCGGCATCTACGAAGGCCCGGGCATCTCGATCAAGCTGTCGGCACTGCACGCACGCTATTCGCGTTCGCAGCAGGAGCGCACGATGAGCGAGCTGCTGCCGCGTGTGCGCTCGCTGGCGATCCTCGCGCGCCGTTACGACATCGGCCTGAACATCGACGCTGAAGAAGCCGACCGCCTCGAAATCTCGCTCGATCTGCTCGAGGCGCTGTGCTTCGACCCGGAACTGGCCGGCTGGAACGGCATCGGTTTCGTCGTGCAGGCGTATCAGAAACGCTGCCCGTTCGTGATCGAGTACATCGTCGATCTGGCGCGCCGCAGCCGTCACCGCATCATGGTCCGCCTTGTGAAGGGCGCGTACTGGGATACCGAAATCAAGCGTGCCCAAGTGGACGGCCTCGAAGGCTATCCGGTCTACACGCGCAAGATCTACACGGACGTGTCGTACCTCGCTTGTGCCAAGAAGTTGTTGAGCGCGCCCGACGCCGTTTATCCGCAGTTCGCCACGCACAACGCGCACACGCTGTCGGCGATCTATCACCTCGCGGGCAATAACTACTACCCCGGCCAGTACGAGTTCCAATGTCTGCACGGCATGGGTGAACCGCTGTATGAGGAAGTCACCGGCCGCGACAAGCTGAACCGTCCGTGCCGCGTGTATGCGCCGGTCGGCACCCATGAAACGCTGCTCGCCTACCTCGTGCGCCGCCTGTTGGAGAACGGCGCGAACACGTCGTTCGTGAATCGCATCGCCGATGAAAACGTCGCGATTCCGGACCTGATCGCCGACCCGGTCGACGAAGCCTCGAAGATCGTCCCGCTCGGCGCTCCGCACGCGAAAATCCCGCTGCCGCGCAATCTGTTCGGCGCCGAGCGTCTCAACTCGATGGGCCTCGATCTGTCGAACGAACATCGGTTGGCGTCGCTGTCGTCGGCATTGCTGGCGAGCGCGCATCATCCGTGGCGCGCCACACCGATGCTCGAAGACAACGAGATCGCCGTAGGCGTCGCACGCGATGTGCGCAACCCAGCCGATCATCGCGACCTCGTCGGTACGGTCGTCGAAGCGACGTCGGAACACGTGAGCGCTGCCATGGCCCATGCGGTCGCCGCCGCGCCGATCTGGCAAGCGACGCCGGTCGATGCCCGCGCCGATTGCCTCGCGCGTGCCGCCGATCTGCTCGAAGCACAGATGCACACGCTGATGGGTCTCGTGGTGCGTGAAGCGGGCAAGTCGCTGGCGAACGCGGTTGCGGAAATCCGCGAAGCGATCGACTTCCTGCGCTACTACTCGACGCAGATCCGCAACGAGTTTTCCAACGACACGCATCGCCCGCTCGGTCCGGTCGTCTGTATTAGCCCGTGGAATTTCCCGCTGGCGATTTTCATGGGCCAGGTGGCCGCGGCTTTGGCGGCAGGTAATACCGTGCTCGCGAAGCCGGCCGAACAAACGCCGCTGATCGCCGCGCAGGCCGTGCGTATCCTGCGCGAAGCCGGCGTGCCGGCGGGCGCGGTGCAACTGCTGCCGGGCGACGGCGAAACGGTCGGCGCCGCGCTGGTGGCCGATCCGCGCACCCGTGCGGTGATGTTCACCGGTTCGACCGAAGTTGCGCGTCTGATCAACAAGACGCTCTCGAACCGCCTCGACCCCGAAGGCAAGCCGATTCCGCTGATCGCCGAAACGGGCGGCCAGAACGCGATGATCGTCGATTCGTCGGCGCTCGCTGAGCAGGTGGTCGCGGACGTGCTGCAGTCGTCGTTCGATTCCGCCGGTCAACGGTGTTCCGCATTGCGCGTTCTTTGTCTGCAGGAAGATGTGGCGGACCGCACGCTGGAAATGCTGACGGGCGCGATGCGCGAACTGTCGGTGGGCAATCCGGACCGTCTGTCGATCGACGTCGGCCCGGTGATCGACCTCGACGCGAAGCGCGGCATCGACGCGCACGTCGCGGCGATGCGCGAGAAAGGCCGCAAGGTCGAGCAACTGCCGATGCCGGATGGCTGCGCACCGGGCACGTTTGTTCCGCCGACGCTGATCGAACTCGACAGCATCGACGAATTGAAGCGCGAAGTGTTCGGCCCGGTGCTGCATGTGGTGCGTTACCGCCGCAGCCAGCTGGACAAGCTGCTCGAACAGATCCGCACGACCGGCTACGGCCTGACGCTCGGCATTCACACGCGAATCGACGAAACGATCGCGCACGTGATCAGCCGCGCGCATGTCGGCAACATCTACGTGAACCGCAATGTGATCGGCGCGGTGGTGGGGGTTCAACCGTTCGGCGGCGAAGGTTTGTCGGGCACGGGACCGAAAGCGGGTGGCGCGTTGTATCTGCAACGTCTGCTGGCCACGCGTCCGGCAGGGTTGCCGAAGTCGCTGGCGGAGTCGTTGATCGCGGATACGCCGCAAGCCGGTTCCAACGGGGATAATCGCAGCGACACTCCGTCCGCTGCCTTGACGGCGCTGCGCGACTGGCTGATCGGCGAACGGCAGCCGGCACTGGCCGCACGCTGCGACGGTTATCTGTCGCATGTGCCGGCGGGTGCAACTGCGGTATTGTCTGGGCCGACTGGCGAGCGCAACACCTATACGCTGGGCGCGCGCGGCACGGTGCTGTGCATCGCGTCGACGGCGAGCGGCGCACGCGTGCAGTTCGCCGCGGCGCTGGCTACGGGAAATCGCGCGTTGTTCGAAGGCGCGGCGGGTGAACAATTGGTGTCGCAGTTGCCCGCCGCGTTGAAGTCTTACGCAAGCGTGAAGAAGAGCGCCGATACGCCGTTCGACGCCGTGCTGTTCGAAGGCGATAGCGACGAACTGCTGGCGCTGGTGAAGGAAGTCGCGAAACGTGCAGGGCCGATCGTCTCGGTGCAGGGCGTCGCGGCTCGCGCGCTGGAAAGCGGCGACGAGGACTACGCGCTCGAACGTCTGTTGACGGAACGCTCGGTCAGTGTGAACACGGCAGCAGCAGGCGGTAATGCGAATTTGATGACGATCGGTTGAGCGAACCTCATCGATCTGCTCAATAAAACGGAAGCGGTACGGCGACCCCGAAAACCGCTCCATCCACACCTGGTACCAAGGAGAAGCTATGCAACACAAAATGAAACAGCTGGCAGGCGCAGCGCTGGTTGCGGCAATGTCGCTGGCGGGGACGGCCAACGCTCAATCGACCGAAGACGTGAAGATCGGCTTTGCCGGTCCGATGACGGGCGCACAGGCGCACTACGGCAAGGACTTCCAGAACGGCATTACGCTGGCTGTGGAAGAAATGAACGCGACCAAGCCGGTGATCGGCGGCAAGCCGGTTCGCTTCGTGCTGGATGCGGCCGACGACCAGGCTGACCCGCGCACCGGCACGACCGTTGCACAAAAGCTGGTGGATGACGGCATCAAGGGCATGCTCGGCCACTTCAACTCGGGCACGACGATTCCGGCTTCGCGCATCTACGCGAACGCGGGCATCCCCGAAATCGCCATGGCTACGGCGCCTGAGTACACGCAGCAAGGCTTCAAGACCACGTTCCGCATGATGACGTCCGACACGCAGCAAGGTTCGGTCGCCGGCACGTTCGCGGTGAAGACCCTCGGTGTGAAGAAGATCGCGATCGTCGACGACCGCACGGCTTACGGCCAGGGTCTGGCTGATCAGTTCGAAAAGGCGGCGAAGGCTGCGGGCGGCCAGATCGTCGATCGTGAATACACGAACGACAAGGCTGTCGACTTCAAGTCGATCCTGACCAAGCTGAAGTCGGTCAACCCGGACATGATCTATTACGGCGGCGCGGATTCGCAAGCGGCACCGATGGTCAAGCAGATGAAGGCACTGGGCATCAAGGCGCCGCTGATGGGCGGCGAAATGGTCCACACGCCGACCTTTATTCAGATCGCGGGCGACGCGGCGAACGGCACGGTGGCATCGCTCGCCGGCCTGCCGCTGGAAGAAATGCCGGGCGGCAAGGACTACGTCGCGAAGTACAAGAAGCGCTTCAACGAAGACGTGCAAACGTACTCGCCGTACGCCTACGACGGCGCGATGGCGATGTTCGACGCCATGAAGAAGGCTAACTCGACCGATCCGGCCAAGTACCTGCCGCTGCTCGCGAAGACCTCGATGCCGGCAGTGACGGCAGCGAACCTCGCATACGACACCAAGGGCGACCTGAAGAACGGCGGCATCACGCTGTACAAGGTTGTCGACGGCAAGTGGACGACGCTGCAAAGCGTGGGCGGGAAGTAAGCGGTTTCTCGCATGAGCAATTGAGTGTCGCGCGCGGTTTTGGCGTGGCGCTCGTTGCACAAAAAAGCCCTGCGGCTGTTTTGAACCGCAGGGCTTTTTCTTTGGTGCTTCGTCATGTGTAGCAGTCGCGACGCAACGTCATCACTCCCCGCGCAGCTTCCTTCCCTGCTGCCGAATCTGCTCCAGCGTCGCGCCCGGCGTGCTTGCCTCCTGCGGCATGCGAATCTCGATCACCGCTGCGCGTTTCGCTTCCATCGAACGCTGCAACGCCGGCAGAAAATCTTCGGTCCGCTCCACCGTCTCGCCATGCGCGCCGAACGACCGCGCGAACGCCGCAAAATCCGGATTCGTGAGACCGGTGCCATGCACGCGATTCGGATAATGCCGTTCCTGATGCATCCGGATCGTGCCGAAATGGCTGTTGTTCACGACGATGAAAATCACATGCAGGTCGTACTGCATCGCCGTCGCGAGTTCCTGCGCGGACATCATGAAGCAGCCGTCGCCGGCTAATGCGACCACCGCGCGCTGCGGATACATCGACTTTGCCGCAATTGCCGCGGGTATCCCATAGCCCATCGCGCCACTGGTCGGCGCGAGTTGCGAGCGGAAATGCCGGTACGAGAAATGGCGATGCAACCACGTGGCATAGTTGCCCGCACCGTTTGTGAGGATCGCGTCTTCCGGTAGATGCGCGCGCAACTGCTGGATGACTTCGCCCATTTGCACGTCGCCGGGAATCGGGCGTGGCTTGCGCCAGTCGAGATACGCGCGATGCGCTTCTTCCGCAGTGCCGCTCCATGCGAGCGTGTCAGAAGACGGCTTCAACGCGGCAAGCTGCGCTGCCAGCTCCGGCATGCCGGAGACGATTGGAAGATCCGCGGCATAGACGCGTCCGAGTTCTTCAGCGCCTTGATGCACGTGCACCAGCGTTTGCTTTGTCTTCGGAATATCGAGCAGCGTATAGCCGTTGGTGGTTGCTTCGCCCAAACGCGGTCCAAGCGTGAGCAGCAGGTCGGCATCGCGGATACGTTGAGCAAGCGCGGGATTGATACCGAGGCCGACATCACCCGCATAGTTCGGATGCTCGTTGTCGAGCGTGTCCTGAAAGCGGAACGCGAGGCCAATCGGCAATTGCCAATTCTCGACGAAGCGTTGCAGGTCGGCGCATGCCGCGGGCGTCCAACCGCTGCCGCCGGCGATGACCATTGGCCGTTGCGCGCCTTCCAGCAATCGACGCAACTCGCCCATCTGCGCTGCGGACGGCGACGCCGCCACGCGCTTGTAGGCGGGCGCGCCGGCAACAAGGTCGCACGCGTCGCTCAACACATCTTCCGGCAACGACAACACAACCGGTCCCGGACGCCCCGACGTCGCCGTGTGAAAAGCATGGCTCAGATATTCGGGAATGCGTTTCGGATCGTCGATTTGCGCGACCCATTTCGCCATCTGGCCGAACATGCGCCGATAGTCGATTTCCTGGAAAGCCTCGCGATCGAGATGCTCGCGCGCGCATTGGCCGATCAGCAGGATCATTGGCGTGGAGTCCTGAAACGCGGTATGCACACCGATCGATGCATGCGTCGCGCCCGGTCCGCGCGTGACGATCGCAACGCCCGGTCGACCCGTCAATTTGCCGACGGCTTCGGCCATGTTCGCCGCTGCCGCTTCGTGCCGGCACACGACGGTCTGAATGCGGTCGGTTTCGTCGTGCAGCGAATCGAGCACGGCGAGAAAGCTCTCGCCGGGTACGCAGAAAACACGTTCGACACCATGCGTGAGCAAGGCGTCGACGACGAGACGCGCGCCAGTAGTTTGGGTGGCGGAAGAAGATTCAGAAGCGAGCGGCATTGCGATGGAGTCTCCAGGCGTTGCGATGGGGGCGACGGGCGGCGGTGGAGCCCTCAACACTCCACAATATTCACAGCTAACCCGCCGCGCGAGGTTTCCTTGTACTTCGTCTTCATGTCGGCGCCGGTCTGCATCATCGTCTTGATCACGGAGTCCAGCGACACGTAGTGTGTGCCGTCACCGCGCAGCGCCATGCGCGCGGCATTCACGGCCTTTACCGAGCCCATCGCATTGCGTTCGATACACGGAATCTGCACCATTCCGCCGACCGGATCGCACGTCAGCCCGAGGTTGTGCTCCATGCCGATCTCGGCAGCATTCTCGACTTGCTCAGGCGTGCCGCCCATCACCGCCGCGAGCGCACCCGCGGCCATCGAGCAGGCCACACCCACTTCACCTTGGCACCCCACTTCCGCGCCCGAAATCGACGCGTTCAGTTTGTACAGAATGCCGATCGCCGCCGCCGTCATCAGGAAGTCGATCACGCCCTGCTCGTTCGAACCCGGCATGAAGCGCGTGTAGTAATGCAGCACGGCGGGAATGATGCCGGCCGCGCCATTGGTCGGCGCCGTGACCACGCGCCCACCGGCGGCATTTTCCTCATTCACGGCGATGGCGTAGAGATTGATCCAGTCGACCATCGACAGCGGATCGCGCAGCGCCAGCTCAGGATTGCTCGACAGCGCACGATACAACTGCGGCGCGCGGCGCTTCACATGGAACGGACCAGGCAAGTTGCCGTCCGCGTCCGGATTGTTGATGCCGCAACCGCGCGACACGCACGACTGCATCACATTCCAGATCTTCAGCAAGCCCGCACGTGTCTCTTCTTCCGTGTGCCAGACGCGTTCGTTGTCCCACATCAATTGGGCGATGCTCTTGCCGGTCGATTTGCAGAGCGCGAGCAATTCGGCGCCGCTGCGGAACGAATGCGGCAATTGTTCGACGGCGCTCAGCACCTTCGTGTTCGGCGCGCCTGCCGTCACCACAAAGCCGCCGCCGACCGACAGATAGGTCGACTCACGCAGCGTCTCGCCTTCTGCGTCGAATGCACGCAGCTTCAGGCCGTTCGGATGCTCCGCCAGCGCCTGGCGATAAAACGAAATGTGATCTTTCTGGACGAACGGCACTTCGTGCGTGCCGAGCAAGGCGAGTGTGCGCGACGCCTTCACCGCCTCGAGCCGCTGCGCGATCGTGTCCGGATCGACGGTGTCGGGTGCGTCGCCCATCAAACCCAGCATCACGCCGCGATCGGTGCCGTGACCCTTGCCGGTCGCGCCGAGCGACCCATACAGATCCACTTTCACCGACGCGGTCGCGCCGAGCAGCCCGTCGCGTTCGAGTCCTTGCGCGAACATCAGCGCTGCACGCATCGGCCCGACCGTATGCGAACTGGACGGGCCAATGCCGATTTTGAAGAGGTCGAACACACTGACTGCCATTTACTGCTCCCTGCTGATAAAAGTTAGTTTAGCGCGCCGGCAGCGGTAAGCACACGGCCAGCCACGCGGGCGGCGTCGGTGCGAGCTGCAGCGCGATCGGCGTATAGCGTCCGTCGAGACGCGCCGCCAGGTGAAACAGTTCTGTCGCGTTTTTCGGATCCCATTGACCTGAAAAACCGGGCACACCGGCCTCACGGCGTTTGGCATCGAACGGAACGTTCGAATGCACGAATTCTTCATGCGTTTTGCTGCCGTCCGCGTACGGCGTGAGCCAATTCAGCGCGGCAGCCAGCGACGCGCCGTTTTCCCCCTTTTCCGGCAACCAGTTGCGGTTGTGGCGGCGCGCAGCGAGCGCAGCGGTCACGAGCGGCTGCAGGTCGTACGTGACATAGTGCAGCGCGTCGCGCTCGCCGAAATCGAAAGTCGAGCCGTCGGGCGCGATGTTGTCGCCGATATGCTCGTCGAACAGGCGCTGCGCCGCGTTGATCATCTTGCGGTTATCCAGCGTGAACGCGGCCATCGAGATCAGCTTGATCCGGTGGCTTTGCCAGTTGTTCTTGAAGGTACCCATGAGCGGCCGCGGCTGCGCGTCGATCTGCGCGATATAGCCGCTCGCTAGCTTCGTCAGGAACGCCATTGATGCATTGCGCGTCTTCACCGGCAACGCGCTCGCGGTCATGTCGTAGGCGAGGATCAGGCCTTCGAAATGGGTTTCGTCGATCGGATTGAAACTGGGTTGGTAAGTCGTGACCCATGCATACAGCAAGCGGTCGACCAGCTTCAGATAACGGTCGTCACTGGTTGCGCGCCAGGCGAGCGCCGCGTCGCGCAGCAGATCGAGATCCTTCTCTGCCTCGACGCTCTGATCGTGGATGCCCTCGTGCGGCAGCGTGCCTTCGGTATGCAGTTTCGCTACCGCATGCGGCGGGTCGTTCAGATGTGCCTGCACATTGCTCACCAGCGCCTTGACGCCGGGATCGGCATTCGTGCGCTCGCTGGTTTGCAGCGCGGGCGCTGCGCAAAAATTCATTGCGGCTTGCGCCTGGCGCAGCGGCAGCAGCACCGCTGCGCCAGCCAGCAAGAGCGTGCAAGCCTGCTGCCACGTTTGGGTTCGCCTGATTTCGGTCCGGCTTTGCATCAATCGCACCTTTCGCGCCATGCGAAACTCCTCGTTAGGCTGATTCGGTGTGTGATGTTAGCCGTTTGCGGACACAAGCGACAGAACCGCGCAACGCCTGCTTACAAGCTTCAGACGATGCGCGGTTTGCGGCCTGGCTTACTCGTAGTCGGCGATCGGCACGCAGGAGCAGAACAGATTGCGGTCGCCGTACACGTTGTCCGCACGGCCGACCGGCGGCCAGTACTTCTTCGCGATCAGCGTGGGCAACGGATACGCGGCGGTTTCGCGCGCGTACGCATGCTTCCAGTCGTTCGCGATGACCACCGCTGCCGTATGCGGCGCGTGCTTGAGCGGATTGTCTTCGCGGTCCGAGCGGCCTTCCTCCACCGCGCGGATTTCGTCGCGGATCGCGATCATCGCCTCGATGAAGCGGTCGAGTTCTTCCTTCGATTCCGATTCGGTCGGCTCGACCATCAGCGTGCCCGGCACCGGGAAGCTCATGGTCGGCGCGTGGAAGCCGTAGTCGGCGAGACGCTTGGCGACGTCGTCGACGGTGATGCCGCTGGTTTCCTTGATTGGGCGCAGATCGAGAATGCACTCGTGCGCGACCAGTCCGCCCGGGCCGGAGTACAGCACCGGATAATGCGGCGCGAGTTTGTTCGCGACGTAATTCGCGTTGAGGATCGCGGTTTCGGTGGCCGCCGTGAGGTTCTTCGCACCCATCATCGCGATGTACATCCACGAGATCGGCAGGATCGACGCGGAGCCGTACGGTGCGCCCGACACGGCGCCGATGCCGTTCGGCGTGCGCTCATAGCCCGACGAAATCTGATTCGGCAGGAATTGCGCGAGATGCGCGCCGACTGCAACCGGACCGACACCCGGTCCGCCGCCGCCGTGCGGAATGCAGAAGGTCTTGTGCAGGTTCAGGTGCGAGACGTCACCGCCGAACTGACCCGGCGCGCACAGGCCGACCATTGCGTTCATGTTCGCGCCGTCCACATAGACCTGACCGCCGTGCGCATGCACGATCTCGCAGATTTCGCGGACGTTCGATTCGAACACGCCGTGCGTGGACGGATACGTGATCATGATCGCCGCGAGCTTGTCGGCGTGCTGATCGGCTTTCTTCTTCAGGTCGTCGATATCGACGTTGCCTTGCGCGTCGCAAGCCACCACGATCACCTGCATGCCGGCCATTTGCGCCGACGCCGGGTTCGTGCCGTGCGCCGAAGCGGGAATCAGGCAGACGTTGCGGTGGCCTTCGCCGCGCGACGCGTGGTACGCATGAATGATCAGGAGGCCCGCGTACTCGCCTTGCGAGCCGGCATTCGGTTGCAGCGACACGGCTGCGTAGCCGGTGGCCGCGACCAGCATCTGTTCGAGCTGATCGATCATTTCGCGGTAACCGACCGTTTGCTCGGCCGGCGCGAACGGGTGAATCTGACCGAATTCGGGCCACGTGACCGGCAGCATTTCCGAGGTCGCGTTCAGCTTCATCGTGCACGAGCCGAGCGGGATCATCGAGCGGTCGAGTGCCAGATCCTTGTCGGAGAGGCTGCGCAAATAGCGCAACATTTCCGTTTCCGAATGGTGACGGTTAAACACGTGGTGCGTGAGGTACGCGCTGGTGCGTTCGAGCGCGGCGGGCACGGTGCTCTCGGCGGGGAGTTCGGCGTCGAGTGCATCGATTTGCGGGACTTCGTCGACGAACGCCGCTTGCGCGAATGCCGCGAGCAGATCGGCGAGGTCGCTGCGCGTGGTGGTTTCGTCGATCGAGATGCCGACGCGCGTGTCGCTCACGCGGCGCAGATTGATGCGCCTCGCGGTCGCCGCGTCATGCAGCGCCTGGGTGCGTGCACCGGTTTCGAACGTGAGCGTGTCGAAGAACGTGTCGTTGACGAGCGCGTAACCGAGCTTCTTCGCGCCGGCCGCGAGCAGCGCAGCGATCCGGTTCACGCGTAGTGCGATCGTCTTCAGGCCGTGCGGGCCGTGATAGACGGCGTACATGCTGGCCATGATCGCGAGCAGCGCTTGCGCGGTACACACGTTCGAGGTCGCCTTCTCGCGACGGATGTGTTGTTCGCGCGTTTGCAGCGCGAGACGCAGCGCGGGGTTGCCCTGCGCGTCGACGGTCACGCCGACCAGACGGCCCGGCATCTGACGCTTGAATTCATCGCGCACGGCGAGGTAAGCCGCGTGCGGGCCGCCGAAACCCACCGGCACGCCGAAACGCTGGGTGTTGCCGACGGCCACGTCCGCGCCCCATTCGCCCGGCGGCGTGAGCACCGTCAGCGCGAGCAGATCGGCGGCGACCACCACGTGGCCGCCCGCTGCGTGGATCGCGTCTGCGAGTGCGCGGTAGTCGCGCACATCGCCGTTCACGCCCGGGTATTGCAGCAGCACGCCGAACGCATTCGCGTTCGCCGCTTCCGCAGCCGGGCCGACTTTCACTTCGATACCGACCGGCGTGGCGCGCGTCTTCACCACTTCGATGGTTTGCGGCAGCACGTCGTCGGCAACGTAGAACACGTTCGACTTCGGCTTGCCGATGCGTTGCAGCAGCGTCATCGCTTCGGCGGCGGCAGTGGCTTCGTCAAGCAGCGAGGCGTTCGAGATCGCCAGACCCGTCAGGTCGACAATCATTTGCTGGAAGTTCAGCAACGCTTCCAGACGGCCTTGCGAGATTTCCGGCTGATACGGCGTGTACGCGGTGTACCAGGCCGGATTTTCGAGCACGTTACGCAGGATCACCGTCGGCGTGTGCGCGTTGTAGTAACCCTGTCCGATGTACGAGCGGAACACCTGGTTCTTGTCCGCCAGCTCACGCAGCGCGGCGAGCGCTTCCGCTTCGCTCTTCGGCTGGGCGAAGGGACCGAGCGGCAGCGTTTCGGTGCGGCGGATCGTCTTCGGAATGACGGCGTCGATCAGCGCCGCGCGCGACGCGAAGCCGAGGGCTTCGAGCATCGCATGCTGGTCGGCCGAATCCGGGCCGATGTGCCGTTCGGCGAAGGCGTCATGCACTTCGAGCGCGGCGAGCGAGAGAGGAGTGCGGTTCATCAGACGATCCGGGTGTTCGAGCTTCATGAGGTGTTCCTGGCGGTGCGGGCGTCCGTTCGACGATGGAATCGGACGCGCCGCGCCTGTCGGGTTTAAACGTAAAGGTGCAACTTGCGGTGAATCAGGCGCCGATCGCCTTCGCGTACGCGTCCGCGTCGATCAGGCGATCCTGCGATGCGTCCGCGGCCGGCTTGATCTTGAAGAGCCAGTTGTCGTACGGCGCGCTGTTGACGCCGTCCGGCGTGTCGGCGACGGCCGGGTTCGCTTCGATGATCTCGCCCGAAACCGGTGCGTAGATGTCGGAGGCGGCTTTCACCGACTCGATCACGGCGACGGTGTCGCCGGCGCCCACGGTCTTGCCCAGTTCCTGGACTTCGAAGAAGACGATATCGCCGAGCGCTTCCTGCGCGTGGTCGGTGATGCCGACCGTCAGCGTGCCGTCCGCTTCGGTGCGGACCCACTCGTGCGATTCGGTGTATTTCAGATCGGCCGGGATGCTCATCGGATGCTCCTATGCGGTGTGATTCGGTATGAACTTAAAAAGGGCGCCCAAACCTGGCGCTTCGCGCCTGGCCCCCAGCAGGGGCAAGAAAACCTGGGTACGCCAGTGTTTTCCTGAAAGGTGACGCACGCGCCGGCTGCTTAAACTGCGAGCACCTTGCCGTTGCGCACGAACGGCAGTTTTACCACGCTTGCGGGTACGTTTTTGTCACGAATCTGGACGTGAACGGTATCGCCCGGCTGCACACCTTTCGGCACGCGCGCAAAGGCGATCGATTCCTGCATCGTGGGCGAAAAAGTGCCGCTGGTGATTTCGCCTTCGCCCTGCGGCGTGACGACTTTCTGGTGAGCGCGCAGCACGCCCGCCGCCTTGCCGTTTTCCTTCAGCAGGATCAGACCGACGAACGCCGCCTGCGAGCCGTCGGCTTCAAGCTTTTTCTTGCCGACAAATTCACGCGGCGAAGTCAGATCGACGGTCCAGGCGAGGCCGGCGTCGAGTGGCGAGACGGTGTCGTCCATATCCTGGCCGTACAGGTTCATGCCGGCTTCGAGGCGCAGCGTGTCGCGCGCGCCGAGACCGGCGGGGCGCACGCCTTGTGCTTGCAGCGCGTTCCACAGTGCTGCGACGTGATCCGCCGGGACGATGATTTCGAAACCGTCTTCGCCGGTGTAGCCGGTGCGGGCAACGGTGAGTTCGCCGAACGGCGTGCCTTCGACGCGGGCGGCGTTGAAAGGCTTCAATGCTTCGGTGGCAGCGCGTGCGGCCGGCACGGTTTGCCAGACTTTTTCGCGGGCGTTCGGACCTTGCACGGCGACGATCGCGTAGTCGCGGCGCGGCGTGATGGTCAGGCCGAAGTTGCCCTCGGCGTTGAGCTTGCCGAACCAGGCGACGTCTTTATCGGCCGTGCCGGCGTTGACGACCACGCGGAAGTGATCTTCGCCGAAGTAGTAGACGATCAGATCGTCGATCACACCGCCGTTCGGGTTCAGCAGACAGGAGTAGAGCGCGCGGCCCGGCGTTTGCAGCTTGGCGACGTTATTGGCCAGCGCGTATTCAAAAAAGGCGCGCACGCGCTCGCCGGTGAAATCGACGACGCACATATGCGAGACGTCGAACATCCCGGCGTCGGTGCGCACGGCGCGGTGTTCGTCGATCTGCGAGCCGTAGTTGACGGGCATGTCCCAGCCGCCGAAATCGACCATGCGAGCGTTGAGCGCACGATGGGTGGCGTTGAGCGGGGTGTGTTTGAGTTCGGTCATGGGGCCTCGGGCGTCTCGCGAAACAAAAAAGGCCATGCGGCGCTACGCCTCGCGGCGGATGCCTGCGAGCGATGGCGTTGCATGACCCCTCTGTCCTCGATACCTGAGAGATTGCGCTCCCGTGCGATGTTGCAGCTGTCATCGCTACGGTGAAACGCGCGCCCCTTCGGTGGGCAGCCTGCCAGAATCTGCTCGACGTACGTTCGATGTACGCGACGCAGACGGCTACTGCCGCTCTCCAGAGTGCGAAAAACCGGTGCCTTGATCTTGCTTGGGCGCGGGTTCTTCGACGCGGTCGGTCCTTTTGCCTGAGAGTTTGCGGGTGTGCCCCTTCGGCGGCGCGGCCTGCGATTTTCTGCGGCCAGCACGCTCTCCCGACGCGTGCGGCGAATGTACGCGAGGGCCGGGGGCTTGTCAAATAAAGGCCCGCAAGGGGCGTGGCGGTTGGCGCTGCAAGATCGCGACAGTCAAAAAAAGCGCGGGACGTGACGCCCGCGCTTTTTTGCTTCAGTGCCCGAACCGGCCCGATTATTCGCCGATGGCGTGCGCTGCGTTATCCAGTTCCTGGTTCAGCACATGCTGTTCGTCGCCGGACAGGCCGCCGCCGTGTTGTGCCGCCATATCGTGGGCCTCCTGACGGATTACGTCGAGGCGGTGGTGCAGTGCGCCGCCTTGCGGGGGCGGGTAATAGCCTTGATTGACGCGAGCGTCGATGCGGCGGCTCAAGTTGTCGATACGGCCATTGACCTGGCTGAAGCGCTGATCCGCGATTTGCTGCGGGTTAGGGCGCGGCGCCGGCGCGGGTTGCTGGGGAGCCACCACGCAGGCGGCCAGGGAACTGAGCAAAGCGCATGCTGCTACTGCGCGGACGATACGGGGCATGGACTCTCCGGAAGTCGTTGTCGTTTTGTAGTGCTACTGGGGTAGCAACGGATTGCCGGGAATTCGCGCTGACCGCAGAGGCGGGGTTATTTGTAACGTTATGTTCCTTTCGGGATTGTCAGGCTTTGGCTCATGGCGTCTTTGGCGGCGGCATGGTCTGCGTGCTGCCGCCAAATGGCCAGAAAGCGTCCCGCAGCGTACGGCAATAATCAGCGAATACGTTCGAACGGCAGCCGGACGCCTTCCTCGGAACTCCGGGCTGCAAGCTCGATGATCGTCATGACGTCGACCGCATCCTGAGGGCTGATGGGAAACTTCGCGCCGTTCTGAATGGCGTCCGCCAAGGCAATATAAAAGCCGATGTATTCCCCATTGCGCGTAGGCACTTCCCGCTCGACTTCCTGATCGCCTTCGAGCACGCGCAATACCCCAGCCGTGTTGCCGGCGCCGAATCCCTCGTCGCCGGGCCGTAAGCCGGCTTTCAACTGATCCTCCTGCGTATCGAGCCCATATTTCACGTAGCTCCCTTGCGTGCCGTGAATCGCAAACCTTGGCGCGACCAAGGCAGTCAACGCGCTTGCATGCAACACCACCTCGAAGTCGCCGTACCCGAGCTGGATATGGACGTAGTCCGGCGCACTGGCCTGGTCGCGATGCGTCCGAACCGTCGCGGACACGGTCTGCGGTGCGCCGAACAGCGCCAACGCCTGATCGATCAGGTGCGGTCCGAGATCGAATAGCAGACCGCCGCCGCGCGAAGCCTCCTCGCGCCAACGCTGCCGAACCTCCGGCCGGAAACGGTCGAAATGCGATTCGTATTGCGTGATGCGCCCCAACTCTCTGCTGGCCAGCAGATCCCGCACGGTCAGGAAATCACCGTCCCAGCGGCGGTTGTGAAAGGGCACGAACCGCTTGCCGCGAGCCAGTGCAATGTTGGCGAGCGTGTGGGCGTCGGCGGCGGTCAGCGTGACGGGCTTGTCGACCACCACGTGCTTGCCCGCTTCCAGCGTGCGGCGCGCCAGGTCGAAATGCGTGTCATTGGGCGTCGCGATGACGACGCAGTCGATTTCTTCGAGCGCCAGCAGGGCGTCCAGATCGGCCACCACTTTTGCGTGCGGGTAATCGGCCAGCGCGTGCTCGGGCTGACTCGTCGCGATGGCCGCGATGCTCGCTCTCCCGCAGTGCTCGATTACCGGCGCATGAAAGGTCGCGCCAGCGAAACCGTAACCCATCAATCCAATCTTCAGCGATGCGGACATGCGTGTCTTCCTGCAAAAACGGCGCGCCGCTTTGCCACCGCGGCGACGGCGCGCAACGCCGTAATTGTGGCATGTCCCGAAGGCGGACTGTCGGCAACGTCGCAGGCGTCTTGTCGACGGCGGCTGCCCGGCGGCGCTCGGGCGGCAGTTGACGCGGCATTCACGGCAGCGAGTTCGAGCCGCCGTTTTTGTCCCCTGACTGGCTGCCACCGCGGTCTTCATTCCAGGTCGCTCGTCAGCTTGTCTGTCGCGGCATCGGCTCCGGTCATCCGTGTTAACATCGCTCCTCTCGCGCGGATCGCAGCGAGCCGGAACGCCCGTTGCACCGAGGCGCGCTCCAGCCGCCCGCCCCGCGCAGCATGCCCCCGGGCCTTCGGTCTCGCGATTCCGCACCCAAGCGCCCTCAACCGCATTACCCATCCACAGACGATGTCCGCAGGCCTGAACCCCGCTCAAAATGAAGCGGTCCGTTATCTTGACGGTCCGTGTCTCGTGCTCGCCGGCGCAGGCAGCGGCAAGACGCGCGTGATCACGCAGAAAATCGCCCATCTGATCGAAGCCAAAGGCTTCGAGCCGCGCCACATCGCCGCCGTCACGTTCACGAACAAGGCCGCGCTGGAAATGCGCGAGCGCGTCGGCAAGCTGCTCGAAGGCAAGACGCTCACCACGCCCGGCAAGGAAGGCCGCAAAGTGCCCGTCAACCAGCTGACGGTTTGCACCTTCCACTCGCTCGGCGTGCAGATTCTGCGGCAGGAAGCGGAACACGTCGGCCTGAAGCCGCAGTTCTCGATCATGGATTCGGACGACTGCTTCGGCATGATCCAGGAGCAGGTCGGCTCGACGGACAAGGGCTTTATCCGCAAGATCCAGTCGATTATTTCGCTGTGGAAGAACGGCATGATCATGCCGGAACAGGCGATCGCGATCGCCGCGAACGAGGACGAGCATCAGGCCGCGATCGTCTACCGCAATTACGTGGCGACACTGCACGCGTATCAGGCGGTCGATTTCGACGATCTGATCCGCCTGCCCGCCGAACTCTTCGAGAAGAACGAGCAGGTGCGCGACCGCTGGCAAAACAAGCTGCGCTATCTGCTGATCGACGAGTATCAGGACACCAACGCGTGCCAGTACGAGCTGGTGAAACTGCTGGCCGGCAAGCGCGCCGCTTTCACGGCTGTCGGCGACGACGACCAGGCGATTTACGGCTGGCGCGGCGCGACGCTCGAAAATCTCGGGCAGCTCAGCAAGGATTTTCCGAAGTTGCATCTGATCAAGCTGGAGCAGAACTACCGCTCGACAGTGCGCATTCTCACCGCCGCGAACAACGTGATCGCGAACAACCCGAAGCTGTTCGAAAAGAAGCTCTGGTCCGAGCACGGCATGGGCGACACGATCACCGTCACACCTTGCAACGACGAAGAGCACGAGGCCGAATCCGTGGTGTTCCGCCTGTCCGCGCACAAGTTCGAGCGGCGCGCGAATTTCCGCGATTACGCGATCCTGTACCGCGGCAATTTCCAGGCGCGCATCTTCGAACAGGTGCTGCGGCGCGAGCGGATTCCGTATGTGCTGTCCGGCGGGCAGTCGTTCTTCGACAAAGCCGAGATCAAGGATATCTGCGCGTATCTGCGCCTGATCGCCAACGCAAACGACGACCCGGCGTTCATCCGCGCGATCACCACGCCGCGCCGCGGCGTCGGCAATACGACGCTCGAAGCGCTCGGCTCGTTCGCGGGCCAGGCGAAGGTGTCGCTATTCGAAGCGGTGTACATGGGCGGCATCGAGGCGCGCCTGTCGCCGCGTCAGATCGAACCGATGCGCGTGTTCTGCGACTTCATGCAGCGCCTCACCGATCGCGCCGAGAAAGATGCCGCCGGGACCTTGCTCGACGAACTGATGGATGCGATTCACTACGAAGCCTATCTGTACGACGCGTTCGACGAACGCCAGGCGCAGGCCAAGTGGCAGAACGTGCTGGAGTTCATGGAATGGTTGAAGCGCAAGGGCACCAAGGCTGAGCCTGAAGGTTCGGAGAAGAGCGAAGCAACCGGCTACGACACCGCCGACGGCTTCGGCGACACGGGCAAGAGTCTGCTCGGCTTGATCCAGACCGTCGCGCTGATGTCGATGCTCGAAGGCCGCGAAGAAGATCCGGACGCCGTGCGGCTCTCGACCGTGCATGCGTCGAAGGGGCTGGAGTATCCGCACGTGTTTCTGGTGGGCGTCGAAGAGGGCATCATGCCGCATCGTGGCGGCCCGGACGACGAACCGATCGACGACGCGCGCATCGAGGAAGAGCGTCGTTTGATGTACGTCGCGATCACGCGGGCGCAGCGCAGCCTGCATCTGAACTGGTGCAAGAAGCGCAAGCGCGCGAGAGAGACCGTGGTGTGCGAGCCGTCGCGCTTCATCCCCGAAATGCTGCTCGACGACGCCCCGCCGCCGACGCCCGAAGAAGCACCGATGTCGCCGAAAGACCGGCTCGCGAGTTTGAAGGCGCTGTTGCAGAAGCCTTGATCGTGGGGCGCATGCAAGACCCCGTGCGCGGCAGGTGCATCGGCGGTTTTTCGACGTGCGCAGGCTACAGTGGCACGGCCCGTTAGTCGGACGTCGAACGGACTTCGAACGGGCGCCACTCGGAGACTGCTCGCATGCCCATGCCACCGCTCGCGCATTATCGCCGTGCACTCGAAACCTATATCGACGCGAAAGACAACACGCGTGCCCACCGCATCGCCGAGGCCTTCGCGCCGGACGCGGTTCTCACCATTTCGCTTGCCACGTCGAATATCGCGTTTCCGGCGCGCACGGTCGGTACCGATGCGATAGCGAAAACGCTCGTTACCGATTTCGGCGCGCAATACGCGCAGTGCCGCACCTATTACGTGTGTGATTCGCTCGCGGTGGAGAACGGCGCGATCGACGCGTTGCCGTGGCTGGTGGTGATGCGCGAACGGGCCACCGGCGCGTTGCGCGTCGGCCATGGGGTGTACCGGTGGAGTTTCGACGCGGCGCCGGCCGTCACGGGGTTTCATATCCACATTGCGCGGATGGACG
This sequence comes from Paraburkholderia caffeinilytica, assembly GCF_003368325.1. Lineage (NCBI taxonomy): Bacteria > Pseudomonadati > Pseudomonadota > Betaproteobacteria > Burkholderiales > Burkholderiaceae > Paraburkholderia > Paraburkholderia caffeinilytica. The sequence continues at coordinate 2,036,078 of NZ_CP031467.1, read as the reverse complement.
TCGTGCCCGACGTCGACGGCAAATTGCTCGACGCGTTGCAGGATGGGTTGAGTTATCCGTGGCTCGTACCCGCTGAGCTGCACGCGCATTTCACGTCGCTCGCTCGCAGCACGCCGGCGTTGGCATTTGTCGAGGCGTTCGGCCGTCCCGCGGCTGCATCGGCGGGTGCCTGACTTTCCGGTGCACCGAGCGCTCGCACACTAAAAAATCCCTGCCCGTGTCGCCACGGGGCAGGGATTTTTTGTTTTACGACGACCGCCGGAAGCGCCTTACTTCGCCGCGCTGACCATATAGTCGACGGCGGCCTTCACGTCTGCGTCGGAAGCCGTCGAACCGCCTTTGGCCGGCATCGCGCCCTTGCCGTGCAGCGCGTAGTTGTAGACCGTGTCCATTGGCTCTTTCAGGCGCGGCGCCCACGCTTCCTTGTCGCCGAACTTCGGTGCGTTCAGCACGCCGGCCGCGTGACAGGCCTGGCAAACCTGCTGATACAGCGCCTTGCCGGCTTGCGAAGCGTCAGCGCTTTGCGCCCCGCCTGCCGCCGGTGCAGCCGCCTGCGGCACGCTGGCCATGGCTGCCAGCGCGGCAGCGGCCTGGGCGGCGCCGGTGTCCGAAGCACCCGCCGGCGCCGCGGCGGCAGCGCCGGATGCGGCAGCTGCCGCACCCGCTGCCGGTTGCGCCGGTTCAGGGAAGCTCGCGCCGGAATTGTTCGCCATGTAAGCCACTGCACGGGCGATTTCGAAGTCGCTGTAGTCGTCCGGGCTGGTGCCGCCACGCGCGGGCATCGCGCCCTTGCCGGAGAGCGCCGTGTGCAACAACGTGTCGAAGCCCTGCGCGATGCGCGGCGCCCAGTCGGCGGTATTGGTGAATTTCGGCGCACCGGCCGCGCCCGACGCGTGGCACGCCGAGCACACGGCCTTGTAGACCTCTTCGCCGGATTTGTAGACGCGCGGCGCGTTGGCGTCGCGAATGTCGACCTGCGCGAGCGGCTTGATGCGCGCGGCGACCTCGGCGTCGGAAAGACTGTCTGTGCCGGCGCCGGTGCGCGTCGAATTGTCGACGTAGATCACCAGCAGAACGATGATGACGATCGGTACCGCAAAACTGGCAATGATCGCGGCGATGAGCTGCCCGGGGGTTTTGATTGGGGCTCCGTGTGGTGCTTCGCTCATGCTTGTCTCGTCTCCGTGGGTATGTGAGCGGTACAGCGTGACGGCAACTTCTTGTTCTTTAATCAGGCACGGACGATTATAGACGCAAGATTTCGACGGCGGCGAGGGACGCGGGGAGGTGTTCAGCAGGCGTTTACCCGCATCGTCGCGCGAGGCCGGGGCCGGCTGGATGGTGGGCCGGGGCCGGACAATCCCGCCATATAGGCCGCCCGGTGGACGGTTCGGCCGAAACCGGGTATCCTTTCGGTCTCGCTTTGGCGTCGCTCCTGTTCAGGTTGCCGCGCTTTCGTGTTGAAGCGCCCGTAGCTCAATGGATAGAGTACTGCCCTCCGAAGGCAGGGGTTGCTGGTTCGATCCCAGCCGGGCGCGCCAAGAATCCCCAGTAGAACAAAGACTTAGAGAGCTGGGCGACTTTCCGGGCGCTGTCGTACGGAAAACGTACGGAAATGCTCCACCGTTCATCCTTCCCTTGAAACCCGACTTTCCGATACCCTTCGGCGTCGAAAGCGGCGGTGTGCAACCGGTTTCAAAAAACGTCGCGGCCCAGCAAAACCAGCGGCGAGCCAAGCCGACATGACACGAAACTTGCCATACGTGCGCCACCGGGAAACGCCTCGACAGAGGCTCGACAAGGCGGCGAAAATTCAGCGCGATCAGCGTACGAATCTACTAAGAGACAAGGCTAGAGAACTCGGATTGCCGGAACCGGGTCTTGATGGCTTCATTTACAACTTGGGCCCCGGCCTTCTCCGTGTCGAAAAGCCGATGTCGCCGGACATCGTCGAAGCGTATGTACGGTTGCAAAGCGCTGCCCACGAACTACATAGGGCAATCGAATCGGTGGGCAGACACGATGCCCATCATCGTTATCTCGCTGCGAACATTGATTTAGTGAAGAAGGACCTAGCCTCGCTGTTGCGGCCCGATAAGCCTCGGGCGACCGACGGCGACGCGCTGTTTGCTGTCGACGCTGGACTCGTTCGCTTTTCGTTCAATTCAAAATCGGGTCGCCCGATCGACTATGTGACGGAGTTGGCTTGTGAGGCGGCGCTCGCATGGCGCCTCTCGTACAAGACGTGGCCTGCGTCGAGAGGCGAGAGCGGTTTCCACAAGATGCTCAAGTTCGCTTGCGAGAGGCTGTTAGGGATGGCGGAGAAGGACACGCCAGGCCGCAGAGCTGCGCAAGAGGGCGTAGCGCTCTGCAAACTGAGATGGGAAAACGGCTGGTCGGGTGGCCGCGTGCATAGCTCCGCTGACGCGGACGGCATGCTACAGATTCGGGCCAACAAAACTTAGATGTGACGCAGGTTCACGCCGTATGCCGAACCAAAATGGAGTCATTCGAACACGGATGAACTCCAATGGAAAACAAACAATTCGACCTGCGCCTTTACCGTCTCCCTGATGTCTGTGGGTTTACCGGCCTTCGCAAAAGCTCCATCTACGCCATGATAAAAGACGGGAGCTTCCCCGCTCCCGTGCGTATTGGTCGCCGGGCTGTCGCATGGCGGCAAGAGGATATCGGTCGATGGATCGATGCGCGGAAGAGCACGGAGGCTGGGTCACACGCTCTCGCTGGGGCGTGCAAATGAGGGCCTCGCATCCTACTGCTGCTATCGGCACTCGATCGACGATTAGAGCGGAATCGCGCGTCACTTCGGCGAAGAAGTCTCTCTTTCGCGGCCCCGTACCGGCATCGACTTGGCAGCCGCCCCGCATCATTCCTCAACTCGTGCTCGACCGCGCTCTGAATCCGTTGGTTTATGGCTATCGATACGATCCACAATTTCAGCAGTGGCGCCGGCTCGCTGCTCTCCGTCGCAAGGAGCTGATTGAGGCGATTCGGCTGAAGTCATTGCGTCTCGTGACGGAGCGACCAGGGCGCACTCTAAAAGACGCGGTGAAGTCCTTTTTTCGGTCGCGCTTAGTTCATTTCGACGAACTGCACCGCACCTGGGTCGATGGTAATGGCCCGTTCGGGCATCAGACGTTGCCCGAGAGGCAGGCAGCGCTCTATGCCCGATGGCGAGCGTGGCAGCAGGGGGGCGAACTGCTGCAATGGTCGCTTGACCCGTCCATCGCTTGCGCGGAACCGTTCTATCGGCGTGGCAAGCCAAAGCGCGATGGCGGGTGGCGGACGTTCTATAGCTTCGGCATCGCACGAACCACGCGTCAGCGCTTGGTCCACGTGGCACTAACGGCAGCTTCGTGCGACCAATATCGCGCTCAGGCTATGTATGACGGTGGGATGTCGGCCGTTGTGGACGAGGTCAGGCGAATGCTCATCGACAACCCTCTGCTGACGCACTGCGCGAAGATCGATATTCGAAACTGCTTTGACAACATCCAACTAGGCTCTGCGCACGGGGTGCTACCACTCGCGCCCAAGGTCATTCAACAAACGGTAGCAATCAATGCAAAGGAGGCAGTTGACCAGAGAGAAAGAGACCACCGAAGACATGATCGTTATCTACGGAGACGTGAAGAGTTATTTGCATCCGGACCCTCGCTGGCTCTGCCGCAAGGCGCAGCCTCATCACCGTTTGTCGCTTACTCGCTGATTGAAGCAGGGTTGCCGCCGTTATCGCCTGACCGCGAGTTCCTGTACGGCGACGACCTGCTTGTGCTGGGTGAATCGCAAGACGATGTGAGTGCACAAGTGTGCCGTTTTCGGCGGCTTTTCGAAAGGCACCCAGCGGGGCCCTTGCAAATCCACTCGGACTGGGAGGAGGAGCCACGTGACGTGCGAGACGGTTTTGAATTCCTCGGAATCCAGTTCAGACGAGTAGTAAAGATGGCGGACGGAGTAGGCAGCTTCTTCGTCAGCGCTCGACTTCCGCTAGATGCGCGCGCTCAATTTCTCGATAACGTCCGCGCGCGAGTGGATCACGCAAGGGAATATGGCGATAAAGCGCTTTCTGATGCGTCGCGCTACGTTCGAGGTTTTCTGGGGAGTCGGCCCACCGATGATCGAGTCGAATTGCTGATAGCAGCCTGTTTGGTCATCGAAGAACGTGGAATCGACGCTGCGCCGATATGGGAGCTCGGGGCTAGTTAAGAGCTGCGGTGGCTTCGCCGCCTGCCGTTAATCGCCGCGCAGTCTTTGGGATAGCTCTGGGTCCAGCAAATTCATCGGAGTAGTCCTGAGTGCAGCGGCGAGCTTGCCGATGTTGTCGATAGAAATGTTGCGCTCACCTCGCTCGACCGAACTGACGTAGGTCCGACTTAGCTCTGCGGAGTCGGCCAACTCCTCTTGCGATATCTCTCTCGCGCGCCGCAGTGCACGTAGGTTCGAGGCAAAGATTTGCCTCACGGTTGGTTCGACCGGCGTTTTCCTCATAGAGATAGGATCGCCGTCGCGAATGTTGCGGTCCACGCACTATGCGGTTAATCTTGATAACTATAAGTGACATTTCGAAAAATTAAGACAACGCCTTGACGCCTCCGTGCAATTTTGAAACCGGTTGCACGGCGCGCGCACCTGGCGATTGTCGAACTGACCAGACAACAACGAGAGAAGAAGATGGCGATGAATGCGAATACACGGAAATGCACGGCGGTCTTGGCCGTTACCTTGGCATGTGCCGCTTACGGGGTGTCGGCCGCGACGCCGGCAAAGAAGCCTCACCCCTCACCGGTGGCCGTCTGGGACAAAGAGCCCGCTTCATTCCTCGGGTTCGAATTTGGTAAGCCCCTCCCGAGTGATCTTGTTACGTGTCCGTCGTCGCTCCGCGACCTTGCCCTCAACTTCACTCACACGCCCTGCTTGCAGGTTGACGAACCCATCGTCAAGCTCTGGTTGGCACCCGAGCTTGGGTTTCCGTACACCAATTTCGAGTACCTGCACGATGGAAACGTTGCATCCGTGACGCTGCAGACGAGCGTCGATAACTATGATGCATTGAAGAGCCTGCTCACTACCCGGTACGGCCCTCCGACCCGAACGTCTACTACCGTCGTAAAAACTATGGCGGGTGGCGAGTTCTCGTCAGAACAGTGCAGATGGACTGGCGCCCGCATCAGTATTCTGCTTGATCAGCGTCATGAGAAGGTCGATCAGTCGCAGGTCTTTGTCGAAGACACTGCGCTCATGAGGGCGGTTATGGACCAGGCCCACGCAAAACAGAACGAGGCCGCCTCGAAGCTCTAACGTGCGCCGTCATATTACGCGAAGGTGCAGCTAAGTGCCCTCTGCCGACCGCACCGCCGCAGTTGATGTATCGACGGTGGTGCCTGTCACCCAGTATGTCCGGAAAACATCTCTGTGCGACCGTTTTTGAAACCGGTTGCACGTGCCCGGCAAGCTGGCCCGCAACCTGAACGCGTTTACCCACATGCATAGCCAACGCGCTGTAATTGATAAAACTCACGAAGGCGTGCCTGGCAGTAGTTGTCGCTTGGGATGTTGTGGTGACATTGAGCCCGTCGTGCATCGCTTCCAATTCGTCACCCTTGCCTTTGACAAGCCGCAGACGGTGTTCCGGTTGCCTCAGTGGCGCTGGCCCGTCACGCGCCCGTATAACGGATTCAGCGGTGGTGCTCGCATCCGGGGCTGGCAACTGAACCGCTTCTACCGACAGAACGGGTGGCTTCATTACGATGACGTGTGCTCAGTGACGGGCGCGGTCGGCGAAGTTGGGCTGCACAACGAGGACTATTCAAGACCTTGGACCGCATATCCCGTCTCGAAGCGCGCACACACCCTGATTCACACCCGCGCACGGTTTTCGAAAGCGTGGAGCGCCTTTCTCACCAAAGAGGCATTGTCCGACACGTGGGCCAAGACCCTTTCACCTGATGGTGGCGTCTCGATCGCCGATCGAGATTGCGGCGTCGTCCACTTGCTCGAACATGCGCCACATCCGGAATGGGTTTCCTTGCCCGAGAACGAGTTCGACGGCCGTTGAGGTGGTGGCCAACATGTCTGGAAATTCGTGATGACATTGTTGGGGCCGGACTTTATTCACCCGGACAAATTACGGATGAGTGTTCGGCACGGTGACGAAGCGGCCGCCGCCAGCTCCCATGAAATCGTTGCCTCCTTCAATTGCTATGTCTACCCGGGGCGCAAGCCGGATGCCGCAGTCTCGGAATTTAATGCATTGACCGGTCCGGCTGGCTAATCAGGGGCAGTTGCAGGCAGTCAATTGGTTGCTCTGGATGTTGGCTTTCTAGATGTCTGTGCGATTGGTCTTACAATGCCAACTCGCGGGACAGAATCAAGAAAAAGCGAGAGACCAATGAAACCTTTATCCGTACTGAAACCGACACCCGAACAGCTCAGACTCATCCTGTCGGCCAGACCTGGAGTCCGGATCGTCCGAGGCGCGGCCGGCAGCGGCAAGACCACCCATGCCATGTTGATGTTACGCATGGCGCTGGGGTATCTCCTCTCAGAAAAGAAGCGATCGAAGCGCGATACCCCTATCAGGGCTGTCGTCTTCACTTTTAACCGTACACTGGCGGCCTACATTACCGCATTCGTGAATGATGTGGTGGTCGCGGCGGGAGGCAGCGAAGCTGACGTGGATGTGACCGTGACGACCTTGTCGAAGTACGCATTGAACAGGTTGCCGAAGATCGATCCTAGCAACGTTATCAACGATGGCGATCAGGCTTCATGGGTTGTTCGCGCTGCTTTGAAGGCTGGGATCAAACTTGATCCCTCGTTCCTCGCGGGGGAAGTCCAGTACCTGCTGGGGCGGTTTCCGGCGGATCGTCTCGCCGACTATGTCAAGGCTGATCGAACGGGGCGTGGTGCGGCACCACGAGTTGACGAGAAATTGCGGATGCAGATTTTGGACGACGTGATCGCCCCGTACGTCAGCTACAAGAAGTCTACCCGGCGACTTGATTGGAACGACGTTGCGCTGAAGCTCTGCGAGGAAGAGCCGGAATCTATCGACATCCTTATTGCGGACGAGACGCAGGACTTTTCAGCGAACCAGCTTCGAGCGATCATCCGTCAACTCGCGCAGCCGTCATATGCTGCGTTCGTCCTCGATACGGCGCAGCGAATCTACTCGCGGGGCTTTACGTGGCGCGAGGTCGGTCTCGAAATTCGGCCGGAGAACGTCGTGACCCTTGGTCGCAACTACCGCAACTCGAAAGAGATTGCGGTGTTCGCGGCACAATTGTTGCAAGGAACGAGGCTCGATGAAGACGGTACGCTACCGTCTTCGACGGACGCCATACCGAATGGCCGACTGCCGGTCGTCCTCGAAGGGCGTTACAGTGCTCAGGTCGCGCAGGCTTTGGCTTACATTGATGCTGAGGTCGATCTTGCCACGGAGACTGTTGGGTTCCTACACGCGAAAGGCGGGGGATGGTTCGAATACCTTCGAGCAGCACTTAAAGGTGCTGGGCTCGACTTCGCGGAGCTGACGCGAGTCAACGAATGGCCTCCCGGCGACGAGTCCATTGCCCTGTCCACGATTCACTCGGTGAAAGGGCTGGAGTTTGATCACGTTTTCATGCTTGGACTGAGCGACGAATGCTTCTCGCACGGCCAAGAGGATGAGGATGAGGAGTATCTGCGCGCGCGCCGGCTCGTCGCAATGGGCATCACGCGTGCACGGAAGACTGTGACGATCGGGTATAAAGCCGATAGCCGGCCGAAGCTTGTCGAGCTTATGGAGCAGGGCACATTTACCCTGAAAAAAGTATGACGGTCGCCGACCAAATCGCAGCTCGTGGGATCACCGACCTCGTGCACTTCACGACGAACGTGGGTCTCATTGGAATCGTGTCGACCGGGAAGTTGCTCCCCAGATCATCTCTTAGCGATGAGCTCACCCTGGAGTACATCCTGCGGGTAAATTCGAAATTTAGGCGTGACACGGCTTGGCTGGATCACGTTAACCTCTCGATCAGCCGGATCAATCATACGTTTTTCGAGCAATCTGAGGCTTGGCACAACGACGTTTTCTGGGTGCTCCTGTCCTTCGACGCGACCCTGATGACGCACGACGGTGTTTATTTCACGACCACAAACAACATCTATCCGGCGTGTAGGCGCGGAGATGATGTTACCGCGTTTGACGCGATGTTCGCTGATGAGGTTCCCGCGCGCTATTCACAGCGGATTCGCCGCGCTCTGACCCACCCTCTGGGGTGGACAACCTGTCCGCAGGCGGAAGTGCTTTATCCTGGGGCGGTATCGCTGGAACATCTCAAGGCGATCTACGTCCGAACAGAGGATGAGGAGCACGTGGTGCACGCGATTCTCGCCGCCGTAGGGGAGCCCAATCTGCCTGTGATTCTCGACCCGAGCAAATTTATTGCTGTTCAACAGCCGTCATGACCGATAAAAGCATAGAAGCTATTCAGTGTTCGGCCCTTTGGGCCGCTTACGGTGACGCGTTGGGTTTCATGACGGAACTGGCCGATCGGTCCCTAGTCCGCAGGCGCACCGGTGTGGAGACGGTGATGAATTTGCGTCCGTGGAAGCGACGCATTGGCGGCCGCTTCGGGATTGAGGTCCCTTTGCCGGCCGGCGCGTACTCGGATGACACTCAGTTAAGGCTAGCGACAGCGAGAGCGATCCAGGGCGACGGACATTTTGACGTCGAGGCATTCTCCAAGGTGGAGTTGCCCGTCTGGTTGTCGTATGCGCTCGGTGCGGGCAGAGCTACCACGACGGCGGCTAGCAACCTCGCTCGGCGTGACACCCAATGGTTCGCAAACTTCTATGAAGAAAAGGGGTTGAGCTACGTTTCGAGTGGTGGTAACGGCGCAGCTATGCGCATACAGCCCCATGTTTGGGCATCGCGATCACCCTCAGTTCCGTCGAGCTATCTGATAGAAGTCGTCAAGAACGCAATATGTACTCATGGTCATCCAAGAGCCGTTGCTGGAGCGGTATTCCACGCGGTTTGCCTCGGACGCGCCATGACCCGGCTCTCGCCGCTGTCCTCAATTGATCTCGTGGAGGCAGTGGAGTGCGTTGGAGATATTCCATCTTCAATTCGACGGGACAACTATCTTAGGGACTTCTGGTTGCCTAGGTGGGAGGACGAGGCTAAGCAGTCCGTCGACGAAGGCTATAAGGATGTCGTGCGCGAACTCAAACAACAGGTCGATCAGGCAACCACTTGGCTGTCACGCGCCCCCCTCGCACCGTATGCCGAGCTGGTGGAACTCCTTAAGCTCGACGACGCTTCGACTCGTGGGTCCGGTACTGCGACGGCGGTGGCCGCGTCAGCGATGTCAATCCTCCTGAACGATCGGAAGCCGGACGAAATCCTGTTCGAGATCGTCAACACATTGGGTACGGACACGGACTCGATCGGAACAATGGCTGGGGCGCTCATCGGAGCCGTAACCCAAGAGCAGCCTCCTGAACGGCCACAAGACGCGGACTTGATAGTTCGCGACGCCGAGCGTTTATCTAATATCTCTCGACGAAAGTCAGTTGGATCATTTAATTACCCTAGCTTACTCGGTTGGGAGCCGCCAAAGAGTGCTCTCGATGCTGTTGCAGCTGATGACGACACGTTGCTTGTAGCGGCGCTCGGCAGGGCGACTCCAATTGATCCGCCTCTCGATGTCCCAAGTTCAAAAGGTGCTTACGGGTATCAATGGATCAAACTCGAATTCGGACAAACAGCGGTAGTCAAGAGACGCTTGTCGGGCGCAGAGCGGCAGCCTGCAACGCATCGACAAGGGGAGCTACTTGGACAAGTGTCGGACAGTCCTTCGAAAGAGAGTCGAGAGCCCGAGCACCGGCCTGTAGAAAATGCGAACGCCCCTAAAGCAAGGCTCGCGCAGGAGGAAGATAAGGCAACAACGAACTCGGGCGCGAAGTACGGCCTAGACGACAGCCTCGATCTCGATCGCCTTACAGCCGAGGCTATCCAATCTCATTTCGACAGCACGATCATCGGGGAACACATCCGAGCCCTAGCCGACGGGCCGCATCCAGTGGATCGTTCAATCGCGTACGTTGCGATTATCGCGAAAGCACTTGTGGCACGACGGCGGCGGACTGCATAGGTCGGTGCACTTGGGGCAGAGACGGTCGTTCCCGCAGGTAAACACATTTGTTGGCCCAGATCATTCTGCAAGCTGACGCGGCCCAATGCGCTCACTAGTAAAGGTCGAGAGCGCTGCGCACCGACTGCCTTTGACATGCTGCGTCCGGAAACGGTCGTTTTTGGACGACCGCCGGCGCCCTGTCCAAAAATCTGCTTGACACCTTTTCGTACGCTGTTAATGTTTCGTACAGCCTTTTCGAACTGGAGAACAAGAATGGGGCGAGTTTTTGCATACTGCCGTGTGTCAACCGCCGAGCAGACCACCGACAATCAGGTACACGAGATACAGGCGGCGGGTTTCAACATCGAACCGCGCCGTGTGATTAGCGAGTGCGTGTCCGGCTCCGTCGCGGCGAATCAGCGCAAGGGCTTCGCCAAGCTGCGCGACCGGCTGGAGGCCGGCGACGTGCTGATCGTGACCAAGCTTGATCGGCTCGGACGTAACGCGATGGACGTGCGCGCGACCGTTGAAGAACTCGCACAGGCCGATATCCGTGTGCATTGTCTTGCTCTGGGTGGTGCCGACCTAACGAGCGCGGCAGGGAAAATGACCATGTCGGTGCTGTCCGCCGTAGCTGAGTTCGAGCGTGACCTGCTGTTGGAGCGTACCGCCGCCGGCCTTGCCCGTGCCCGTCACGCCGGCAAGGTGTTGGGTCGGCCTCGTGCGCTCAGTGACAGACAGGAGGCGCTGGCGCGCGTACGGCTTGCGGAGGGGCAGTCTGTTGCGGCGATTGCCCGCGAATTGAACACGAGCCGCCAAACCGTTATGCGGCTACGCGTCCGTTCGGATGAGCAAGCGATTGGCTGAGGCGGGCACCGCCCGATTTTGCAACTGGTTGCAAGGCTAGGGTTGCTCTGAGTCTGGGGGTGTCGCCTCGGCTAGAATCTACGCGTCGGCAAAAAGTATCTTTTCGAATGTTCTCAACGACCGCGATTACACCAGTCTGCTGAAGTTCTACAATCGTACGTCACTGTCTTCTCGGATCGGCAGTGTTATCGGCTTGGCTAACAGAGAGCTTCCTCAATTCGTTTTGCGATTGGCAGCGAGCGACGACGCGCACGCAGTGCGCAAGTCCCTACGGCCATATTTCGGCAAGTTTGCCGGCAAAATACGCTGATTCGAGAGCCGAGCGCGCGCTTGTCAAATGCTGAGTAACCTCGGTCTGATCGGGGCGATGACGAGCAGGGGCCCGGTTCGGCAACATAGACAGGAATTCATGCGTTATGCGTATTTCGAGCATCCGGGTACTGAACTACAAATGCTTTTTCGACACGGGCGAGATCGCGCTCGCTCCGGGATTCAACGTCTTTGTGGGCCGTAACGATTCCGGCAAAAGTGCTTTAGTTGAGGCTTTGAGCTTGATGCAAGCCGCAAAGCCACATCGGAGCTTAGAAATGGCTCCCACCCCGGATGCGTTGACAAGCGATGTATCGACAACCATTCTCAAATACGTTCTGTCGCCAGACGAGTTGAAGACCTACTTCACGCGTCAGCGCTTCATCACTGTGCCGATGCGGCAAGCGGGGGTTGACTCAACCACCACGGCTGTTTATGCCGCCGTTGAGTCCAGCGGGCAATTTTCTGCGTCTTGGTCGAACCAGCAACCCGTATCCGGTGGACTGACGTCTCTGCCTCGCGGTGAACAAGGCCAGTACGCTAATTACCAAAATACGAAATTTCCTATAGGTTTGGAACTTTCGTTTCAGGGCCAGCAGGGTGGCGCAGTGCAGGACTATTCGCATGCCCTCGCAATTTCGCTTCGCAGCCAGTCCTATGCGTTTCGTGCCGAACGAATGAATGTGGGGCAATGCGGTGTGGGAGCAAAGCAATATCTAGAACCGAATGCGGCGAACCTCCCAGACGTGCTTAACCAACTGAGCTCGACGAATCCGGCACGCTACGAACGCTTGATGGTTCACGTCCGGACGATTTTCCCGCACATCACGCAAGTCACGGCGCCGGTCATTCCAAACGGACTTGTGCAAATCTTGGTATGGACCGTTCCGGTCGACACTGAACGAGTTGACCTTGCGGTACCGCTGAACGAGAGTGGCACAGGTATCGGGCAAGTGCTCGCGATGCTGTATGTCGTGGTCACTTCTGATTCGCCGAAGGTAGTTGTCATCGACGAACCACAGAGCTTTTTGCATCCTGGGGCCGTGCGCAAGTTGCTGGAAATACTGCGCGGTTATTCACAGCATCAATACGTGATCACGACACATTCGCCTGTCGCGCTAACACCCACAGAAACGGATCGACTGTTTTTGGTTCGCCGAGAAGCCTCGGGCAGCACTGTTTCGCCTATCGATCCAGACAGCCAAGACGACCTGCGGACTTCCCTTGCGGATGTGGGTGTGCGGCTCGGGGACGTTTTCGGCGCAGATTCGATTCTATGGGTGGAAGGCAAGACCGAAGAGACATGCTTTCCCGAACTGATCCGTCACTTGGGACGTACCCAATTGAAAGGGGTTCAGATTTTAGGTGTTGTTAGCACGGACGAACTCGGCGCGAAGTTGGCGAATAGGGTGTATGAAATTTATTCTCGATTGTCAGGGGGAGCAACGCTTCTTCCGCCGGCCGTCGCGTTTGTGTTTGACCGGGAAGGGCGCTCGGAAAGCGAGCGGACGGATATCGATCGAAAGAGCGGTGGTTTGGTTCATTGGTTGCCTCTGCGCATGTACGAGAACTATCTACTGGAGCCACAAAGCATCGCCTCGGTCATGAATTCTGCAGACACCGAGCGTGCTACGCCGGTTACTGCCGATGAGGTGAGAACTTGGTTAGAACGGCAGGGCGGCCAGAAGAAATATTTCGCCGCGCTTGACGACCTGCCTGCTTTTGGGACGACGCGGTGGAAGGAGTACGTACACGGCGCAAAAGTTCTGCATGATCTGTTTGACGAGTTCACAGAGGTTCGGCTTCAGTACGATAAGGTCAAACACGGTCTGATGCTGACTAAATGCCTGATCGATCAACCTACGGTTGAGATACGTGCATTGGCAGAGTACCTCAGTTCCCTTGTAGCCAAGCAAGCCTAGCCGAGGATCGCCCTCAATAGTGTGGGTTGCATTCCAAAGGTACATGTGACCGAGCGGGTCGATTTTGCAACCCGTTGCACTGGTTGGCCGGTGCACGTGGCGTGGCACGCTTGCAGTGTAGTGAACTTCGAGAGCTTGATTTTTCACGGGCTGAGTAGGCACGGGGTACAGTTCCGCCCTCTCTGCCATCAACTGAGCAAACGGCGGGCAAGGTGGTTTTTGCGTCGCCCGACGGCCGAGATCGACGCAGGAAGAGCTACAGGATTGCAATCGCGTCCAACTTTGCTCGCGTCTTGTCGTGGCGTAGATGTCCGTAATGCTTGTCGATCATCGCAGTCGACGTCCCTGCCAACCTCGCTACGATGAAGCTGTCTGCACCGTTCGCTATGAACTCGCTAATGGCCGTGTGCCGAAGGGTGTACATAACGACCGTTGAGGGAAGCTTTGCAGCCAGCACGGCGGTCCTGAAGGGTTTCTTCCACGAATCCTTGTTCCAGCGCTGCCCGAACTCGGTCGCTAGGATTGGCGCGTTCCCTATTTTGTTCTTCGTCTGTTCGGTGAAGAAGGCTATGGCTGCGGACGAAAGGGTAATAACACGGTGTCCGGTTTTGCCCTCAAGGGAGAGAGTCCCTTGTTCGCGGTCGAAGTGCCCGACGGACGCATTTGCCAGCTCGCCGGGCCGCGCGCCGGTCAATAGCATAGCTGTCGCCAACTGTTTTATATCGCAGGCACAGGCGTGTATCAAAGCCTTGCGCTGGTCGGCTGAGAGGAAGGATTGACGTCTGCGGCCCACATCTTTGAATTTCGCCACTGTTTTCCAGCCAGCGTCCGTTGCAACAAGTCGATCATGTAGCGCGAGATTCAGCGCCGCTTTCAGCGATGCGAGGTTGCGATTTGCGCTGTCCTTGGCGCGACGCAGGTCGTCTTCGTCTTCCGCGTCACTCTCGCCGATTTCAATCTGAGCGGACAGCCAAGTCTTGATTTCCGACGTGCGAAGCTTCGATAGATCAACCCTCCCGATCTTCGCATCGTAGACAAGACGCCTGAACCGGCCTTCTGCGTCGGCCTTGCTTGCCGCGCCTTTGTGAAGGCCGAGGTGCTTTACATAGTGCTCGCACGCCTCCTTCACTGTCATGCCTTTCGACGAAACACCGGCGTCGATTGCATTGGCCCACTCGCTCGCGGCCCTTGCAGCGTCGTCGTAGGCGGCGAGGGTGCCAAGTGCCCTGTATTGCTGCTTTCCGTCCTCATTGCGGCGACGCGCAATCCAAGTTCCTTCGCCTTCAGTCGGCTTGCGATAGCCGACATACAGTCCTGCTTGAATGCGCGACCAATAGGGCTCGCGGCGCGGTGCAAGCTTGTCGCGTGACGTCTTGGAGTTGATCGTTGTAGCCATATTTTTTCGTACGGAATTGGTACGGAAATTCTATGGTGGACGTCACTGGACGTCAATGATCTAAAAGTAGCGTAAAATCAATAACATATGATTCTTCTCTGAACTTTCGCGAACTGCAAAAAACGATCATTCCGGCCCTCCGAAGGCAGGGGTTGCTGGTTCGATCCCAGCCGGGCGCACCAATAGCCGTAAGGCTTTCAGCGGTTTCTCTGCTTCTTCGTTTCTTCCCAGTACAGTGAAAATACAGTCAGCCGGCGGCCGTCTGTAGGTCGACGACCTGTGTGCGGCTGAATCCGGCGTGCCAGGTGATCAGCAGACAGGTGCGCGTAGCGTTGCACCATTTCCAGCGTTTCCCGTCCGACCGGCTTGCTCATTCCTATCGTTTCGTGATGCTCGCTTTCGGCACATCAGGATCACGCATCATGCGTGGTGTGTCTTAAGCCAGTCGCGCAGCGCGTCGTTCATGCGCGTTTGCCAGCCTTCGCCGCTTGCTCTGAATCGCTCGACTATCTCAGCGTCGTATCGAACCGTTACCGCGACTTTCGGGTGTGCGAGCTTCGGCCGGCCGCCGCGCGGCTTCATTTGTGCGAACTGTTCATCTGTCGGCTCGAACGTGTCAGGGTCGGCCGCGATGCCGCGAGCGATCGCGGCTTCTTCTTCGGGCGTGTTACGGATCAATTTGGGTTGCTTTTTCATAGCGGTCTATCTCCCGGTTGTTTGCCTTGCGCAGACTGATAACCCGAAAGGCTTCGCCGCGCTGCGTGAACACGACGCAATAGAGGCGGGCGTCGATCACGGCATAGCCAATTTCGCGCAACTCGCGGTAATCCTTGCGGTCGTCGGGTGCGCACCATACGGACGACCAATCAATCGCTTCAGCGTTGGACAGAGATACGCCGTGCTTCTGTTCGTTGGCGTCGCTCTTGGTTTGGTCGTGAGTCGTTTTCATATGGTTATTGTAGTTACAAAAACATGGGATCGCAATGGATTTTTGTAACTACGTTTACTTGCCTGACTTGCGAAAGTGGTTTCGGTGTCGGTCACTAGTCGGGTCGTCACGCGTTTCGAGGCACTGGTCGAGGCGATACGTACGGTCACAAAGCAATACAACGTCGCTAATATGGTGATCGCGATACGACAGGCATCGGCTAGGGCGCCTATTAGCTCGTCAGGCCGTTCTATTCGAACGCGATCGTGCTCAACTATTCACGAGGGCCGAGGCGACCCGGTGTCGGTGATGGATAGCGTCGAGATTCTGGATTACGTCGAAACGTGGTCGGCCGGCAGTTGGTCCGAGCCGCCGATGTCCTGGTCGGGCTTGGCTAAGACATTCCGCGCCAGCGTTCATCACGATTCGGCAGTCTACTTCAAACGTAACGTGTATCGGCGACGTTCATGGGGATCGTGCCGAGCAATACTGATGGGTTTGGTGCGGCGGACACGGCAGCCGAGAGGTATTCGAGCGCAACGAAATCGAATCGTTGCAAAGGCGATTCGCGCGGTTCAATGACTGAATAGGAGACGACGTTGTGCGCCTTAATCCTTATTTGATCAAGACGCGACGGCCGCCACCTAAGCGACCGATGATTCTACGCGGCGCTGCTTATTCTTATGGTGAAACGATAACCTCGCGAAATCCATCGAGCATTGGTCCCGAAAAAACGTGTGGACTATCGACGCTTTGGGCGACGAAGTTGTGATACTGCCCGAGCCATTGAACCTTCTCGAGAACGCTCGGGGTAGCATTGTCTACCTTGTACGCCTGAATTACGGCGAGATGTTGTTCAAGATCACCAGGTCGAAGGTAGTTTAAGAAGATCTGATTGTCGCGGTCAGTCAATAACAAAGCCTTAACCGCATCCGCGAGCTCGGGCGTCGTGTCATCGTTGTGAAAGTACCAGTCGAGCAAATCCGGATCGGTCAAGACGCGCGGAAAGCGAGCCTTGTCGCGCTCTAGCAGATAGGCGCGGATAAGCGCCTCCGAGTAGACCAATGTGTCGTCGGCGAAGTGCTTTCCGAACGCAACTCCGCCGCGGACCAGCACACCTCCTCCAACCAAGAGGCGTTGAAGTGAAATGACCGATTCGAACAGGTGTGCGACACGATCACTCGTCAGAGGTGCCGCTATAGTGATGCAGTCGGAGAACGCGCGGACGTCGAGATTAGGAGATGCCTCTTTGACGTTGCCGAGCAAGGCCCGCAACTTCTCGAGATGAAGCGGCTCTATAGATTTCGAGTCGGACGATACGAGGGCGGAGAACCCTAGGACGTCGACAAAGGCGACAGCACCGTACGACCAAGTAGATTCCATTTATGTTTACTCGATCGCAAGCTTGGCCAACGCAAAGAAACGGTCACGAAACTCCACCATGGCGGCAGACCGTTGCTCCCAGACATGTCCTTGCCACTCCGTGTCCTCTTTTGTGAGTCGCCATACCGGCTTGCTGTTCGACAACATCATCGGTGCCAAGCTCGCAAAGTCATGTATCTCGGCACAAAGCGGTTCAGTAAGGCAGTGCTTCGCCACACCTTCGGCTCCCGAAGCCGTAATCAAGGAGGGGATCAATTCCTCAACCGCCCGCTGTCTAACTCGATCAATCCAGACCTTGAACCCAGCCTTCGCTACGCCTTTGTGGCGCTGGAACCTTTGCATCACGATACCGCGTAGCACTGGCGCTCGGGTCGGCACATTTAGCGACAATTTCTGGAAGTCTGGGACCACCTGCATATGCTCGGTGATCCATTTATTTAGGATGTGACTCAAAGAGCCAATAGCCTGGTAGTTGAAACGATCCGGGGCAACAGGTACGAGAAATCGGTCGCATGCCAGAAAAAACGACCTGGTGAGTGCTGCGGCGCTTGGCCCCACATCCACGAGGATCACGTCAAAGCCGTGCAATGCGCCTAGCCGGCGCAACATGTCGTTCACAGCGACATACGTGCGCTTCTGATGCATGTCGGAAGTCATACGCTGGCTATAGGCGTATGAGAGTCGATCTTCGGCTTCGCTCAATCCGATATCACCGCGAAAGATAAACAACGGCAGTTCCTCGTCGAACTGAGTCAGGACGATACCGTCGACGTCTACGTTCGCTCGTTCGCCCTCGAGGCGTGGCCACAGTGCGTCCTTAACCGACGATCCGGGAAGGGTTGTTGTCTCGCCCTCCTCCTCCTTCACGTCTAGGGCATCGATAATCCTCGAGAGGCACAACTCCGTAAGATTGCATTGTGGGTCTGCGTCCACAACCAATACTTTCATTCCCATCGCTTCCGCGAACGCATATGCAAGGTGATAGGTGGTAGTCGTTTTCGACACGCCGCCCTTGTGGTTATAAAGCGTGATGATTTTGGTCACGTTCAAGCCCTCATCTTCAAAAATCCCACTACTGCATGATGACGATCGGGGAAAGCTACATAAGCATTGGCTAGTTGTGTTCTCACGACCTTCTGAGTCACCAACAAACCGCATGCGTGGGAACGAGGCACGCTAGTAGTGCGCGAGCCTACCTTGGCGAAACCATGAGCCGACCGAGGCGATGAGTCAACCATCCGACGGTAGACGGCGCCAATCCGTCACCCAAACGGATGAAGAGCCGGCTGGCAGCATGGAGCTGTCACCAGTGAGTTTCTTCAGTTCCCTCCCCACCTGCGGTGCCTTCTTGCATGAACGGTTTTGATGCGCAGTCGGAAAACACGTGGAGCCCTTACGGCGCGGGCTAAATATTCAGGGCGGCAAGTGACACATGATGCATGTTTGATGCGTCCAGAGACGCATCCGCCATCCCCGGGAAATTGTCCGTCGTGTCGGGTACCTAGTTCGCCAACAACCACATTCGAACTACTGACCCAAACATCTAGAACAGTTCCTTTTGTTTCGACCTCTGGATAGTCACGCCATAAAGTGCCGAAACCTGCGCCAAGAAAGTGTTTTGGCCACCATAACTGGGATGCCGGAATTGTGACACTTCGGCCTTGTAAGAGCACTTGGCAATTGAAGCGGCGGCATCATTTCCAACCGCAATAAGTCGTCTGGGGCGAATCGTCTCGATTAGCGTATCAAGAATCTCCTCGCCAAGTCGCCTTTCCATCGAATTATGCGCACGATTCGTGAATGAATTGCCTTCTTCATGCGGATGTAACGGGAAAACGTTCCACAAGAAAATATTTTCACTAACGGAATTCAAGGCATTCCAGATTACGGCGGCAGTTCTCTCAGCCACCGGCTCGCCTTTGGTGACCTGAGAGACAGATAGTCCCCACCGCCGAGCGTGACACACCATATTGACTTCATCTGTTAGCGCCAAACCGGTCCTTCTACCGCCGCGATAACCGAGGTCGCGTCCGATCCATAGCGAATCGACCCCATTTTCGCAGGCGTTTTTTAGTAACTCCAGAAGCAGTTTCTTTCTCTTTTCCCCAGCGTCTTTTCGATCAAATCGCTCGCATACGGCAGAATAGGGATTAAATGTATTTTTAATTTTTATCGACGCTACGGCGTCCACAAAATCCGCTGGATTCATATTATCCTCTCCTGTAGCTAATACTTCTTGTTGCTCGATCGCCTATTATAACACCGCTTCGATTTTGACTGAGTTCGCGAAAAACCCTATATCCGTCTAAGATGGCTTTTTCCCACAAAGATAAAGGACATTTCTGTACTTCGTAACCATTGACGAACTGCTTAATTCCTTTAAGAAGGTCGAATGAGAGCTTTTCCTTTTCCCTAAACAAGTCGGCATTTTTCGCATTTGAGAAAATCCATGCTGTCAATCCTTCCTCAATTACGATCGCGCGCCCACCGTCTTGTTGTTCGTCGTACTTTGGGTTGCTTTTTCGTTTATGCCTTATCAACGCCCTGAAGGTTGGGGACCAATGTAGTATTGCTGCATGTGCCATGTGAAAAACATCGTGGAATTTGTAACCGTCTTCCGTCTCGATGTTATCAGTTAGTGGATCACCAATAAAGACGTCATTCCATTTAAGATAACTCTTCCCATTAGGGCGTTCAATTATTGATATTTCGAAATGGGCGGGTAATCGCTCGTCGTCGTCAAAATCTTCATCGAACGTGGGAAGGGTTGAAAAGTCGGGAAGTAAAAAACGGCCCTCAGTTTTCTGTAGATTGTTTTCTAGCACTGAGGCGAAGCTGATGCCGGTAGCTTGTAGCGTGCCCAGGTAACTTGCGAAGAACTCCTGTATGTCTGCTTTGATAACTTCAAGGTCAAGCCGCGAGCGATTTAGCAGTGTTGCGGCTGAGCTGCCCAGTCGTTCCAGAACCGGCTCGAGGTCTGAGTGTGACTCGACTGCGGCTTGTGCGACGGGACAAAATGGGTCGTTTGTCGCAAGTAGGAGTGATTTCTCGTCGTCCCAAAACTGATCGGGCAAGAGTACGTCTACCGTTAAATTCAATCGATCTACTAGACGGAAAAAATACCAAATTACATCACCCAGCTCTTGAGTAATCGCGGTTTCATAGTCATACAATTTCCCCTCTCGGCTTTTCTTCTTGGCCGTCGTTAATACGCTCCCTACTTCACCAAAAAGCCCGAGCCGTACAGCATTTATTTCGTGTAGCTTGTCGAGCGGCCTTATTCTCTCAAAATAATCTCTCAGTATCATTTTGTGTCACCGGTCGAATTTTATTGCCAGCTGAGCGGTTTGCCAAGGCATCCGCGGTCATTTTCGTCTAGCCACTTGAACATCAGTTCTACGAAATCACCCGAAAATTTACTCTTATGCCCAATCCCCTTCTTTACGACTTGATATAAATGGGACGGTAGGGTCGGGCCGTTGCTTCCCCAGTAGCAAAAATTCTGTGAAATCAAAACATTTTCACAACTTGTATCGGTATCTACGTTCTCTTGACATCGAGATCCGTCGGTATTGGTGTGGTGCGAGTCTTCTTGAATCCAGAGTTTTTTGTCATCGCGGTGATAAATATTATCGCCGAACGCAGCCTTCTTGCTTCCGTATAGATTGGGTCTTTTGCAAAAAAATCGCTCGTCGTTCCAATAGACATCGTAAGTGAGTATTTCTTGTACTTGCATAAAAAAGACGAGTTTGTGAACGTTCGGAGCGGAGCGAGTTCCTATGATTATGTCGTTCAATCTTGCGGCTTTTCTGATTTTAGGTTTGCAGGTGGCTAGGGTGCATGTGCCATAAAATGGATTTGGAGCAAAACCAAAATCCCTAGGAATTACATATGAATATATTTTCATGTTAGCCACATGTATGTTTGGAGATTTTGCGCTTGGGCGGCGTGGAGCCGTCCGCGAGAGTCCACGGATTGTCTTCACCCGAAAACACTGTACTCAGATCGTCTGAGTAGGTGGTGACGCAATCTCCTGTGGAGTCTACTGATAGGGGAATATCGCTGATCTCTGGTTCATCCAGCCAAAGTGCTACTACCCGTATCGCGTGTAGCGCAGCCGTTGCCATGACGACGTCTAAGCAGACATTCGTCGCGATTTCGGCAGAGAGGTATCCGGCGCGATCTGACCAAGAACAAGGAACCGCGCACGGTCCCGTTGCCGGGACGCGCGGAAGCGACCATCCGCGCCTCGCCGCAGCAGACTTCGGGACCGCTGATTACCTTCTACGACTCGGATGATTTGTGGAAGGCATTCGTGCGGGCGCGCAAACGTGCTGGCATCACGGGGCCGCACCCCTACGACCTGGGACGCGAAGCCGCCTCGCGACTAGACGGCAACCCTCGCGAAGGTTCTCGGTTGGAAAACGCTGCAGATGGCCATGAAATATTACAACCCGCGCGACAAGAAACTGATCGCGGCAGCACTAGTGCGCTTACTCGTCAAGGTCGCGCGCGTGCCGCGGGGCAGCCGCGCCACTGGCCCATCGCGCGTGAGGCCTTTCCAGTCCCTCCTACTGGACGCCTGACACGAATTAGCCATTCCGCTACAGACCTCTCAGAAGATTCAGAATTTGAAGAACTTCGCATCTAAAAACTCCATTTCAGAGTAACGCATCCCCACGAGTCCCCAAATCAGCGCTATCATCATGGTTGGACCTTCACCGCAGAACTTAGTCATGAATCCGAAGGATGAACAGTTTTTCAAGGCATTGGGTTCGCGTATCGCCAGCGCACGCAAGGCCCACAAGTTCACTCAGCAGCAACTTGCCGAGCAGCTTGGCATTGCCCAGCAGACCCTCGCCCACTACGAAGGCGCGCGGCTGCGGCCGCCTGTCTCAATGCTACCGGAGTTGACCAGAACGCTTGGGCTGTCATCCGACGAACTGCTGGGGCAGGACGTTGCCCGACCCAAAAAACGCGGCCGGCCCTCTAAGCTGCAAAAGCAGCTCGAGGCGATCAGCCGGCTACCGAAGGCGCGGCAACGCTTCGTATCCGAGATGCTTGAAACGGTGCTGGCACAGACCCAGCAGTAAGAAAGGAGATTTGATGTAGTAGAAGAAGCGCGGGCCGCATGGGCGGCAACCCATACGGCCCGCTAACCACAACCAACTCACCGAAGGAGTTGACCATGGCTAACGCCAATCTTAAACCACGTCGCGCACGCGACGAACAGGTCACGCGCATTTCCGTTGCGCTTGAAGCAGACGGCACGAAGGAACACGGCAGGCGTACGGCCTTTCCGTGGATGCAGGTGACTGATGCGATGCTCGAACACGCAGGCTTTCTGCCGGGGCACCAGGTCCTGTTCAGCATCGACTACCGGCTCGGACAGATCACCATTACCCCGGACTATAACTACAGGATTGCCGGCAGGTACATGACTGCGCCGGAGAAGGAGGCCATGCTGCGAAGACGCAGCAAACGGACATGAACAATCCACAAACAGCAAACCCGGCTTCGGCCGGGTTTGCTGTTATTCGATCTCCAACGCTCTTAGTGGCTCGTCAACCTTGACCTTATTGACGTCACTATCAGCCTAAGCCCCACGCTGCACTACCGGAATCAGGATTGGCGCCCAATTCGTTTCCTGCATGCCTCCTCTGATCTGGATTCAGCCCGCCCCAAAGGTGGCCATGCCGCCCACATTGTCGAAATAGACATCGATGCCGCCAGCTGCTGTCTCCCTTCATGCTCGGCCGGGATATTTAAAATATTTATAAAATATAAAATTCCTTCAATATCCGTCATTTTTTTGTCTGAGCACTCAGCAGGCAGAATTGTGAACGTCCGCTTTCGGAAATCTCCCGTTGTTTCAATCTATCTGCTTATCTAGCATGGGCCGTCTATGCACACTGCATCATGCATAGCAATTCAGGCCCGGAATTTCTGCTGGCGCCTCCCTACATCCAGATAGATATTGCGAAATATTCGCGGCGTTCTGTTTTTTAGTTTGAAGGTCATGTACAAAATAACGAAGCTGATTTTAACCGCCTCAATCGCTCTGCTGTCCAATTTTGCGCACGCACAGCTTTCAACGCATCAAGTGGGGGCGAGCCAGTTTGCCGGCCCCTATGTCGGTTTCAAAGTGGGCTTGAATAATTCTGACGCGTCAGGCGTCGTCAATAAAGCATCGCATACCACAGTATTTCCAGGATTCATGGCGGGATATAACTTTGACGTCGACCGCTTCGTGTTGGGTGCTGAGATTTTCGCTGATCTGCATCATGGTTCGTCAACGTATAAAGACGGTGGGATCGATGCGAAATTCGGCATGCCATTCAATCAGATCATGCCCTATGCTCGCGTTGGTTTCACGTCAAGCTGGCCGGAAACCCGCTTGCATTGGGGATTGGGGGTCGAATATAAGTTCGCCAGGCACGTGAGCGTGGCAGGCGAATGGACGACCGACTCCAGTAATAAAGACGGTACGAAACGGCGCAATAACAGCTTTACCGTCGGCCTGCAGTATCACTTCAACTAGGCGGACCAGATCACGTTACGCGACGAAGGCGTTGAATTCGTGCTTCAGGCGATGTTGCTGCAAGAGGCAAACGTCGGAACAGATGCACCCACGACTTTATAGGGCGTGAACCTATCTGCCTTGCCTGTTTGCGACACCAGTATTGATTGCCTGATCGAACAGGCCGAGCCGGTGGGGTATGTAACCCGCTGGCTCGACTTGCGATGGGCCGCCGCCGGTGTCTCCCGCTATGCGTTTCATCTCGCGAGCGGCGGGCCGTCGTCACGGCCGTCGGCGATCCGCATCGTCTGACCGGTCACACCCTAACCAGCAGCTTCCCAAGATTCTTCCCTTCAAACAGGCTGTTCAGCGCCTGAGGCAACGCGTCAAAACCATCGACGTAAGTCTCCTGATAAACAATCTCACCGCTCTTCACCCAAGGCGCGACAGTCTGCAGCATCTCGTCCATCCGATGCGTGAAATCACGCGCGAGAATCCCTTGGATCGTCGCGCGCTGAAACAGCATGTGCTGCAGGAAGCGCGGCGCGAGGTCCGGCGTATCGAGACCGCCGTCGTATTGAGCGATCGCGCCGCAGATCACGATTCGCGCGCGGCGCTTGATGAGCGGGATCACCGCATCGGTGACCATGCCGCCCACGTTGTCGAAATAGACGTCGACGCCGCCGGTGGCCGCCTGCAGCGCCGACTGCAAGCCTTCGAGTGTGGGATGCGCCCGGTAGTCGACGGCACCGTCGAGCTTCAGCGTGTCGGTCAGAAACGCGCACTTGTCCGGGCCACCCGCGATGCCGATGACGCGGCACCCGGCGCGTTTGCCGAACTGCGCGACCAGCGAGCCGACCGCGCCCGCCGCACCGGATACGACCAGCGTGTCGCCCGGACGCGGCCGGCCTGCTTCCATCAAACCGAACCACGCGGTGCGACCCGGCATGCCGAGCACGCCGAGCGCGGTCGAAACGGGCGCCGCCTCGGGGTTCAGTTTGGTCAGCTCGCTGTGATGGCACTTGGCGTACAGTTGCCAGCCGCTGTAGGCCGACACCCAGTCGCCTTGTTTGAAAAGCGGACTCGCCGACGCCACCACTTCACCCACCACGCCCGCCCGTTGGACGATCCCGAGCGGATGCGGCACATCGTAAGTATTGCGTTCGTGTTGCTGGATCCGAATGTACGGATCGACGCTGACGATGCGCGCGCGGATCAGCACCTCGTTCGATGACAAAGTGTCGTCGAGCTCGTTTTCGCGCAATTCGTAGTGTTCATCGCCAACCCGTCCTTCCGGACGCTTGACGTAAAACCACTGGCGATTCTGGTAGTTCATGTGAGGACTCACTGCGGTCGTAGACGGTGAGTGATCTTACCAGTGGGGCTATCACACGCTCGCGCGTCGGACAGACGCGACGAGACCGGAAGGCGTCGGCGCAAGCGCCCAATAGCACCAAACAGCACCAAACAGCGCCCGACTCCAAGCTTGTTGAAAGCCGCCGGTCCCGTTAGAATCCTCGGGTCACTGGGGAGTAGCCTTCCTTCATCCATTGAAGGAGAGCGCGTCAACATACTTGGCCTGCGGGTCATGGCGCGTTCGACCGGGTCGGTTTGGCGAGACCATTGGCGCACTACTTCGTTCTGGTCGGACGGGTCGCGGTGCGTCATGGGTTCGTCATCTACGTCCGACCGCGGAGTTGCCCTGTGAAACATCGTTGTGCCCTGCCAGTGTTCCCGCTTGACCGTCCGTCGTGCCGTTTCCCCTCTGGATTTGCCGGGAGCCGCACATGACCGGTCTCCTGTTTGAACTCGCGCTCATGCTGGTCGTCATTCTGGTGGCGGCCGAGCTCTTCACCAACGCACTCGAACACCTCGGCGAGCGCCTGAAAATCTCCGAGGGCGTGACAGGTTCGCTGTTCGCGGCGGTCGGTACCGCCTTGCCCGAAACCCTCGTTCCGCTGCTCGCGATTGCCGGTGGCACGGCCGATAGCGCGGTCAACCAGGAGATCGGCGTCGGCGCGATTCTCGGCGCGCCGCTCATGCTCTCCACCCTCTCCACCTTCCTGATGACGCTCGCGATTCTCGGTTCGCGCGGCGTCGCCGGCCGGGTGACGCCGGAACGCACGGGTTTCACGCGCGATCTGAACTACTTCCTGTGTGCGTTCGTGCTGGCGGCCGCCGCGATGTACGTGCCGCATGACCAGATGTTCGTGCGGGCGCTGATCAGCGCGGCGCTGGTCGGCGTGTACATCACCTATGTGGTGATGACGTTCCGCGCATCGAACAAACTGGTCGACGCCGGTCATGGCACCGAAGCGCCGGGCAGGATGCTGCTGTCGCGTCTCGGCTTGCCCACCAATCTCGCGACCATCGCGGCGCAACTGGTGCTGGCCGTCGCGCTGCTGGTGTGGGGCGCGGAAGGCTTCATCCATGGTGTGCGGGGCGTGTCGCAGGTGCTCGGCGTCTCGCCGCTGCTGCTGTCGCTGCTGATCATTCCGATTGCCACCGAGTTGCCGGAGAAGGTCAACAGCATCCTGTGGATTCGCCGTGGCAAGGACACGCTGGCGTTCGGCAACATCACCGGCGCGATGGTGTTTCAGGGCACGCTGCTGCCCGCGATCGGAATTCTGCTGACGCCGTGGACGCCGCGCATCGAAGTGGTGACCGGCATTGTGATCACGCTCGCCGCCGCCGCGTGGCTGCGAATCAACGTGCGCGAGCGCGGCGTGCCGGTGTGGGCGCTGCTGGTGTGCGGCGTGCTCTACGCGACTTATCTGGCGATCACGCTGAGCCGTTAGCTGAATGATGAAGGGGGGAAGACCGCGCGAAAAGCGGCAGCAGGCGTGGCCTTCCTGATTGCCGCTTTCGCTTTAATTGGAGGGCGCGGCGGCCGCAGCTGTGGCGGTTGCCGTGCTATCCGGCTTGAACACCGTCTTCCAGTCATCCTTCATATCGACGACGAGCCAGCCTTTCGCGCCGGCCTCGTCCAAACCCTTGTCGAGCTTGCCGCTTTTCGTCGTGCGGTCGTACGCATACTCCCGTTCTGCATCGGTGTGATGCAGCAGCGCCGAGAGGCGTGGGCCGTCGCCGGTCGAGGTCCATTCGAGCATCGGCACATCGCCGTCGGCGTTGCCGAACGCGATCACTGGACGCCTGCCGATCACGCGGTCGATGGCGAGCGGTTTAGCCGCGCCGTCGACGAGCGTGTCGACCTGCGCAAGCCGGCTCAACGACACCGCGCCGTTCGTCTGGCTGTACTTGTATTTGACGGTGCTGCCGATCACCTGCTCGGGCGGAATGCCGTACACGCGCTGCGCGATGTCACGGACGAACTCGACATCGCTGCCCGTCACCAGGTAGGTTCTGAACCCGTTGGCGCGCAGATAGGCGAGTAACTCGAGCATCGGCTGATAGGCCAGGTCGGCGTATGGACGATTGAAGCGCGGGTCGGTCGCGGAGTCGAACCATTCGTGCACAAGCGCGGCAAATTGATCGCCGGTCATGCCGGCATGCGCCGCCGCGACGAGCCTCATCGAGCCGGCGTCGCCGCTCGCCGCGATACTCTTAAGATTGCCTTTCAGAATCGAGCGGAACGGTTCCTGCCGTTTCCATTCCGGATGCCGCCCGGCCACCGTCTTCACCTGTTGCAGCGCGAACACCAGCTGCACCGAGGCGGGTTGCTCCGGCCACAACGTGCCGTCGTTGTCGAACACGGCGATCCGGTCAGCGCGGGCGATGAAATCCTTCGACTCCGGCGTCGTGACCAGCGTGACGAAATCGACGATCGAGCGTTTGGTCGCGGTGTCGTTCCATGATGCAAGCGCAGCGCTCGTCGAAGCACTAGCCGACGATTCGCCCGCGTCGTGACGCGGCGTAACGGTGCAAGCTGAAAGAATCCCAACGGTCAAAGCCAAACAGTACCGCTGCATCGTGCGAATCATGAAAGCCTCATCAAATGCGGTGGATCGAATCTAAAGCGAGCGCCAGTCTAATGGGATGCGGTGATTATTGCAGCCGATTCTGTTGCTTTTTTGAACGGCGACCCAATGCCGGTAATTGGCGATCGCATATCCAGCGATGCGGTTTCCGATGAATCGAGGGGAAAATTCTCAACGCCATGGCAAGAATCGGCTGGGGGAATGGCTGCATTCCCGCGGGTTCGAAAGACCTGGCGCGATTTAATCGCGTGGTCTGATCTGTTTTGCATATTTCCCAGACTGCGCGTGGCTGCCGGGCGGACCAATCCGCGTCTGTGACCAGTTCGATTGAATTCGAAAATGCAAACGCTATTTATTTTTTTATCTGCGTCGAGCAAAGGAATGGGTTCGCCTATAAGACATGCCTATAAGCGAGGTGCGGGAAAGGGTCGTAAATACGCGCTTTGATCGGCAGCGTTATAAGCGGCTCCGGTGTGGTTGTCGCCGCCGTTCGCTCAGGCATCGGCCGACGAAGCCAATAAAGGTAATAAGCCGCCGGGTCTTGCCGCCTCATTCAACATCCGGAATTGCTACACGCCGAGCGTGTTCGACGCGCAGCAGATCCGTCCTCACGCGGCGGTGGCCGCGCGCTCCTTCTCGTACTTGATGAGCTTCAGCACGCGTGAGTTCACGAAGTAGCGGATATAGTTGGTCGGCGAATAGAAGATATCCGTTTGCCATTCGCCGCACAGCAGATCCTTTCCGGTCGGATCGTCGGCGGGCTGCACGATCGTGTCGGCCATGATCCGGTCGATGCCCGACACATTCGGGCCGGACTCGTGCCACAGCGCACTGTTCATAATGACAAAGTCCCCCGGATTCAGCTCCGGCGTGATTTTCGGCCATTTGAAATCGAAGCTGTCCGGATTGATCTCGCCCGCGTCGCCGAGCACGCCCAGCTTATGCGAGCCCGCGTAGAACGTCATACCGCCGTTGTCCGCGTTCACGATGCTGAGCGGCACGAACATGCTGCACTTGTTCAGATTGCCGAGGTGATAGCAGCTGTCCTGATGCAGAAACACCTTGTTCGAACTGAACTTGTCCTTAATCACGAAGCGGTGGTTGTACAGCGCGACGTGGTCGCCGAATATCTGCTTGAATGTCTCTGCAAATACCGGCTCTTTGTACATCGAGGCCAGCTTCGGCGGCAATTGTTCCTTGAGCGCTACCGGATTCGCCTTGTTGACGTCCCGGCCTTCGGCCAACTGCGCGTCGTAAAACGTTCGCCATTCCTGCTGCCACGCCTGAACCACCGGTGCCGGAATTGCGTTGCGCATCACGAATACGCCGGTCTCTTTGAATACGTCCGGACTGAACGTCTCCGAGGCGATGTGATCGACGACCGCCTCAACGGATGCCAAAGTATTTTTCATGTCGATAACTAGATGAAACGGAACGTCAGTTCATTGTCTTGCGTGTTCTTGAACTTGTTGCACTTCGCGAGCACGTTGTATTTCAATGGGAACAACTCGCGTTCCGGCGATTCCAGAATGTCGATCTCGACAATATCGAAGTCGCGCAGCAGAACGTTCCAGCCGTGCTCGGTAATGCGCCAGCAATCCGGCGACGGCCCATGAATGCGCCAATTGAGCGGCGCGGAAATCATCAGATAGCCTTCGTGTTTCAGGATGCGACGGATTTCCTTGACCGTGTCGAACGGATTCAGCGTGTGTTCGATCACGTCCATGCACACGACCACGTCGTATGCACTTTCCGGAATCGCCGCGTTGACCTTGGTGATGTCGCCCACGATCGTCGGTTTGTACGTGTCGACCACGTCGAACGTATCGACGCTAAAGTTCGTGAAACACTGGCGCACCAGCGAGCGATCTTGCGGGCCGACTTCGAGCAGCTTGCCGGTGTGTTCGGCGAGCCGATCGGCAGTGCGTCGGACGAAGCCGTCCATGTGTTCGCGCGTTAGCGGAAAGGTGTCGTTGTCGAATTTTGATGGCGTCGCCATAGTGAAACTCTCGCTGGGGTGTTGGCTTCAATCTGCGGCGCCGCTCGCGCACAGCGAGGCGGCTTCGTCGATCGACGTCTGAATCTGATGCAGTGCGGTCAGGCTCGTTTCGCCGACGGCCCGGCACGATTGTCTGAAATGGTCGATCTTCACCTCCGCATCGGACGGGAAGCGGAGCGCGTGGATCGACCAGCTTTCCTTAGGAAGCAGCTTGCAGACTTCGTGGTCTTCGTCGAACACCTGTCGGTTCATCCGCACAGTCGATTCGAAAAACGAGTCGAGCACGCGCGCGGCGTTTTCATTCAACGTGTTCGACGCGTACAAACGGCTGGTGAAACGCGTGCGGCTCGCGCCTTGCGGAGCCGGGAAAAAGTTTTGCAGCGAATACGAGTACCCGTACGTCGAAGAAATCATGGTGAACGGGAAGAGATAGATGCTCATATATCCCTCGTACTGGTAGTCGATGTTGAACAGTTTGCGCAATCGAGCCAGCTGGTTGCCGAGGCGCGCATTGCCGAGCGGCGCGTACCAGATCGAATTCACGCCGTCGAACACGTTCTCGCCGTCGCCCAGTTGCAGCGTGGCGAGCGTTTCCATGTGCACTGCCGCGATGTGATAGGGCTCGAGCGCGTTTTCGACGGCGAGCGGCCAATAGCACTCGTACTCGTAACGGTTCAGATCGAGGCGCCGGTCGACGTTGAACGAGATGTTCTCGAGAATCTCGGCGGTTTTGCCCAGTTGCTCGTACAGGCCTGTTCGCGGCTTGATCGCGAAGAACACGAAATCGCCGCACCACTCGACCTGGAAGGTGTTGAAGCGCGCGCGGCCGATGTCGCACGACTTGAAGCGTTCCTTCTCCGGCACGATGATCGTGCCGTTCTTATAGGTCCAGCCGTGGTAGCCGCATGTGGCCGGCCGGTTGCCGTGCGCGTCCGTGTAGATGCGGGCGCCGCGATGCGGACAGGTGTTGTCGAAGGCGACGATCTCGCCGTTGTCGTTGAACAGCACGATCTCGCCGGAGACGCCGTCGAATTTGATGAAGTCGCCGTCGCCGGCGAGCTCGCGGCGATGACAGGCGAGGTGCCAGTACTGCTCGAACAGCGTCCGGTCGAGGCTCATCTCAGAGCTTCCTCGCGGGCGCGGTGTAGATCACGGCCTCTTCGGCCACGGAGCGCATCACGATCGCGCCGGCGCCGATTTTCGCGCGCGCACCGATCTTCAGCTTGGGCAGGATTTTCGCGCCGCTGCCGAAGAACACGCCTTCGCCGGTTTGCACGTAGCCGGTCAGATCGACGTGTGAGCTGAGCGTCGAGTAGGCGCCGAGGTTGACGTCGTGGCCGACGCTCGACAGCACGTTGATCGCGACGAAGTCGCCGACATGGGCGTCGGCCGACACCACCGCCTGAGGACACACCACCACGCCTTCGCCGAGCACGGCCGAGCGCGCAATGACCGCGGTGGGATGCACGAGGGTCGCGAACACCGCGCCGCGTTCGCGCAGACGCGCCACCACCGCGCGTTTGGCCGCCGGATCGCCGATCGCGACGAGCACGGCTTCGTCATCCCGCGGGCGATAGTCGTCGATGTCGCCGCGCCATTCGAGCTGATACGGGTAACCTTCCAGCGCCGCTGGATTGGCGTCGAGGAAACCGCCGATGCGTGCGCCGCGACCCGCATCGGCCGCGTCTTCCGCCCAGTTGATCAGCTCGCGTGCGAAGGCGCCGCAGCCGGCCACGATCAGTCGCTGCGCCATCATCGAACCTTGTACCCGCCGTCGACGACGAGCGTCGTTCCGGTTATCCAGCGGCTCGCATCGCTCAACAGGAACAGCCCGGATTGCGCGACGTCGTCGGCCTCGCCGAAGCCCAGCAGGTGGCTCTTTTCGTAAGCGGCCAACGCTTCGTCGGGGGTGCCGCTCGTCAACCGGTCATGCATGGCGGTGTGGACCGCGCCGGCCGCGATCGAGTTGACGCGAATCTTGCGTGGCGCCATCTCGCAGGCGAGCGAGCGGACCAGTCCGTCGATGGCGGCCTTGGCGGCGGAGTACGCGGTCATGCCCGCCTGGCCCGTCGAACCGGCCACCGACGACATGAAGACGAGCGACCCGCCGTCGGCGATCACATTTTTTTTGCTGGCCGCGCGGGCGATCCCGAAACCCGCATACAGACTACTGCCGAACACCTGGTTCAGTTGTTCCTGTTTGGTGAGCTTCGCAGGACGGACCAACTCGACACCGGCCGCATGAAACACGCCGGTGAGCGTGCCGTGCGTCTCGGCGAGATGGCTCACCCATTCGGCGGTTTGATCGGCATCGGCGAGCGATGCGGCGGCGACGGCGTGGCCACTGCCGTGAAGCCCGGCGAGGGTTGCCTGAAGGCGCGTTTCGTCCCGTCCTGCGGCGATTACGCGGCCGCCCAGGCTGGCGATCAGTTTCGCGCTCGCCTGACCGATACCCGACGACGCGCCGGTCACGAGATAGAGGCCGCCGGCGAGGCAGTTGTCAGCAAAGAGTGTCATGGCTCGATCGTGTCCACGATGTTGAGCGGTCCGACCGCCAGCGCCGCCGATGCCCACGAATACCCGACGCCGAAGCCGAACATGCCCAGTTGCAGCGTCTCTTCCTTCAGGCGGTCTTTCAGTTCGGTGGTCATCAGCAGCGGAATCGACGCGCAGCTTGTGTTGCCGTACTCGCCGATATTGGTCGGCACACGTTCGGCCGGCAGGCCGGCTTTTTTGGCCAGATGCTTGAGCATGAACAGGTTGGCCTGGTGAAACAGGAACGCGTCGTAGGTGTCCTTGTCACGGCCGGCGATTTCGAGCGTGCGGGTGACCAGCTTCGGCACCGCATTCAGCGTGAAATTGAAAATCTCTCCGCCGTCCATGAAGAGGCAGTCCGGCAGCTTGTCGGCCATGCGTTCGTCAGCGGCGGCGTCGTACGACTTGAAACCGCCAGAAGGCACGATCAGATTGCGTACGCCCTTGCCGTCCGCGCCGATGATGAAGTGCGCCGCCGCATCGCCCGGCGAGGCTTCGAGCGCCGTCATCGTGCCCGCGTCGCCGAACAGCAGCGTGGTGGCGCGGTCGTTCGGGTCGATCATCTTGCTGATCGTATCGCCCACCGCCAGCAGCACGCGCTTTGCCGCGCCGGTCTGAATCAGGTTCATGCCGAGCCACAGTGCCTGCGGATAGCCGGAGCAGCCGAGGTTGATGTCGAACGCGAGGCACGAGGTCGGCAGACCGAGCGCTGCCTGCAGCACGAACGACGTGCCCGGCAAGCGGTAATCCGGCGTTTGCGAGACGAAGATCAGCGCGTCGATCGAATCCGCCTGCCAGCCGAGTCCCGCGAGCAGCGTCTCACCGGCCTTGCGGCACAGATCGCCGGCGCTTGTCTGCGCGTCCGCCCAGCGGCGCCGGTTGACGCCGATCATCTTGACCACATCGCGGATGGCGGACGGATCGAACCTCTCGGCGAAGTAGTCGTTATCCACCTGTTTCGACGGCACGCACGACACCACGCCTGCAATGCGGGCGCCGTGCGTGCGTAGCTCGCGTCCTGCGATGAAGTCCGGCGAACTCATGCTCAACTCCTTAGGCCGCTTTCTTCGCCGTGCTGATCAGCGCTTCGATGTCGGCGATGGTGTTGCAGTTGTTCAGTGCCTGGCCGCTCAGCATCACGTTGAAGCAGTCGTCGACCAGCGCGATCGTCGACACGACGGCGAGCGAGTCCCAGTTGTGCTCCTGCAGATCGAGTTCCGGCGTAATCTGGCTCACGTCGATCTCGAAGATTTCTGCCATTCCTTCGTAAAACTGTTCCATGTTCACTCCTGCTAGTAATTCACGATGCAGCCGGCCCATGAGTAGCCGACGCCAAAGCCCAACAACATCAATCGACTGCCGTGCATGAGCAGGCCGTCGTCCTTCATCTGCTTCAAGGCGAGCGGGACCGTCGAGGAGACGGTGTTGCCGCATTGCGCCATCAGGATCGGAAACTTCGCTTCCGGTACTTTCATCTTCTTGCGCAGCGCTTCGAGCATGAAACGGTTCGCCTGGTGCAGCACGAAGAAGTCGATTTCCTCGCGGTCCATGCCGGCCTTTTCCAGCAGCGACGTCGCGGCTTTCGGCACTTCGGCGAGCGAGAACGCCATGACTTCGGCGCCGTTCATGTACAGATGTTCGTCGGTGCGCACGTTGCCCGACGCGTCCTCTTTTTCGAGCGCGCTTGCCGCGCTCTTCGGCTCGCGAAACAGCCCCGCCTTGACGATCAGGTTCTGCGCGCCGCGGCCATCCGTGCCGAACACGAAGGGGCCGATCGAGGCGCTGCCATCGCTTGAAGCGGTGATCGCGGTCGCGGTTGCGCCGTCGCCGAACAAGGTGCGAACGCTCTTGTCGAGCGGGTGCACGTATTTCGAGTACGTGTCGGCGGTCAGCAGCAGCACGCAGCGCGCGGCGCCGGTTTCGACCAGACCCTGTGCAAGCGAGAGGCCGTACACGTAGCCGGAGCAGCCGAGGTTCACGTCGAGTGCGCCGGCGTGAGTCGCAATGCCCAGGCGGTCCTGCAGGAGGCAGGCCGAAGTCGGCAGCACGTAGTCGGGCGCCTGCGTGCACAGGATGACGAAATCGACCTCCTGCGCGCTCACGGCGCCTTGCGCGAAAAGGTTGCGGGCCGCTTCGTAAGCGAGATCCGCCGCTGTTTGCCCGGTTGCCGCAATATGGCGTCGTTCGATGCCGGTCTTGGCCAGAATCTTGTCGGCCGGCCACTCCGGATAGAGCGCTGCGAGCTCCTCGTTCGTCAGCACCTGGTCCGGCAGGAACCCGGCGATATCGAGAATGCGTGCGTGCAGCCGGTCGGATCGAACAGGGGCCGTCATGATCAGCAATCCGCGATGAGTCCGATGATGCGCTCGAGCATGCCGTCCGTCAGTGCCGGGAAAATCGGCAGGCACAGCACCTGTTGCGCGGCGGCGTGCGCAACCGGCAGATTGTCGCGACTCGCGGACGGCAGGCCGCGATAGATCGGGAAATCCGAAATGAGCGGGTAGAAATAGCGGCGCGCGTAGATGTTGTGGTCGCGGAACTTCTGGTAGAGCGCGTCGCGGCTGATCGGGAATTCGGGGCCGACGAGGATCGGGAAGTACGAGTGATTCGCGACCTTTTCGCCCGCTTTCGGCAGGCAGCGAATACCACGAATGTCGCGCAGGCGTTCGCGATAGATCGCGTCGATCTGCGCGCGGCGAGCGAGAGCATCGTCGATATATTGAAGCTGCAGCAGTCCGAACGCGGCGTTGATTTCGCTCATCTTGCCGTTGATGCCGGACGCGACCACGGTGACTTCATCCACGAAACCGAAGTTCTTCAGATGATCGATACGCTGCTTGGTCTTGGCGTCCTGGCAGATGATCGCGCCGCCTTCGAAGGTGTTGAACACCTTGGTGGCGTGAAAGCTCAACACGGCCAGGTCGCCGTGTTCGAGCACGCTGCCGGCATCGGTCTGCACGCCGAACGCATGCGCGGCGTCGTAGATCACTTTGAGGTTGTAGTTGTCGGCGATTTTCTCGATCGCGTCGACATCGCACGGTTTGCCGTAGCAATGAACCGGCATGATCGCCGTGGTTTGCGGGGTAATCGCCGCTTCGATCTTCGCCGGGTCGAGATTGAGCGTATTCGGGTCGACGTCCACGAACACCGGCTTGATGCCGTTCCACACCAGCGAGTGCGCGGTCGCGACGAACGAATAGGGCGTCGTGATCACTTCGCCGGTCACGCGCAGAGCCTGTAGCGCGGTGAGCAGCGCCAGCGTGCCGTTGGTGAAGAGCGCGAGGTGCCGCACGCCGAGATACTTGCACAGCGCTTCTTCGAACTGTTGGTGAAACGGGCCGCCGTTGGTCAGCACCTTGCTGTCCCAGATCTGCTGGAGATAGGGGATGAACTCTTCGAGCGGTGCCAGATGCGGCTGCGTGACGTAAATGCGTTCGTCGATCTGCGGCTCGATAGCGCGAAACGGCAAGGCTGCGTTCACTTGGCTTCCCCTGTGTCGGACTCGATGGGCGTTTCAATCGCGGCGCCAGCCACGTCTTCCATCGACACTTCGAATGCGGCAGCCGGCTCGCCCGCGCACCAGCGTCGCCACATGATCCGCAGCGCGCGGGATACCCCTGCGGCTACGACTTCGGGGCGGAACGCCGCCGAAGCGGCACAGCGTTCGCGCAAGCCCGATCTGATGGCCGCGAGCGCGGGAATGTCCGAGGCCAATGCCACGCCTCGTGCGACGAACGCTTCTTTTTTCTCCACGACGAAATCGTCCAGTCCGACATGCGACATCCAGGTGGTGCCGGCCCGGCTCGCGAGCGTATTGCCGGCGATCGTCAGCGTCGGCACCCCCATCCACAAGGAGTTCAGCACCGTGGTCGAGCCGGTGTACGGAAAGGTGTCGAGACAGATGTCGACGTGGAAGTGCTGTTGCAGATAGACCGGAATGCTCGAACGGCGCCGGAACATCAGACGCTCGCGCTCGATGCCTTCGCTGGCGAACCAGTCGGTCAGCAACTGTTCGTCTTCGCTGGTCGCAATCGCGCCCAGCAACATTCTGGCGGTCGGTAGTGCGCGCAGCAGTTCGGCCCACAGGGCGATCACGTCGGGGCGCAGTTTATTCAGGCGGTTGAAGCTGCCGAATGTGACGTAGCCGTTATGCATGGCCGGCAGAATATTGACCGGCGGCGCGCTTTTCTCGGGCAGGAAGGTCGCGCTCGACGGCAGGTGGACAACCTTTTCGGTGAACATCTGCTCGGCCGGCCCGAACGGCACGCCGTGCTTGTCGACCAGGTAGTAGTCCATGGCGCTCAGGCCCGTGGTGCCCGGGTAACCCATCCAGGTAACCTGAATCGGCGCGGGCTTACGCGCGAACGTCAGCAGACGGTTGCGGCCGGTATGGCCGGACAGGTCGAACAGGATATCGATGCGCTCGTCGCGGATCTTGTTGGCCAGTTGGGCGTCCGGCATACCGGTGATCTGTTGCCATTCGTCCGCGCAGTTGCGCAGCATCTGCGTGTAGCTGTCTTCGGCAATGTGGTTGTTGTACACATGCAGGGACAGCGTCGGATCTTTGGCCAGATGCTCCATGATCGGCAGGAGGTATGACGCAACCGCGTGGCGAAACAGGTCGCCGGAAACGAGGCCGATCTTCAGCTTGCGCTCGGGCGAACGTTTGTTCACGTGACGCGGCCATTGCGCGCGCACCGGATCCTCATGGCGGCGCGCGAAACGGGTGTGCTCGGCGAACAGCGTATCGGGGTCGACCTCGGGGTTGTGCGACAGCGTGAACAGAAAGTTGTTGGCCGCGATGGGGTCTTTGGGATCCTTTTCCAGTGCGGCGCGGAAAGCCTGCTCCGCGTCGGCCACGAAACCGACGTCGAGCAGCAGAACCCCGAGCGTGCTGTGCATGGCGGAGTTGCCGGGCGCAAGTTCGATGGCGCGCCGCGCGGCCGCCAGACCTTCAGGCACTCGACCCTGATGAACCAGCGTCATGCCGAAGATGCGCTGCGCCTCGGCGTAATCCGGGCTGATCGCGAGAATTGCGCGGCACTCCCGTTCGGCTTCCGCCTGCAACCCTTTCAGGCGCAGCGTGTCCGCCAGCACGGTGCGGCCTTCGAGTTCCTCGGGAATGAGTTCCGAAGCTCTGCGCAGCGGGGCGATGGCATCGTCATAGCGGCCGAGGCGGTGCAGGGCGATGCCCAGCCAGCGCCAGGTGTTGCCATCGGCGGGGAAACGTTGGGTGAGGGACCGGGCGAGCTTGAGCGCCTCGGCGATATTGCCTTTGTTATAGAGCGTGGTGTAACGGAGGGTTTCCGGCTGGCTGACCCGCCGGCCCGATGCAATCGTCGTCGTCCGGACGTTTTCCGCCGCGGGCGGCGCGCTCGTTTCGGCTGAAGGCGAGGTCGCTTCTGCCGCAGCCTGTTGGGGCACGACCGGGAAAGTTTGAATGACATGGTCGGGATTTGCCATCCGCACGATCAGGCCGTCCACGGCCGGGCCTTTCAGCCCCTGCTTCTGGCCCATCTCGAGCGCAAGCCACGCCGCGGCGGTTTCGCCGGCGTCGATCAAGGCGTTGATGTAGCCGGTCCAATATTGGCCGTTTTGCGGCTGGAGCCCCAGGCTCTGCTCGAAAAGTGGCACCCCGTCTGCTGGGCGGCCGACCTGAACCTGCAGCACGGCGAGGTTGTAAAGCACGTCGGCGTGGTTCGGCCGCGCATCGAGAATCGCCCGGTACAGCGCTTCGGCGTCGTCGAATTCGCCCTTGTGATGCTGCTCCAGCGCCGTTTCCAGAACGAGCGCGATGTCGTGCTCGAGCTGTTGTTCGGGCGTCAAGGGTTCAGCAGTCGGCTGCTCGTACAGGAGAGTCATGGTGTCAGCGCAGAATGGTCTATGAAGGAAATTGTGCGACCAGGCGAGGCTTTCCGATGCGAGGAGATGACGGTGAAAAAGCCGCCTGTTTGCCGTATGGAGCGGGCCGCGGCAATCCGGAAGACAAGAAAAAAGCCCGCACGAGGCGGGCTGAGGGAACGAGCGCGCCCTCACTTCGGCGCGTAGTTCTTATTGTCTGGTACTGCAGTTCAGTGTTGCGGCGCGATCCTGCGGTTCGGCCGGTTCGGTCGCCGGACCTTTAGCCCGCTTACAGCCGGGCGATCCGCTGATACTGGCCGGCGGCCCTGGTACGCCCGATCGCGGCTTCGAACTCGGTGTGCAGTTCGTCCTGGGTGGTTTTCGCATCGGCGAGCAGTGCTTCGTCGATGGCCTGGATCCGGCGGATCATCTGCAGCGCGGCCGGGTCCTGATCCGCCGACAGCGACATCAGGAGCGGCGAGCGCGCTTCGGTCAGGCGAGCCGCTTCCGGCCAGTCGGCGAGCGAGGCCGCCTGTTCGATTTCCCGTGTGATCGACAGCAGGCGTTCAACCAACTCCGTCTGGTTCATCTCGATCGGGTTCATGGCTTAGCCCTTGTTGGTCGCCAGTGCGCCGGCGCTGTTGGTGCCGCCGAACAGGGCGGTCAGGTACTGCGAATTGTTGTTCATCGTCGCCATCAGCGTGTTCAGGGCGGTGAACTGCGCCTGATACTGGCTCGTCAATTGCGCGGTGTAGTCGGCGAGCGCTGTTTGCTGCGTGGTGATGCTCTTCAGGTCGGCGTTCAGCGCGGTGTTGCGCGTATCGATGATGCCGCCGGTCTGCGTGAAGGTGGTGATGCTGCTGTTCAACTGTTCGGCGATGCCGTTGGTCGAGTTGAAGACCGAGGCAACCGTTGCCGGATCGGCGGTCAGCGCGGTGCTCAGCTTCGTGTTGTCGACCACCATCGTGCCGTCCGCCGGATCGTCCTTCAACGTGATGCCGATCGATGCCAGCGTGGTGCCGGTGCTGCCCGAGCCCACCGAACCGCCCACGATCGTGGCCAGCGTGTTCTTGATCGTCTGCAGTGTCGAGTCGCCCAGCAGCGGGCCTTGTGACGACGCCCCGGCGCTGAACGACGTGAGCGTAGCCATCGTCGTGACGACGGTGTTGTAAAGGCTGACGAAGTTGTTGATCGCGGTGCTCTGCGACGAGGTGTCGGCTGCAATGTTCAGTGTCTGCGTGGTGCCTGCGGACGCCGACGTCAGGTTCATCGTGACACCGGCGATGGCGCTCGTCACGGAGTTGCTCGAACTGCTGGCCGCGATCCCGCCGACCGTGAATTCCGCGTCCTGCGCGGCCGCGCTTTGCGTCCAGGCGCTGCTCGAATTCGCCGACGTGATCGACGACTGGCCGCCGGTGGTGCTGGCGGTCGAGGTTACGCCGAGGCTCGACAGGCCGGTGTCGGAGGTGATGTTGCTGGTCGAGACGTTAATGACGTTGGCAGCACCCGTGTTCGCCGCGCGCAACACGAGGTGGGCGCCGTCCGTGCCGGTCACGATGGTCGCCGTGACGCCGGGGTTGCTGCTGCTGGCGTTGATCGCGGAAGCGATGCCGGAGAGCGTGTTGTTGGTGCTGTCGACGCTGATGTCCATCGACTTGCCGCCGAGGGAAACCGTCAGCGTGCCGGTGCCCAGTTGCGTCGTGGCGCCAAAGGCCGCGGAGGACAATGCCTGCGAGCTGGCGATCTGCGTTACCGCGACTGAATAGCTGCCGGCCACGGCCCCCGCACCTGCCGTCGCCGTCAGGCCGCTGCCGCTCGCGGTTGCCGAGAAAGTCGACAGCGTCGTGCCGTTGGCGAGGTTCGTGATGCCCGACTGCAG
Source organism: Paraburkholderia caffeinilytica (assembly GCF_003368325.1). Taxonomy (NCBI): domain Bacteria; kingdom Pseudomonadati; phylum Pseudomonadota; class Betaproteobacteria; order Burkholderiales; family Burkholderiaceae; genus Paraburkholderia; species Paraburkholderia caffeinilytica. The sequence goes on along the minus strand of NZ_CP031467.1, from coordinate 1,996,416 downwards.
CGCGCTCAACGCCGAACTCAGTGCGCCGTATGCGGACAGGGTGGTGTTGTCCGTGGTTTGTTGTGCCGTCAGAGCCGAGGTTTGTCCTGCGGTCTTCGCATTTACGAGTGCCGTAACGAGCGTCGACACGTCCAGCGACGAATTGCCGGTCGAACCGCTGATGATCGATTGAGCGGCCGACTGCACCGCCGAGTTGGCGGCGGCGGTCGACGCAGCAGTAGACGTGGTTGAGATCGAGGACATGCAGAGGCTCCGGGCGTCTGGAAATCTGTATTGGGTGGTGCGCGATGCTACATCACTTCGTGAGCGGAATGCACAGCGGGAGGCATGCCTCCCGTTGTTTGAAACCCGGTGATGCGCCGCACTCGCGCGCGGCGCATCACCGTTACTGCGTCAGCTCTTATTGCAGGAGCTTCAGAACTTGCTGCGGGTTCGAGTTAGCTTGCGCCAACACCGAGATACCCGCTTGTTGCAGCACTTGCGCCTTGCTCAGGTTCGCCGTTTCTTGTGCGAAGTTGGCGTCCGTGATTTGCGATTGTGCCGACGACAGGTCGGTCGACTCAGCTTGCTGCGCCGTTGCGATCGCGGTGAAGCGGTTTTGCGCGGCACCCAGCGAAGCCTGCAGGTTGTTGACGGTCTGCAGTGCGTTGTCGATGGAGACCATTGCTTCGTTCGCGCCGGTGACCGTGCTGATGTCGAGGTTCGAAACCGTCGGCGGGCTGTTGATCGCGTTGATCTGGGCGACCGCTGCGGTTGCAACACCCGAGGCGGTTGCGCCCATCGCCGTGGCCAGCGTGGTGTTCAGCGTCAGGTTGGTGATTGCCACGCCCGTACCCGTCGTCGCGCCAGCCGAGAAGATGTTGGCAACCGCGCCCGACGAGATAGCCTGGTTGTTCTGGTCGGTGAAGGTGTAGCCGCCCTTGCCGTCCGACAGCACGTTGACCGACGTGATCGTCGCGCCCGTGCTGGTGTACGTGCCGGTCGAATCGGTGCTGATAGCAACCGTGCCGACCGTTGCGCCCGTTTGCACCAGACCGCCGCCGATTTGCGCAGCCGACATCGACTGGCTCAGGTTCAGGCTGATGGTCTGGCCAACGTTCGCGCCGACCTGGAACGTCACGTTACCTGCCGAGCCGTCCAGAATGTTCGTGCCGTTGTACGTCGTTTGCGACGCGATACGGTTCACTTCCGAGATCTGCGCTGCGACTTCCTTCTGCAGAGCTGCTTGGTCGCTCGACGACAGCGAACCGGTCGATGCTTGCACGGCCAGCTGACGGATACGTTGCAGGCTGGAGGTCAGCGACGACAGTGCGCTCGATGCGGTTTGGATCATCGACACGCCGTCATTCGCATTCGACACGCCTTGGTTCAGGCCGTTGATCTGCGTTTGCATACGCGTCGAGATTGCCAGACCTGCTGCATCGTCAGCCGCGCTGTTGATGCGCTTGCCCGACGACAGGCGGGTGATGGCTTGCGAAAGGGCGCTTTGCGAGCCATTAAGGTTTTGCTGTGCAACCAGCGAGTTGATGTTGCTATTGATTCCGAGCATGGAAAATCTCCTAAATAAGCCTTGAGCCCAATACGCCACGTTGGCATCGGCGGAAAGCACTCGTTCATTGCTGGCCGCCTCAGTGAAGGTTGACGGCGCGACTAAAAAAAACTTGAGGAACTTTGTGCAATAGCGACCCAATTGTTTTTCCGGCCGGTTGGGCTGCCGCTTGTCTGCGAGCCGCTTGCAGCCTTGTTCGGGCGGTCCACTGCAGGTATTGAAAAGACGGCGTATTCTCCTTTTTCCTTGTGGCAAACCCAGGAGAAATCATGCAAAAGCGCCGGATTGGACGTTCCGAATTAGAGGTCGCGCCGCTTATGTTCGGCGGCAATGTATTTGGCTGGACTGCCGATGAAGCGACCTCCTTTTCGATCCTGGATGCATTTGTCGATGCGGGGCTCAACTTCATCGATACCGCCGACGTCTATTCCGCGTGGGCGCCCGGTAACGAGGGTGGCGAATCGGAAACCATCATCGGCAAGTGGTTCAGGCAGAGCGGCAAGCGCGACAGGATCGTGCTCGCCACCAAGGTTTCCAAGCACCCGCAGCGCAAGGGCCTGTCGGCGGCGAACATTCGGGCGGCGGTGGAGGATTCGCTGCGGCGCCTGCAGACCGATTACATCGACGTCTATTTTTCTCACGACGACGACACCGAAACGCCTTTGGCCGAAACCCTCGGCGCGTATCAGAGGCTGATCGAGTCGGGCAAGGTGCGGGTGATCGGCGCGTCGAACTACAGTGGCGCGCGCGTCGAGGAAGCGCTCGCCGTGTCCCGCCAGCACGGGCTGCCCGAGTACCAGTTGTTGCAGCCGGAGTACAACCTGTACGACCGCGCGGAGTATGAGCGCGACACCGAGCCGGTGGCGCTCGCCAATCAACTCAGCGTCGTGGTGTACTGGAGCCTTGCCAGCGGCTTTCTGTCAGGAAAATACCGTTCGCAGGCTGATCTGGCCAACAAGGCGCGCGGCAGCCGGGTCGAGAAGTACCTGAACGAACGCGGTCTGCGGATTCTGGATGCGCTCGATCGGGTCGCCGCCCGGCACGGCAGCACGCCCGCCACGATCGCGCTGGCATGGCTGATTGCCCGCCCGAGTGTAACGGCCCCAATTGCCAGTGCAACCTCGGTCGACCAGCTCAGAAACCTCGCCGCCGCTGTCCATCTGATGCTGACCGGCGCCGATATTCGCGAACTGGACGAGGCGAGTGCCTGATCGCGCACGGGACCTGGCGCGATCGCTAAACCCCTGGTAGGATGGGGAGTTTCCTGATATCATCGGGAGTGAATTGAGATCTTTGCCTGTTTCGTCAATGTTTTTCATTGATGAAAGGTTGGCGAAACGGCAGCAGACGCGGCATTTGCATTACGTCTGTCCGCGTTCCGCGGTGAACTCCCCACCTCTCTTTTCCGGCCTCCGTGGCCGTTATGCCTCTCGTTTCATTCGTGGTTTGGCCGGGATTTTTCCCGCGTTTGCCTGTTACTGGCCATGAATCGGAACGACCGGAGGGCCGGCGCGTGAGCGGTATCCGCCACGCAATTTACCCCTATCAAGTGATTGAGTTAGGAATTACATGACGACGATTCTTCTGAAAGAAAACGAGCCGTTCGAAGTGGCGATTCGCCGCTTTCGTCGCGCAATCGAAAAGAATGGCCTGATCGCTGAACTGCGTGAGCGTCAATCGTACGAAAAGCCGACCACGGCACGTAAGCGCAAGAAGGCTGCTGCTGTGAAGCGCCTGCACAAGCGCCTGCGCAGCCAGATGCTGCCGAAAAAGCTGCACTAAGCACGCTTTTCCGCGCTGCATTTCGCGCATTGCACGCCGAACGGCGGTGTAGCTTCGAAAGAAGCCACATCGCCGTTTTGCTTTTGGCGTGTCGGTTTTGCGTTGGTTTTTTGCCGCTGCCCTGAAACTCGTTACGCAGCGCTCTTCAGGCGCTCGGCGGATAAGTCGAATTGCCGGGCAATCGAGCTCAGACGCTCATGCCATTCCCACGTGCCGAACACGTCGTGCACGTTTTGCAGGCAGCTGAGCAAAGCGACGGTGGCCGGGTCGTACACATTGAGGCGGGCGCGCAGGAGCGCCTTTTTAAGCGCGGATACGCCGGCATGCATATAGGCGGGTACTTCGACGGGCGTTTTGCTGATGTAGCGCACCGGAACGCCTTCCATCGCGGTCATGTAATCGCAAGGCTTGATGAAGCTGCCGACCGGGCAGCCGCCGCGGTAGGCACCGCCGCCGCGCGGCAGTAAGGCGGCGCGCCTCTGGCCGAGCAGATGGTCCACGGCCTGATCGAAAATCTCCTGATGGGTCAGGAAGTTCAGGGTTTTCATTGTCGTCTCCCATGCGTTACGCAGCGGTTATGCGTTGTTCGAGCGCATGAATGCCAGTATCGGACGTGCGTCGATTGGCGAAACCCGGACTAGCACGGCGAAAAGCCTTCAATTCCCGGATTTGGCTCGATTGCCCTTTATGCCGCCTATGCCGGTCTGGCGACGCCGCTCGCCATCGTGGCGACCAGCGCTCATTACCTCCTCTATGGCGGCTGCCCGCTTGAAAAGCGTAGACAGGGCTTTACCGGATAGCCGATGGCCGCTTGCGAAGCGAGCGGTGCTTCAGACGCGCTGCGCCAGGCGCTGGCAACTGCCGATAGCCGCTGCCGCCTCAGCCGGCTTTGCGATTGCGACCCTTCTTGCCAAGCGCCGCGCATCGCGCGCGGCACATGCAACTCGCCTCGTGGTCGTTCACCATGCCGACTGCCTGCATAAACGCGTAGCAGATCGTCGAGCCGACGAACTTGCAGCCGTAGCGCTTTAGCCCTTTGCTGAGCGCATCCGAGATTTCGGTCGATGCAGGCGCGTGTTTATACGACGCCCAATCGTTCTGGATCGGCGTCTGATCGACGAACGACCATACGAAGTTGGCGAGCGAGCCGTGTTCGGCCTGAATCTGCTGCACGGCGCGCGCGTTGGTAATGGCCGACTCGATCTTGCCGCGATGGCGCACAATGCTTTCGTCCAGCACCAGCGCATCGACATGCTTGGGCGTAAAGCGCGCGACCTTATCGATGTCGAAGTTGGCGAAGGCGCGACGATAGCCAGCGCGTTTGTTGAGAATCGTCGACCATGACAGACCCGCCTGCGCACCTTCCAGCACAAGCAGTTCGAACAAATGCTGATCGTCGCGCGAGGGCACGCCCCACTCGGTGTCGTGGTAGTGTGCGAGCGCTTCGCTCGATACCCAGTTGCATCGCTGTGTCACTTTCGCGCTCCCGCGTTGTCATGTCGTCCGCCAGCATAGCGGAAGCTGTGTGCGCCGCAAGTTGGCCGTTCGGCCAATTGCGGGATTGGAACTGACCTGCCACGCTAGGCGTTATTCACCATCTGAACTCACTCGATTCGATGAATAAAGATCTCTTTCTGATCGGCGTTGACGGCGGCGGCAGCGGTACGCGGGTCGTACTCGCCGACGCGCAGGGCCGTGAACTGGCTCAGGCGGCAAGCGGGCCCTCGGGTTTGGGCCTCGGCGTGGAGCGCGCGTGGCAGGCCATTGGCGCCGGCTGCGCCGACGCATTCGCACGCATCGGCGTGCCGCTGGACTGGGCGTGCTGCGTACTCGGTTGCGGGTTGGCAGGAGTCAATAATCGTGACTGGCTGGCCGCGTTTCGCGCGCAGGCGCCGGCGGTAGCCGGGCTCGCGGTGGAAAGCGATGTGTACACCACCTTGCTGGGTGCGCACGGCGGCGCACAGGGCGTGGTTGTTGCGCTCGGCACCGGCAGTCAGGCGGCTGTGCTTGACGCCCATGGCGAATGCCGGGTCGCCGGCGGCTTCGGTTACCCGTCGGGCGACGAAGCGAGCGGCGCCTGGCTTGGGCTACGGGGCGTCGTACACGCGCAGCAGGCGCTCGATGGGCGCGGGCCCAACGACGATCTGGCGCAGGCGCTGCTCACCCACACCGGTGCGCATGACCGCGACAGTCTGGTGGTCTGGCTGTGCGAAGCCAATCAGACCGCCTATGCAAGGCTCGCGCCGATTGTCATTGCGCACCGCGCGCATCCGTTCGCGGCGCGCTTGCTAGGCGAAGCCGGCGTGGACGTGGGCAAGATGATTGCCGCGCTCGACCCTTCGGCCACCCTGCCGGTTGCGCTGTGCGGCGGTCTCGGCGCCCCCTTGCGCGAGTACGTGCCTCGGATCTATCAAGCCCGTTTGCGCGAGCCGTTGGCGGACTCGGCGCACGGCGGTTTGCAATTGGCGCAGCGCGAAGCGGCTCGCATCGGCGGTTGAGAATCGTCTGGCGCGCCGGGTGTGACCTCGCGGATGCGGCGCGCAACGGTAAAATGCGGTCTTTGACGCTGCCGGGCTGCTCACACTATGTACAAAGTCATTGCCACGGATCTTGACGGCACGCTGCTCAACGCCGATCACCAGGTGGATCCGTTCACGATCGCCACCGTGCGTAAGCTTGAAAGCGATGGGCTGCACTTCGTGATCGCCACGGGGCGCCACTACTGCGACGTCGCGGGCATTCGCGACCTGCTGGGCATCAAGCCGTATCTGATCACGTCGAACGGCGCTCGCATTCACGCACCGGACAACACGGTGATCCACGCCGATGACCTGCCGCCGGCCATCGTGCAGCGGTTGGTGCAGCCGGAAATCGCCGGCGCGCACGGTCGCGTGATCGTCAACCTGTTCGCCGACCAGGCGTGGTTGATCGACCGGGATGCACCCGACCTGCTCAAATTCCATCAGGATTCGGGCTTCACCTACGAGGTCACCGATCTGCCGAATCATGACGGCGTCGACATCGCCAAGGCCCTCTATATCGGGGACCCCGCCGATCTCGCGCAAGTCTCGGCCAACCTGGCGCGCGAATTCGGCGACGCGCTGTACGTCACCTATTCGCTGCCGGACTGCCTGGAGGTGATGACGTCGAACGTCTCGAAGGGGCGTGCCTTGCAGATCGTGCTCGAGCGCCTCGGCGTCGACGCTTCGCAGTGTGTGGCCTTTGGCGACAACATGAACGATATCGACCTGCTGGAGACAGCCGGCCATCCGTTCATGATGAACAACGCCAATCCTGATCTCATCACGCGTCTACCGCACGTGCCGCGCATCGGCAACAACTTCGAAGCGGGCGTCGCACAGCACTTGCGCAAACTTTTCTCGCTCGACGACGAGCTGACGTCCTGAAAACCGACCGGCCCGCCTCCTCTTTCGTGGATGCGGGCCGGCCATTCGCGTCTCTACGCGACCCTACCCAACGCTACGATCAGCCGTGCCATCCGTCACGGCGATCGCCACGGTCATCATGACCCCAGCGGCGGTCGTTGCGATCCCAGCCGCGGTTATCCCGATGGTCGTCGCGATAATAGCCGCCGCGGTCGTAGCGATGGTCCCAGCCGCCGTTGCCGTAGTACACCGGCTGCGGCGCTGCATAGACAGGTGCAGGTTGGGCATAAACCGGTGCGCCGAGCGACAGGCCGATACTCAGATCCGTATGCGCTTGCGCGACACCGCATGCGCCCGCCGCGAGTCCGGCAGCAACCAGCAAGTGAGTGACGATGCGTTTCATGGTGTTCTCCTGTGAGGCGACGTATGTGTGTCGCACAGGATCAATCTACGCATTCCGGTCGCGCGTTACTGAGACGAGATGTTACGGACTGCAAGCGTCATCGCAGCGTTCGAAAGGCAGTAGAGGGAACGTTCGAACGCAACACGCTGCACGCGCTTTCCGCTCGGAGGCCCGCCAAATAAGGGATCTCGATTCCTTGGAACGAGCCGGCATCCAGTTTCTGCCACGCATTGCAGTAATTGGATTGCCGTGCCGGTAATCGCGGCTTACATCTGTATTGCCCAATTAATCAGGCGAGCCAGCGGAAGCACCCGCCGCAGCCGCGGAAGGCGCTCCCGGCAGCGCCGCGCATGGGCAATCCGCAGCGCGGTCGTTCAATCCCTGGCGGTCAAGTTTGAACGTGGCGCGGGCCGTGCCGTTTTGCCAGTCGAGGCGAACAATATAAATACTGTCGAAGTCGTCGCTTTGCCAGTTCGGGACATCGGCGGCATGACCGCCATGCGTGCTGATCATCTGGCGCAGCAACTTCACGATCAGCTTGTGCTCCCATGCAATGACAATCAGCTTGTTGCGATTGGCCGGATTGACGAGCGCTGTGCCGAGTTGGTCGATCTGGGCGAAGCCGTACGGCGTTTGCACCGGCATCTGGAACTGGATGGCAGTGGGTTCGATGGTCGCAAGCGGCCGAACGTAGTAATAGGGATGGCCGCTGTCGTCTTTTTGCTGGCCGGGATCGGGCGCGTAGATCGCGTCCGGCTTGCCGAACTTGGCGGCGATCACTGCCGGTAATGCAAGCGCGCGGTTGAGTCCCTGGCAATTGAGCTGGCCATAACCGTTGGCCGGTTTCTCGCCGTGACGCACGAATACGAGCGTCTCGATATTGCTGTCCGCCGCATGGGCCGCGGGCAACGTCAGTGCGCCAGCACACAAACCGCCGACGGAGAGTGCGACGCCATGCAGGAATCCGCGGAAACGGGTCATCGGTAGCACCTGTGCGAGCTTGGGAAGTCGCACGATTCTAGCAGCGGGCCATTGGCAGGCCACCGGGCGGCCGCATCGCGCGCACAAAACGAAACGGGCGCCGTAGCGCCCGCTTTGACTGCCGGGATATGGACTCCCGGCGCACCCCCGGCGCACTCGCCAATCAGTCGAGGGCCAGTTTCTGCGAATTGCCGCGGCGGCTTTCGGCGACGAGCGGGTACAGCACGCCTGCGATCACCGCGCCGATAATCGGTGCGACCCAGAACATCCACAGCTGATCCACCGCTGCGCCGCCGACGAACAGCGCCGGGCCGGTCGAGCGCGCCGGGTTGACGGACGTGTTGGTAACCGGAATCGAGATCAGGTGGATGAGCGTGAGGCACAGGCCAATGGCGATCGGCGCGAAACCGGCCGGCGCGCGTTTGTCCGTCGCGCCGAGGATGACGAACAGGAAGAAGCCGGTCATCACCACTTCGCAAATGAACGCGGCCGCGAGCGAGTAATGGCCAGGCGAGCGCTCACCGTAGCCGTTGCTGGCGAAACCGCTGGCGACGAGGTCGAAACCCGGTTTGCCCGACGCGATCAGCGACAGCACCAGCGCGCCCAGCACCGCACCGATCACTTGCGCGAAGATGTACGGCAGCAGGTCGCGAGCCGGAAAGCGGCCGGCGACGGTCAGGCCGACGCTCACCGCCGGATTCAGGTGACAGCCGGAGATGTGGCCGATCGCATACGCCATGGTCAGGACAGTGAGGCCGAATGCGAGCGAGACGCCCACGAAGCCGATGCCCAGACCATGGACCGGGCCGGCGAAGTTCGCGGCGAGGACGGCGCTGCCGCAGCCCCCGAGTACGAGCCAGAAGGTGCCGAACAGCTCGGCAGCAAGGCGCTTTGACAACTGCATGATTGGTAATCCTAAAATGTTTGGCGCTTGGAGTGGCGTGAGTGCTAAGCGCAGGTTCATGCCATTGAACGCGCAATTCTAGGGAAAGACAGCTGGATTAGGTGTCAAGAATTGTCAAAGTGGAGTCGCCTTTACCTATTATTGCCTGATAAAGATCTCGTTTTACAATTCATCGACGCTTAATAATTATCAGATGATTTCTTCCTAAATCGGTATTATTGTCCATTGCGAATTTTTATAATTGCAGCTAGTCTGCGATCGAATGAGTTCTAGAAAAAGGGAGAACCGATATGTCTCAATATGCAGACCTCAAGGCGCAGATCGCCAAATTGCAGGCACAGGCAGACGAAGCCCGGCGTACTGAAATCGACAATGTTGTCGCCGACATCCGCCAAAAGATCGCTGAATACGGTCTGACCGCGCAAGACCTCGGTTTTGCGGTTGCCGCCAAGCGTGGACGCCCGCCGAAGAAGGCACCGCTGCCGGCCAAGTACCAGGATCCGAAATCGGGCAATACCTGGAGCGGGCGCGGCAAACCGCCAAAGTGGATTGTCGGCAAGAATCGCGAACGTTTTCTGATTGGCGCGGCGTGAATACCCTGCGGTCCGGGCGAAAGCCAACTGAAGGTTGATCGGTGCCGGGTTGTTTATTCGCGTAGCGCTTATCCGGGATGGAAGCGCATCCACGGCGGCATTAAAAAAGCCGCCCCTGAGGGGCGGCTTTTCCGTAGTAGAAGCGGGTTAACTCTAGTCAACCGCTCGCGCAAACGATTCACCAGGCAAATTTACTTGTGATTGCCGTGCGAATCGGAAAACGGCTTAAACGGCAGAGCACGGCAGAAGCACGGTTTAAGCGGCTGAGCGCATAAAAACCTCAGCCGCTGAGCACGCCGTTTAAGCACGCCGCTCAGCCCACCGCAACCCGGCGCAACATCGGGCGGCGCGTTGCTTCGATCAGAGCCGAATAGCCGTCAACGTAATTCCGAGCCATTGTTTTCGAGCTGAAGCGGCGCTCGAACTGTGCGCGAATCTCAGTGCGCGACAGTTCGTCCAGACGCTGCAGGGCGGCTACCGCGCCTTGAACGTCCTCGACAATGTAGCCGGTCACGCCGTGGTCGATCACTTCCGGCACCGAACCGCGGTTGAAGGCGATCACCGGCGTGCCGCACGCCATCGATTCGATCATCACGAGACCGAACGGCTCCGACCAGTCGATCGGAAACAGCAGCGCTTTGGCACCCGACAGGAACTCGGGCTTCTGCGCCTCGTTGATCTCGCCGACGAACTCCACATGCGCCATGGAGAGCAGCGGCTCGATTTCCGTCTTGAAGTATTCCTGGTCGACCTTGTCCACCTTGGCGGCGATCTTCAGCGGCAAACCGCTTTGTGCAGCGATCTTGATAGCTGTATCGACGCGCTTCTCCGGACAGATACGGCCGAGGAACGCCAGATATTCCGGCTTCTTGTGCGTCTGCGGCGTGAGCAGTTGCTCGGGCAGACCGTGGTAAATCGTGTTCAGCCAGTTGGCCTGGGGCAGCGGCACGCGCTGCGAATCGGAGATCGACACCACCGGCACATTCGAGAACGCGTCGAACACCGGTTGCAGCTCCGGCAAATCCAGACGGCCGTGAAGCGTGGTCACGAACGGCGTGTCCATGGTGGTGAAGAGCGGGAACGGCATGTAGTCGAGATGAAAGTGCAGCACGTCGAATTCATGCGCGACCTTACGCACCTTTTCCATCATCAGGATGTGCGGAGCCAACGCATCGCGAATTGTCGGGTCGAGGCGCAGCGCACGCGGCCAGCACGCGTCGAGGTTCGCTGAGGTGACGGAGTCGCCGCTCGCAAACAGCGTGACGTCGTGGCCCAGGTCGACCAGGGCTTCGGTCAGATACGAGACGACGCGTTCGGTGCCGCCATAGAGTTTCGGCGGGACAGCTTCGTACAACGGCGCAATTTGTGCGATTCGCATGCGTTTCTCCTGTTCAAGACGGCATCGCACAACGGCGCTCGGGTCGAGCGAGGAGCGAATGCCTGACGGACGGTTGGGCGCGGTAAGCCGCCGCCCGAGGGTATTCCGAACCTGCATCGGGTTATCCCTTAGCGTCATTATCGGGATCGGCTGCGCTAATTCGAGTTATTTTTCAAACGCTTAATGTTGTTACAGCGCGAAACATGATGCGTAACAGGTCGCCAGGAGGCCGTCCAGATAGCCGGCAGGCACGACGGGATGGGCGTCCAGACGCTGAGGGAGCAGGTGCAAAGGACGATCCCACAGATTGAACGTTGCCCTACACCAGCCTCGTTGCGCTGAAGTGAAAACGTCTTATAATTCTTCCTCACCGCTGCAAGGTGCGGATTGTGAGTCATTCAGAACTCACCATTTGGTTCACATTTCTGCCGAGGAATTAGCCAAAACGCATCACGAGCCCCAAGCTGCGCGGCCCCTCGTCAATACCAGTATTCTTTCCGACCCTTGGTTTGTAGGAAAAATTCCTACACGAATGACGGATTAATCTGTCAAGCAGGCAGGGTGTCTGTCCGATTTTCGTCCGCTCCCCCTTTCGACACAATGCTCGCAAGACCAGAAACGAGCCGATTCGTGCGGTTTAAGTGCGCGCGTTCGAGCAAACGTTTCCGTAACGGCCTGACCAGCCAGATACACCCCGGGGGAATCATGAGCGCGACAAGCGAAATGCTCAATGAGATCAGAGAAGTCAACCTGTCTTATCTCCTGCTCGCCCAGCGTCTGCTGCGCGAAGACAAGCCGATGGGCATGTTTCGCATGGGGATTTCGGACCAGTTGGCCGACGTGCTCGCCAATCTGTCTTTGGCACAGACCGTGAAGCTGGCGGCATCCAATCAGGTGCTGTGCCGTTTCCGTTTCGATGACCATGCCGTGCTGTCCGCCCTGGCGGACAAAGGCAAGTCCAGCGCCGTGGCTCAGGCGCATTCCGCGATCCTGATGGCCAGCCAGCCAGTCGAGCAACTTAGCTGATGGCGGCTTTTTGCTCAAACAAAGCGATCAGGACGGGGGAAATAGAAGCGGATGGCATATAAAAGCGTTGTGCAGGAAGTCAGGGAAATCACCCTCGCCATCGAGCTAATCGAACTCGGTGCGCGTCTGCAATTGCTGGAAGCGGAAACCAGCCTGTCGCGCGACCGGCTGATCAAGCTGTACAAGGAATTGAAAGGGGTGTCCCCGCCCAAGGGCATGTTGCCGTTTTCGACTGACTGGTTCATGACCTGGCAGCCGAACTTTCACTCGTCGCTGTTCTACAACATCTACCGTTTCATGGCCGATCACGGCGGCTGTTTGACGATCCAGTCGATCGTGAAGAGCTACCGCCTTTATCTGGAACATGTCCAGTTGCACGACGACGAGCCCGTGCTCAGTCTCACGCGCGCCTGGACGCTGGTGCGCTTCTTCGACTCCGGGATGCTGCAAATGACCGCCTGCTGCCGGTGCAGCGGACATTTTGTCGCGCATGCCCACGACCCGCAGCACGCCTTCGTCTGTGGGCTGTGCCAGCCGCCGTCGCGTGCAGGTAAGACAAAGAAATTTGCCGACGCCCGGGCCCGCGAAAGCCTCGTCGCGCTCGAAATTTGAGCCGCAGCGCGGCGCCGGCCCCTGGCTCCCAACCCGCGCTGCACCGTTGCCCACGCCGTTATGCACGCCCACGACCCCATTCGGCGGGCCTTCCAGCACGATGTCCCGGGACCGGGCCATACCCACCCGGTTTAACCCGCCTCTGGTTTACACCGGAGCGACGAGCCGCTTTTCCACCAAAGTTTTCTGCTTCGTTGCCGTAAACCAGATTAACGACGGTCACCGTCGCTTCTTTGTGAGGGCTCGGCAGTGCTGATTTTCGTGGGAACACTCGTGACGCTTTTGTCCGTTTTCGGCGGTTACGCGCTGGAAGGCGGCCATCTTGGCGCGCTGCTGCAACCCGTTGAAGTGCTGATGATCGTCGGCGCCGGCGTCGGTGCGTTCATTCTCGGTAACGGGATGAAGACGATCAAGGCGACGCTGCGCGTCATTCCAACCCTATTCAAGGGCGCAAAGTACAACAAGGACGTCTATATGGAGCTGATGGCGCTCCTTTACGTCCTGCTCGCCAAGGCGCGCAAGGAAGGCACGCTGACGCTGGAAGCCGACATCGACGATCCGTCGAAGAGCCCGATCTTCACGCAGTATCCGAAGATCCTCGCCGACCACCACATCATCGAATTCCTGACCGACTACCTGCGTCTGATGGTGGGCGGCAACATGAACGCGTTCGAGATCGAAAGCCTGATGGACGAGGAGATCGAAACGCATCACCAGGAAGGCGAGGCGCCCGCGCACGCCCTGAACAAGGTCGGCGACGCCATGCCGGCGTTCGGTATCGTGGCCGCGGTGATGGGCGTGGTGCACACCATGGCCTCCGCCGACAAGCCGCCGGCCGTGCTCGGCGAGATGATCGCCCAGGCGCTGGTCGGCACCTTCCTCGGGATTCTGCTTTCGTACGGGTTGATCGGCCCGCTCGCGAGCGTCGCCGAACAGCGCGTGACCGAGTCGACCAAGATGTTCCAGTGCATCAAGGTCACGATTCTCGCCAGCCTGAATGGCTATGCGCCGGCGATTGCCGTCGAATTTGGCCGCAAAGTGCTCTTCTCGACCGAACGCCCGTCGTTCGCCGAGCTGGAAGAGCACGTGCGCCGCGTCAAAGCCAAGTAACGGGCGCCGGGAACCGATTCGATGAGCAAGGACAAAGACCGCGCCATTGTCGTCAAGCGCTCCGCGCCGAAGAAGGCCGGTCATCACGGCGGCGCGTGGAAGCTCGCGTATGCGGACTTCATGACCGCGATGATGGCGTTCTTCCTGCTGATGTGGCTGCTGAGCTCGGCTTCCACCGTGCAGTTGAAGGGCATCGCCGATTACTTCAACCAGCCGTTGAAGATCACGTTGTGGGGCGGCGATCGCAGCGCCGAGGACTCGAGCATTCTGAAGGGCGGCGGCCGCGACATTTCGACCGACGCACAGGGCGTGACGCGCTCGACCGACGGCAGCAACAATCGCGCCGAGCGCACGGTCTCCCATAGCAACGACGACTCGGTCAAACAGTTGCAGGGCGAGTTGGAACGTCGCGAACAGGTCCGCCTCCACGATCTGCAGGTCAAGCTGATGGCCGCGATCGAAGCGAATCCGGTGCTGCGCCAGTTCAAGCAGCAGATCCGCATCGATTCGACGCTGACCGGCTTGCGCATCGAAATCGTCGACTCGCAGAAACGGCCGATGTTCGCGACCGCGAAAGACGTGGTGGAACCGTACATGCGCGACATCCTGCGCGAAATCGGCCACACGCTGAACGACGTGCCGAACCGCATCATCGTGCAAGGGCACACCGACGCCGTGCAATACGCGGGCGGCGAGAAGGGCTACAGCAACTGGGAATTGTCCGCGGATCGCGCCAATGCGTCGCGCCGCGAGCTGATCGCCGGCGGCATGGACGAAGCGAAGGTGATGCGCGTGCTCGGTCTCGCGTCGACGCAGAACCTGAACAAGGCGGACCCGATGGACCCGGAAAACCGTCGCATCAGCATCATCGTGCTGAACAGGAAGTCGGAGGAGGCGCTTGACCATGACGACTCCACCACGACCACCTTGTCGGACGACGCAGCCGGCTCCAAGCCGCTGCTGCAAAGACTTGCGCAACCGGTGACGGTTGCACCGAAGGTGCCGGCGGTAGCGCCGGCTGCCCAGTAACAGACAGCGATCGGCTGGCCGGTCCATGCGCCCGGGTGGCGCGGACGGCAGGTCGATCCCAAGCGTAAGTGCAGCGAGGTTTTCATGATCAGGCACATCCTGGCAATCGACGATTCGGCATCGATGCGGCAAATCCTCGCCGCCACGCTGACGACGGCCGGCTATGAAGTGACGCTCGCGGCGGACGGCAATGAAGGGCTCGAAAACGCGCTCGCCATGTCGTTCGACCTCGTGCTGACGGACCAGCACATGCCGGGCAAAACCGGCCTCGATCTGATCACGGAACTGCGCGGCAATCCGGCTTATCAGGCGACGCCCATCCTCGTCCTCACGACGGAATCGGGCGAGCCGTTCAAGGCGGCGGCTCGGGCGGCGGGGGCGACCGGCTGGATCGAAAAGCCGCTCGACCCCGACATGTTGACCGAACTGGTCGCGGCACTGGCCGATTCGGACAACACATGAGCGCCTCATAAGCGCCACCTTTACACAAGTTATAGAAGCTTTCGACGCGGCGGCACGGCAGCCCAAGCCTAGACAGGAACTCTCGCGGTGACCCAGGCATGACACTCGACATCACTCAGTTCTATCAGACGTTCTTCGACGAAGCGGACGAACTGCTCGCGCAGATGGAGCAGTTGCTGCTCAATCTGGATATCGCGCATCCGGACCCCGAAGACCTCGCGGCGATTTTCCGCGCGGCGCATTCGATCAAGGGTGGCGCGGCGACGTTCGGTTTTACCGCGCTGACGGAAACGACCCACATTCTCGAATCGCTGCTCGACCGCGCGCGCAATAACGAACTCGTGCTGCGCAAGGACATGATCGACACGTTCCTCGAAACCAAGGACGTGTTGTCGGGCCAGCTCACGGATTACCGCGCGAGCGCCGAGCCGGATGGCGCCGTCGCCAAGGCGATTTGCGCGAAGCTCGAACAGTTGCATGCGGAAAGCCGCCTCGGCGCCGAACCGGCCGCAGCGCCGGCCCCGACCGCGCCGGCGGCAGCAATACCAGTAGAAGCACCGGTAGAAGCACAACCCGCGGCTCAAGGTGGCACCCCGCCCGAGCACGTCGTCGAACAGGCGGTGCAGGCGGCGGGTGAATGGACTGACGGCGAACCGGCACAGACCGGACAAGCCGAGGGCGCCGGCGATGCAGCCGGCCCCCATCTGAAAATTACGCTACGGGGCGTTGGTGAGAAGGACCAGGAACTGCTGGCCGAAGAGCTCGGCAACTTGGGCAACATTGTCGGGCGGGTCAAGAGCGGCGGCGATCTGACGCTGTGGCTCCAGACCGATGTGACCTCCGACGACATCATCGCCGTGTGCTGCTTCGTGATCGACGAAAGTCAGATCTCGATCGGCCGCGGCACCGCACCGGCGGACGAGACGCAGCAAGGCGAACCTGGAACGCCGGACGCTGCCGATTCGACCCCGGCGCATGCAGCACAAACGGCACACGCAGTTGAGGCGGAGCAGGCAGCGTCGTCAGCACCGGCGGCTCACACCGCTGCACCCGCCCAAGCCGCCGCCACGCATGGACTGTTCGACACGCCGGCGTCGCCGGCAAAAACGCCGGCGCCTGCCGCGGCCGCGCCTGCGGCAGCGAGCAGCGCATCGGCCGGAAACGGTGCACCAGGCGGTGCGCCAAACGGCGCAGCAAGCGGGGCGGTAAGCACGCCGGCGACCGCCGAACAGGATCGCAAAGCCGCGGCGCGTCCGGCCGCGGCAGCAGGCGGCGCGGAAGGCAGCTCGATTCGCGTCGGCGTCGAAAAGGTCGATCAGCTGATCAACCTGGTTGGCGAACTGGTGATCACCCAGGCGATGTTGGCCGAAACCACCAGCACGTTCGATCCGGCGCTGCACGACCGGCTCTTCAACGGCATGGCGCAGCTCGAGCGCAATGCGCGCGATCTGCAGGAAGCGGTGATGTCGATCCGCATGATGCCGATGGACTACGTGTTCAGCCGCTTCCCGCGTCTGGTGCGCGATCTGGCGGCGAAACTCGGCAAGGAAGTGGAGCTTGTCACGTTCGGTCAGGCGACCGAACTCGACAAGAGCCTGATCGAACGGATCATCGATCCGTTGACTCACCTCGTGCGCAACAGTCTCGACCACGGCATCGAAACCGTGGAAGCGCGGCGTGCGGCGGGTAAGGATTCGACCGGTCAGCTGGTGCTGTCGGCCGCGCATCACGGCGGCAACATCGTCATCGAGGTGAGCGACGACGGCGCCGGTTTGCGCCGCGACAAGATTCTCGCGAAGGCCGCGAAGCAGGGCATGCAGGTCAGCGAGACGATGACCGACGAAGAAGTCTGGAACCTGATTTTCCTGCCGGGCTTCTCGACGGCGGAGCAGGTCACGGACGTCTCGGGCCGCGGCGTCGGCATGGACGTGGTGAAACGCAACATCCAGTCGATGGGCGGTCACGTTGAGATCACCTCGCATGCCGGCAAGGGCAGCACCACGCGCATCGTCTTGCCGCTCACGCTGGCGATTCTCGACGGTATGTCGGTCAAGGTCGGCAACGAGATCTTCATTCTGCCGCTGAACTTCGTGATGGAGTCGCTGCAACCGCTCGCCGAGGACATCTACACGGTGGCCAACGGCGAACGCGTGGTGCGCGTGCGCGGTGAATATCTGCCGCTCGTCGCGTTGCACGAAGTGTTCAACGTCGACGACGCCAAGCAGGAGCCGACGCAAGGCATCGTCACCATCATGCAAACCGAAGGGCGCCGCTTTGCGATGCTGATCGACGAACTGGTGGGGCAGCAGCAGGTGGTCGTGAAGAATCTGGAAACGAATTACCGCAAGGTGCACGGCATTTCCGCCGCAACCATTCTCGGCGACGGCAGTGTTGCGCTGATTGTGGATGTGGCGGCGCTGAATCGTGAATCGCGCCATGCACACGGCGCGATGAGCCTCGCCTGACATCCGTGATGGCATCGGTCAGGCACGCAGTTTTAGCAACACTCACTCAACTTATTTCATCCCAACCGTTTGGGGGCTAACGTGGCAGAAGTCCAATCCATCAATTCGAGCGTCGCGAACGCGAGCGGTACGAATGGCCGCCGCGACTCGCAGCAGGCGGACGCCGGCGGTCAGGAATTCCTCGTCTTCACGCTCGGCGCCGAAGAGTACGGCATCGACATTCTCAAGGTGCAGGAAATCCGCGGCTACGACAACGTGACGCGGATCGCCAATGCGCCTGAGTTCATCAAAGGCGTGATCAATCTGCGCGGCATCATCGTGCCGATCGTGGACATGCGCATCAAGTTCCATCTGGGCCGTGTCGAGTACGACCACCAGACTGTCGTGATCATTCTGAACGTCGCGCATCGCGTGGTCGGGATGGTGGTGGACGGCGTGTCCGACGTGCTGACGCTCGCCACCGACCAGATCATGCCGGCGCCGGAATTCGGCGCGACGCTGACGACCGAGTACCTGACGGGTCTCGGCACCGTCGACGGTCGCATGCTGATCCTGATGGACATCGAGAAGCTGATGACCAGCCGTGAAATGGCGTTGATCGAAACGCTCGGCGCGTAAGCATCGCTACGCGCCAGTACGAAAGACAGATCGAAACAGGGAGCATCAAGATGCTGAGCAGGTGGTCGATTCGCACATCGCTGACGATGGTGGGGATCATTCTGGTGGCGCTGACCATCGTGGTCGGCGCCCTTGGCCTAACCGCGCTGAACGGCGCGAGCCAATCGCTCGACCGGATCGCACGCGGCGATCTGGTCGCCATTCACTCGCTCGACGATGCGTCGGCGTACCTGTTGCGTGCGCGCTTGACGCTGGACCGCGTCACCGCGTTGAGCGCCGCCGGCGATACCGAGCAGGCGAAGACGGCGCTCGATCGTGCCCAGGTCCTGTTCAGCAAGTCAAGCGAGAACTGGCAGGCGTTTCTCAACGCACCGAAGAGCGGCGTTGACCAGGCGCTGATCGACGATCTGACGGCGCGCCGCGCGACCTTGACGCGAGACGGCGTCGAACCGGAGTTCGCCGCGTTGCGCGCGAACGATCCGGCGGCCTATCACGCGATCGCCGATACCAAGATCCCGCCGATGTTCCTGGCGTACGACAACGTTGCGTCCTCCGTCATCAAGACGCTGCAGCAGCTTGCCGTGGATCAGCAGGCCAGCGCGCAATCGAACATCTCGCTGATGACCACGCTGATCATCGGCGTCACCGCGATCGCACTGCTGCTGGTCGTGGGCATCCGCTTCGCGCTGCGCAGCCTGATCGTGCAGCCGCTGAACGATGCGACGGCGTGCTTCGAACGGATCGCCTCGGGTGATCTGTCCGAGCAGATCAACGTGTTCAGCCGCAACGAAATCGGCCGCCTGTTCGCCGGCATCAAGCGCATGCAGGAAAGCCTGGCAACGATGGTGACGGCGGTTCACAGCAGCACCGAATCGATCGACACCGGCGCGCGCGAAATCGCCATGGGCAACACCGATCTTTCGCAACGCACCGAACAGCAGGCCGCGTCGCTGCAGGAAACCGCCTCGAGCATGGAGCAACTGACCGGCACCGTGCGCCAGAACGCCGAGAACGCGCGCCAGGCGAGCCAGCTGGCCGTCAATGCGTCCGATATCGCGACGCGCGGCGGCGACGTGGTGAGCCAGGTCGTCACGACGATGCAGGGCATCGCGACCAGTTCGAACAAGGTCGTGGACATCATCGGCGTGATCGAAGGCATTGCATTCCAGACCAACATTCTCGCGCTGAACGCGGCAGTCGAAGCCGCGCGGGCAGGCGAACAGGGTCGCGGTTTCGCCGTGGTTGCAGGCGAAGTGCGCAGTCTCGCGCAGCGCAGCGCGAGCGCCGCGAAGGAAATCAAGGAACTGATCGGCGACTCGGTCGACAAGGTGCAAAGCGGATCGGAGCTGGTCGGCCGGGCGGGCACCACGATGGACGAGATCGTGCAGGCGGTGCGCCGCGTGACCGACATCATGGGCGAAATCAGCGCGGCTTCCGAAGAGCAGTCGGGCGGCATCGAACAGGTGAATCGCGCGGTCGTGCAGATGGACGAAGTCACGCAGCAGAACGCCGCGCTGGTCGAGCAGGCAGCGGCTGCGGCGGCGTCGCTCGAAGATCAGACGCGCCAGTTGCAAGCGGTGGTGAACGGCTGGAAAGTAGCCGGCGGCCAGACGCGCAGCGCCGCGACTGCAGCGCGTCCGCAAGCGGCGGTACGCACGAACGGCGGCAAGAGCGGCGGCAGGGGCGGCAACCAGCACGCGCAGCCCGCAAAGGCCGCGCCGCAAGCGTCCGCACACGCCGCTGCGCACCCCGCGGCAAACAGGCCGGCAAGCGCGGCAACGCATGCAGCACCGGCTTCGGCGACCCAGGTTGCCGATACCGCGCGTGTCGAACCGGCGCTCAAACCGAAGACGGCCCGCGCCGCATCCGACTCCGCAGCACGTCCGGCCGCAGCAGGCGCCGCGACCGCAGGATCGGACGCGGACTGGGAAACGTTTTAGGAATTGGCACAAAGACATGCGGTCATTCGGCATCTCGCTCCATGAGGGGCGAATCATCGAAGCACGCTTAAGTAGCGTGTCGCGGGCCGACTGCGTGTTGGCAGAACTCGCGGGCGGGCGCGACCCCGCGAACACAACTCCTTTCGCCAGAAGCAATCCGCCTGGCGACAAGCGGGATGGCTCGTATTGCAGGCAGGGACTCTCATGATGGCAACGCGCGCACAGCAGCAACGTCCCCAACCGGCACGCCCCGAGCGGGCGGAATCGGCTAGAGCCGGCGAGCAGGGACGGGACTTCGAATTCACGTCGGCGGATTTCGCTCGCATTCGCGATCTGATTCATCGCAGCGCGGGCATTTCGCTGTCGGATCACAAGCGCGATATGGCGTACAGCCGTCTGGCGCGCCGCTTGCGTGCCCGTGGCCTCGACAGTTTCAAGCAGTACCTCGATCTGCTCGAAGCGGAAAACGATCCGGCCGAGTGGGAAGCGTTCACCAATGCGCTGACCACCAACCTGACCGCGTTCTTCCGCGAGGCCCATCACTTTCCGATCCTTGCCGAGTTCGTGCCGCGCCGCGCGCAGCCGGTTTCGGTGTGGTGCTCGGCGGCTTCGACCGGTGAGGAACCGTATTCGATCGCGATGACGCTGATCGAAGCGCTCGGCGACAGCGGCGCGCGTCAGGCCAGCGTGCTCGCCACCGACATCGACACGCAGGTGCTGGCGAAAGCCGAAGCCGGCATGTACCAGTTCGACCAGGTGAAGCATCTGTCGCCCGAGCGGCTCAAGCGCTTCTTCCTGAAGGGCACCGGCGCGCATGCCGGCATGGTCAAGGTGCGCCCGGAAGTGCGCGCGATGGTGCGCTTCGAACAATTGAATCTGACTGACCGCGATTACCAGTTGCGCTCGCAGTTCGACGCGATCTTCTGCCGCAATGTGATGATCTATTTCGACAAGCCGACGCAGGCGCAGGTGCTCTCGCGCTTCGAGCCGCTGATGAAATCGGGTGGCTTGCTGTTTGCCGGCCACTCGGAAAACTTCACCTATGTGACGCAGGCGTTCAAGCTGCGCGGCCAGACCGTCTATGAGCTGACTCGCGACGCAGGCGCCGCGAGCCCTGCCGGCAGTGCCACGACGAGCGGGGTGACCGCATGAGCAGCAGCCTGCCGATCGCCACCAATCTGTACTTCGACAACCACTTCCAGCGCCCTGGCGTGAAGTTGCTGCCGAACGAGTTTTACACGACCCACGAAGACATGGTGCTCGTCACCGTGCTCGGTTCGTGTGTCGCGGCCTGCATCCAGGATCGCACGGCCGGCATCGGCGGCATGAATCACTTCATGCTGCCCGACGACGGCGCGGACGCCGGCCAGCCCGCGTCGGATTCGATGCGCTACGGCGCGTACGCGATGGAAGTGCTGATCAACGAACTGATCAAGGCCGGCGGCCGGCGCGAGCGTTTCGAAGCCAAGGTGTTCGGCGGCGGCGCGGTGCTGGCCGGCATGACGACGATGAACATCGGCGACCGCAATTCGGAATTCGTGCGCCGCTATCTGGCGCTCGAAAAAATCCGCATCGTCGCTGAGGATTTGCAGGGCAACCATCCGCGCAAGGTCGCTTTCATGCCGCGCACCGGCCAGGTGATGGTGAAGAAATTGCGCCTGCAGCAGGAAGCCGGGGTGGCCGAGCGCGAACAGGCGCTCGTGCGGCAAAGTGCCGAGGCGCGTGCCGAGCGGCTCGCCGCGGCGCGCAAACGGGTCGAGCTGTTCTCGACGCCCGCCGCCACGCGCCCCAAGGTCGAACTGTTCGGCGCGGCCGGCAGCAGTGCGGGCGCAGGCGCATCGAAGCCGCGCATCGAACTGTTCGGCGCAAGCCCGCGCCCGATTAATTCAAACAACGCCAGAACTACAGAGGAGGCGTGAGCGCTGTGCAAAAGATCAAAGTACTGTGCGTCGACGATTCGGCGCTGATCCGCAGCCTGATGACGGAAATCATCAACGGCCAATCGGACATGACCGTCGTGGCGACCGCACCCGACCCGCTGGTCGCGCGCGATCTCATCAAGCAGCACAATCCGGACGTGCTGACGCTCGACGTGGAAATGCCGCGCATGGACGGTCTCGACTTCCTCGAGAAGCTGATGCGCCTGCGGCCGATGCCGGTCGTGATGGTGTCGTCGCTGACCGAGCGTGGCAATGAAATCACGCTGCGCGCGTTGGAACTGGGCGCGGTCGACTTCGTCACCAAGCCGAAGGTCGGTATTCGCGACGGCATGCTCGACTACGCGGAAAAGCTCGCCGACAAGATTCGCGCGGCGGCCCGCGCGCGCGTGCGCCAGGCCGCGCCGGTGCAGCACGCGGCCACGCCTGCCGCGCACGCGCCCGCCGCCGCGCCGCTCTTCAACAATCCGCTGCTCAGTACCGAGAAGCTGATCATCGTCGGCGCGTCGACGGGCGGCACCGAAGCGATCCGCGAAGTGCTCGTGCCGCTGCCGCCGGATGCGCCCGCCGTGTTGATCGCGCAGCATATGCCGCCGGGTTTCACAAAATCTTTTGCACAACGCCTTAATGGTTTGTGCAGGATTACCGTTAAAGAGGCAGAGCACGGCGAACGCGTGCTGCCGGGACATGCGTATATCGCGCCCGGTCACGCTCACCTGTTGCTGGCGCGCAGCGGCGCGAACTACATTGCGCATTTGTCGGACGAACCGCCGGTGAACCGGCACCGGCCGTCGGTCGACGTGCTGTTCCGTTCAGCGGCGCAGCATGCGGGCAAGAATGCGGTCGGCGTGATCCTGACCGGGATGGGGCGCGACGGCGCCGCTGGCCTGCTGGACATGAAAAAAGCAGGGGCGTATACCCTTGCGCAGGACGAAGCGAGCTGTATCGTGTTCGGCATGCCGCGCGAAGCCATTGCGCTCGGCGCCGCCGACGAAATTGCGTCGCTGCCGGAAATGAGCCGTCGTGTGATGGCGCGTTTGTCGTTGATGGGCGATCGCGTACAGCGGGTATGATGCGGGCCTGACGGCGAGCGCCAGGCATGGGGCCGGAGTAAATTGAATTGGCGGTCGTGCGCCGCATCATGGATCAAGCAAAGGGAATGAAATGGATAAGGGAATGAAGATTCTGGTGGTTGACGACTTTCCGACGATGCGCCGGATCGTTCGCAACCTGCTCAAAGAGCTCGGCTACTCGAACGTCGACGAGGCGGAAGACGGTCAAGCCGGCCTCGCGCGTTTGCGCAGCGGGGCGTACGACTTCGTGATCTCCGACTGGAACATGCCGAACCTCGACGGTCTGGCCATGCTCAAGGAAATCCGCGCCGACGCCCATCTGACGCATCTGCCGGTGCTGATGGTGACGGCCGAGTCCAAGAAGGAAAACATCATCGCGGCGGCTCAGGCCGGCGCGAGCGGTTATGTCGTCAAGCCGTTCACGGCCGCGACGCTCGACGAGAAGCTCAACAAGATTCTCGAGAAGATGGCCAAGACCGGGAGCTGATGTGACTCTGCCGACCAACGCGCAAGGCGCCGAACCGGTGAACGACAGCGGCGACCTCGCGTCAGACCGCATCCTCGCCCGTATCGGACAACTGACGCGCACGCTGCGCGACTCGATGCGGGAACTCGGGATCGACAAGCACGTCGAGCGTGCGGCGGAAGCCGTGCCCGATGCGCGCGATCGTCTCAAGTACATCGCGAACATGACCGAGCAGGCTGCCGAGCGCGTGCTGTCATCGATCGACATCGCCAAGCCGATCCAGGAACAACTGCAGAAAGACGCCGGCGAACTCGACGCGCGCTGGGAGCAGTGGTACGCGGCGCCGATCGAACGCGAGGAAGTGCGTGCGCTGATGAACGACACGCGCACCTTTCTGCGCGGCGTGCCCGAGGTGACCACCGCGACCAACGCGCAGCTGATGGAGATCATGCTGGCGCAGGACTTTCAGGATCTGACAGGCCAGGTCATCAAGAAGATCACGGATGTCGTGTACCTGATCGAGCAGCAACTGCTCGGCGTGCTGGTCGAGAATATCGCGCTCGAGCGGCGCGAACAGTTCGCGGCGAATGCAGCGGCGTTGGCGGCCGAGACGTCGCCCACCGGCAGCCCCGAACATCTGCTGAACGGTCCGCAGATCAATCCGGAAGGCAAGACGGACGTGGTGCAGGACCAGTCGCAGGTCGACGATCTGCTGGCAAGCCTCGGCTTCTGACCCGGCGGCGGCCCGCAAGGGCGCGAGGCCGGATCTCCAGGTCCCAGATCTTCAGATCGGTACGGGTGGCAGGCCACGCTCCGGCGTGCGCCTGCTGTCTGCCGACACAAACCACAGGCATACTACGGACTCAAGCAGCGGCACGGCTTTCCGGTGAGAAACAGTCGCCGGTCGGTGGCACGGCGAGGCAATCCTCCGGCATGCGACCGCAGCGGTGCCGTATGATCTGCATACATGCGGCCGGCTTGCACGAGGTGCGAGCCGAGCAACAGCAGCTCGGGAGGAGCCTCGTCATGTGGAGTCGCGTACGCCGCGCCGGGTTTGTGATGGCGCTTGCATTACCCTGTTCGTTGTCAGCCGTGCAGTCCGCTTATGCGGGACTGGGCGGCGTCCCGATGACACCCCCTACGGATGCGTCGGTTTCTTCCCGCACCGTGCAACCGGGCACCAGTTCGGCAACGGCGGCTCAAAGCGTGATGCGTTCTGCATCGAGCGCGGCCTCTTCCACCTCGGCTTCGGCGTCCTACACCGTGCGTGAGACGACGCTCGGCAACGGCACGGTGGTGCGCGAATACCTCGCCGCGGACGGCTCGGTCTTCGGCATCGCGTGGCATGGCCCGCAAATGCCGGATCTGAACGATCTGCTCGGCAGCTACTTCTCCCAATACGTCGCCGGCGTGAAAGCCGCGCGCGAGGCGCGCGGAGGCGGTCGTGGTCCCGTTGCGGTCGACCAGAGCAGCCTCGTGGTCCGTTCCGGCGGACACATGGGCGCGTTCAGCGGTCAGGCCTGGTTGCCGCCGGCGTTGCCCGCCGGCGTCAGCGGTTCCGACATCCAGTAAGGGCGAGGACGAACGATGCGAACCATGCAAAGTGATATTGCTGGGAAGTTCAGGGGCTGGGTGCAGGCTGTCGTGGCTGTGGCGTTGGTGTCGGTGGTGGCCGCCTGCGGCGGTGGCGGCGGCGACAGCTCCAGTTCCAGCAGCAGTTCGTCGAGCGTGCTGAACGGCGGCTCGCTGCCGGCCAGTCCGACCCAGCAACCGATTGCCGCGACGGCGGCGAACACGGTGTCGATCACGGTTGGGCGCGGTGTAAGCGGCGTCATCAATATTCCAACGGTTAGCGTGACGGTCTGCCCGCCGGGCTCGACATCCAACTGTCAGACCATCAACAACGTTCAGCTCGATACGGGGTCGTTCGGGCTGCGCCTGGTCAGTTCGGTGCTGAATAGTTCGTTGCTCAGTGCGTTGACGCCTATTACCGTGAACAGCGGCCAGCAGCTCGCCGAGTGCGCGACCTTTGCCGACGGCTACACGTGGGGCACGGTGCGCACCGCGATCGTACAGATCGGCGGCGAAACGACGGCCTCGGCGGGCATTCCGATACAGATCATCGGCGACAAGGACTCGAGCACGGTGCCGTCATCCGGTTGCGGCAGCGGCTCGGCGGAAAACACGGTTACCGCTCTCGGCGCCAACGGCATTCTCGGCATCGGCACGGCAGCCACCGACTGCGGCACAACCTGCTCGAACGCGTCGACAGCCGCCAACTACAGTAATTATTTCTCGTGTCCGGGCGGCACCTCCTGCGCCCGCACCGCGGTGCCGCTCAGCCAGCAGGTTGCCAATCCCGTCGCCAACTTCACGGCCGACAATAACGGCGTGATCGTGCAGATGCCGCCGGTGTCGAACACCGGTGCATCGTCGGCCACCGGCACGCTGGTGTTCGGGATCGGCACGCAGTCGAACAACGCGCTGGCGGCCACGCAGACCTTCACCACCGATGCCTACGGCAACATGAACAGCAGCGTCTACAACGGCACGACGGTGACGGCGTTCTTCGACTCGGGCTCGAACGCGTACTTCTTCGCCGACAGCTCGCTTGCGCAATGCGGCAGTAATTACGCCGGGTTCTATTGCCCGTCGTCCGCGCAGACCCGGTCGATCACGCTGGGGGGGCTGAGCAGCACGAGAGCGAGCGTCAGCATCGGCATCCTGAGCGCGTCGACGCTGTTCGGCAACACCAGCAACTATGCGTTCAACGATCTGGCCGGGCAGATCGGCGGCAGCAGCAGCTTCGATCTCGGTTTGCCGTTCTTTTATGGCCGCTACATGTACTACGGCTTCGCGACCAGCACTCAAGCGCCTTACGTCGGCTTCCTGGGCTCGTGACGCACACGTAGGAACCAGCTGGGCACCCGCGCGATTCGACGCGGGTGTCCGCTGACCGTAGCTGAGATTGCGTACCGCAGCCGGCCCGTCAGCCGCTGGCGAATGCGTTCGGCTTGCCGCCGGTTGCGAGGCACACGCCTAGCCCACGCCCCATCGCCTCGGCGGAACCACCCCGGCCCAGCCGGTAAGCCTCGCCACGTCGCTTGCCGGCCGCCCCATCGCTCGAAATACCCCCCTTTCCCCGCCCTTATCCGCCGATCGTCGCTTGCGTCGAACGGGAATAATCGCTCTCACTGGAAAGAGGCGCCGTGCCTCAGCCGACTGGAGAGCGTTTGTGGCAGAGGATAGCGACCTCGAAAAAACCGAATCAGCCACTCCCCGGCGCCTGCAAAAGGCGCGGGAGGAAGGGCAGATCGTGCGTTCGCGGGAGCTGTCGACGTTTGCGCTACTGGCCGCGGGATTCTTCGGCGTATGGGGCATGTCCGGCAGCATCGGCGAGCATCTGCAAGGCATGCTGCGCTCGTCCTTCACCTTCGACCACGCCACCGTATTCGAAACCCGCCGCATGCTGATCGGCGCGGGCGCCGCGAGCCGCGAAGGCCTGTACGCGCTGCTGCCGGTTCTGGGCTTCACCGGCGCCGCCGCCCTGCTCGCGCCGATGGCGCTGGGCGGCTGGCAGTTGTCTTCGAAAGGCCTCGAGCCCAAGTTCAACCGGCTGAATCCGATCGAAGGGCTCGGCAAGATATTCTCGATCAACGGACCGGTTCAGCTCGGCCTGTCGCTCGCGAAGACGCTGGTGGTGGGCTGCATCGGCGGCACGGCGATCTGGAATCGCCGCGAGGAAATTCTCGCGCTGGCGACCCAGCCGCTACAACTGGCGCTCGCCAACACTATGCATCTGATCGCGGTGTGCTGCGGCATGACGGTGGCGGGCATGTTTGTGGTGGCCGCGCTGGATGTGCCGTATCAACTCTGGCAGTTCCACAAGAAACTGCGCATGACGAAGGAAGAAGTGAAGCGCGAACACCGCGAAAGCGAAGGCGATCCGCACGTGAAAGGCCGGATTCGCCAGCAGCAGCGCGCCATCGCTCGCCGTCGCATGATGACCCAGGTGCCGAAGGCCGACGTGGTGGTGACCAACCCGACGCACTTCGCGGTCGCGCTGCAGTACACCGACGGCGAGATGCGCGCACCGAAGGTGGTCGCCAAGGGCGTGAACCTGGTGGCCGCGCGAATTCGCGAAATCGCCGCCGAAAACAACGTGCCGCTGCTCGAAGCGCCGCCGCTCGCGCGTGCGCTGTATCACAACGTCGATCTGAACCGTGAGATTCCCGGCCCGCTCTATGGCGCGGTCGCCGAGGTGCTCGCGTGGGTGTATCAGTTGCGGCGTTTCAATACCGAAGGCGGCGTCGCGCCGGTCGCACCGACCGAGTTCGACGTGCCGGCGGATCTCGACAAGGGCGGCGTATCGGACGATGACGCCGAGCAGGAGGCCGCCGACGTGCTTAATTCTGCCAATAACCCAGATAACGACGACGCTCCAGGAGCCTCCGCATGAACGCTCGCGCCGGATTCCTGTCCCGACGGCCAGATGCCTTGAGCGGCACCAATTTGCGCGCCCTCGCCGGGCCGGTGCTGATCTGCATGATCCTCGGCATGATGATTCTGCCGTTGCCGCCGTTTTTGCTGGATCTGCTGTTCACTTTCAACATCGCGCTTTCCGTGATGGTGCTGCTCGTCAGCATGTACACGATGAAGCCGCTCGACTTCGCCGCCTTCCCGAGCGTGCTGCTGTTCTCGACCTTGCTGCGCCTGTCGCTGAACGTGGCCTCCACCCGCGTCGTGCTGCTCGAGGGCCATACCGGCCCCGACGCGGCCGGCCAGGTGATCGAGTCGTTCGGCCACTTCCTCGTGGGCGGCAACTTCGCGGTCGGTATCGTCGTCTTTGTCATTTTGATGGTGATCAACTTCATGGTGATCACCAAGGGCGCGGGGCGGATCGCGGAAGTTTCCGCGCGCTTCACGCTCGATGCGATGCCCGGCAAGCAGATGGCGATCGACGCCGATCTGAACGCCGGCCTCATCAACGAAGATCAGGCTCGCAAGCGCCGTCTGGAAGTCTCCCAGGAAGCCGAGTTCTACGGGTCGATGGACGGCGCCAGCAAGTTCGTGCGCGGCGACGCGATCGCCGGCCTGCTGATCATGGTGATCAACATCGTCGGCGGACTGATTGTCGGGATGGTGCAGCACGGCATGGACTTCGCGTCCGCGGGCAAGACCTACACGCTGCTGACGATCGGTGACGGCCTCGTCGCACAGATCCCGTCGCTCGTGATTTCGACGGCGGCCGGTGTGATCGTCTCGCGCGTCGCGACCAACGAAGACATCGGTACGCAACTGACCGGGCAGCTCTTCACCAACCCGCGCGTGCTGATGATCACGGGCTGCATTCTGGTGCTGATGGGCCTGATTCCCGGCATGCCGCACTTCGCGTTCCTGATTCTCGGCGGCGGCCTGATCCAGCTCGGCCGCACGATGAAAAAGCGCAGCGAAGCTCGCAAGAACAGCGCGACACTGGTCGACGTCGCCCCGGCTACGCTCGCGCCGGTCGAGAACACCGAAGCCAGCTGGGACGACGTGACGATGATCGACACGCTCGGCCTCGAGGTCGGCTACCGGCTGATTCCGCTCGTCGACAAGAACTCGGACGGCGAACTGCTCAAACGGATCAAGAGCATCCGCAAGAAGTTCGCGCAGGAAATCGGCTTCCTGCCGCCGGTGATCCATATCCGCGACAACCTCGAATTGCGGCCGAACGGTTACCGGATCGCGTTGAAGGGTGTCGAGGTGGGCGTCGGCGAAGCGTATCCGGGGCAATGGCTGGCGATCAACCCGGGGCAGGTGTCCGCCGCGCTGCCGGGCACGCCGACGCAAGATCCGGCGTTCGGTCTGCCGGCCATCTGGATCGATACGAATCTGCGCGAGCAGGCGCAGGTGTACGGCTACACGGTGGTCGATTCGAGCACGGTGGTGGCGACGCATCTGAACCACCTCGTGGTCACGCATGCGTCCGAACTGCTCGGCCGCCGCGAAGTGCAGGCGCTGTTGGAGCGGATGCAGAAGGACACGCCGTCGCTGGTCGACGATCTGGTGCCGAAGTCGCTGCCGCTCACCACGCTGCAGAAGGTGCTGCAAAACCTGCTGGAAGAAGGCGTGCCGATCCGCGACTTGCGCACGATTCTCGAAGCGCTGTCCGAACACGCGCCGAAGGTTACCGACGCGCACGATCTCACCGCCGCCGTGCGCCTCGCGCTGGGCCGTGCGATTACGCAGCAGTGGTTCCCGGGCGTGGGCGACATGCAGGTGATGGGCCTCGATTCGAATCTGGAGCGGGTGTTGTCGCAGGCGCTTTCCACGGGCGCCAATCCGGGCCTCGAACCGGGCCTCGCGCATACATTGCTGAACGAAACGCAGAAGGCGATGACGCGTCAGCAGAACCTTGGGCTGTCGCCGGTGCTGCTGGTGCAGCACGCATTGCGGCCGATGCTCGCGCGCTTCCTGCGCCGCAGCCTGCCGCAGCTGAAGGTGCTGTCTTATGCGGAAGTGCCGGATACGCGCAATATCAAGGTGGTGAATCTGATCGGGGCGCACGGCTGAACCCCGCATGGTTAAACCTCGCGGCTAGCCGCAGCCGTTCCAGACCGATGGTTTCCGCCGGCGCTCTTCGAGCGCCGGTTTTCATTTCGGCGCCTAACTTTTCGCGCCGCAAGCGGCTGGCCAGCGTCATGCTCCGTCCGCGGAAGCCCCGCCCGGCGAGTGCGGCGAGCCCGTTTAAAACCGCCCAGCACGTGACTTGCGGCGCGTTTCCATCGCCCGAATTGCCCACCTTTAACGGTCTTTATCCATCGATCGTCACTCGACGGGTTTCGCAATAATGATCTCAATGGGAAGCGGTATGTTGCCGGTCCGTTAGTGCGTATACCTCATCGGGGGTCCAGCTTGAACATTCGTAAATTTGTCGGTGCTACCAGTCGCGATGCTCTGCGTCTCGTGCGCGAAGCCTTGGGCCCGGATGCCGTCGTTTTGTCCAATCGCACGATGAACGACGGCAGCGTCGAAATCGTCGCCCTGGCCGACAGCGAGCTCGCCGCCATCACGCCGAAAGCGCCGCGCGGCAGCGCAGGCGCATCGCTGGCCTCGCCGATGAATGCCATGGCCGGACAACAACCCGCACTCGCCGCACCGCGCGCCAATCCGATGATGCAAGCGAATCCGTATGCGAGCGGCATGCCCGATGTGTTCTCGTCGGTGTTCGGCGCAAGCCCGGAAGCGGGCGCGGAGAACATGGCGCCGAACACGGTTAGCACGGTTCAGACCGCCAACGCTGCTTCAGGCTCAGCCGCGAAGTCCGCCACCGTCCCTGCCGCGCCGAAAGCCACGCTGCCGAACGCGCCCAGAGCAGCGCTGGCCGCGCCCGCTGCAGCATCGCTGCCGCAATCGGGCAGCACAGGGCAGCCCAGCGCCCGCGCTGCCGCGACGCGTCTCACCGAAGACATCCGCGCCGATCTGCTCAAAGCCGCCGGCGTGCCGGCCGCGTTCGACGCTGAAGCTCAGGCGCCGCGCACGATGGCCGAATCGAATCCGTGGCTGATCGACCATGCTCGCCGGATTGCCGCCGAACAGCAGCAGCAGCAGGGCGCGTACAGCGCGCGCCCCGCAGCGATGACACCCGCTGCCGCCATGGCCAAGGGCCTCGGCGCCGCCGTGGAACCCGCCGCTCAAGAAACCTCACAGGCCTCGCAACAGGCCGCTGCCCGACCGGCCGCGCCGCAAGTCACCGATACGCCCGAGTGGGCTCGCGAAGCCGCGCAACTCGCCGCGCGCCGCACAGCTCAGAAAGTGGCACCGTCGCTGCCTGCCGGCGACGACACCCGCACGCCCGCTTCGGTCGCCGAAGCGATCAAGGCGCGGATGGAGCAGGTCGTCAACGACACCGTCATGAGCGAGCTGTCGTCGATGCGCGGGATGATGGAAGAGCACTTCGCCGGCCTGCTGTGGGGCGATCGCCAGCGCCGCAGCCCGGCGCGCGCCGCGCTCACCAAGCACCTGTTCGCCGCCGGCTTTTCTGCGCAACTCGTGCAGATGATGGTCGACAACCTGCCCGAGGACGTCGACAACATGGATGGCGGCATGGAGTGGGTGCGTTCGGTGCTCGAATCGAATCTGCCGGTGATGGAAGACGAAGACGCGCTGATGGAGCGCGGCGGCGTGTTCGCGCTGATGGGCCCGACGGGCGTCGGCAAGACCACGACGACCGCCAAGCTTGCCGCGCGCTGCGTGATGCGCTTCGGCGCCAGCAAGGTGGCGCTCCTCACCACCGACAGCTACCGGATCGGCGGCCACGAACAACTGCGCATCTTCGGCAAGATTCTCGGCGTGTCCGTTCACGCGGTGAAAGACGGCGGCGATCTGCAACTCGCGCTCTCCGAATTGCGCAACAAGCACATCGTGCTGATCGACACGATCGGCATGAGCCAGCGCGATCGTCTGGTCTCCGACCAGATCGCGATGCTGTGCCGCGCCGGTCAGCCGGTGCAACGTCTGCTGCTGCTCAACGCGACGAGCCACGGCGATACGCTGAACGAAGTCGTGCAGGCCTATCAGCGCGCGCCGGATCAACAGCCGCTCGCCGGCTGCATCCTGACCAAGCTCGACGAAGCCACCAATCTGGGCGGCGTGCTCGATACGGTGATCCGCTACAAGTTGCCCGTGCACTACGTGTCGACCGGTCAGAAGGTGCCGGAAAACCTGTACGTCGCAACGAAGAAATTCCTGATCAAGAGCACGTTCTGCATTCCGCGCGACAACTCCCCGTTCGTGCCGCACGACGACGACATTCCAGCGTTGCTGTCCGCGCTGTCGGCGCGTTCAACGGCCGACCTGCACGAGGTCCGCTTTGGATAAGTTCATCTCCGATCAGGCAGAAGGACTGCGGCGGCTGTTGGCCCGTAGCGGCTCGCGCGTGATTGCGGTGACAGGCGGCTCGGCCAGCGTCGGCTGTACCACGACGGTCGTGAACCTCGCTGCGGCGCTCGCGCAGCAGGGCAAGGACGTGCTGGTGATCGACGAGTGCCTCGGCGAGAAATCGGTGAGCGCGATGCTCGGCGGCGTGCGCGGCGCAGGCAATTTTGCGGCGGTGATGCGCGGCGAGATGACGCTCGACGATGCCGCCGCGCGCCACGCGCTGGGCTTCTCCGTGCTGGCTGCTTCGCCCGACAACCGCGAGGGCCGCACGGCCGCGCAATTCGACGTGCTGCTGCGCGGTTCCGCCGACATCGTGCTGATCGACGCGCAACTCGACGAGCACGGCCACCTGTCGCCTCTCGCAATCCAGGCGCACGACCTGATGATCGTGACCCGGGTGGCCGCGCAAGCGATCACCGAGGCGTACGCGTGCATGAAGCGTCTGCACTACGCGCACGCCACCGCGCAGTTCCGCGTGCTGGTGAACCATGTACAGAGCGTGGACGACGCGCATACCGCCTTTGTCAATCTGGCCGGCGTGGCCGGACGCTACCTGACGGTGGCGCTGGAAGACGCCGGTTGCATTGCCGCCGATGCGCGGATGGCGCGAGCTCTGGAGTTGTCGCGGTGTGTCGTCGATGCGTTTCCATCGACACCGGCCGCGCGCGACTTCCGGCACCTTGCCGCCGAATTGCAGTACTGGCCGATGCGGCCAGCGATGTCGTCGCAAGCGCCGTGGATGGCGCCTGCGACAGTTACAGCGGCGCAACACGCCGACCAACCGTCCGCGCAGCACGCCTGAGAGGCGGCACAAGGACAAGGGGAGCACGATGTATAACGCTCAGGGAAAGATTTCCCAAGCCGACGTTCTGACGAAGTACGCGCCGCTCGTGCGTCGCCTCGGCTTGCAGCTCGTTGCCAAGATGCCGGCAAGCGTCGATCTCGACGACCTGATCCAGGCCGGCATGATCGGACTGCTGGACGCGGCGAGCCGCTACAAGGAAGACCAGGGCGCGCAGTTCGAGACTTATGCCAGCCAGCGGATTCGCGGCGCGATGCTCGACGAGTTGCGCAGCAACGACTGGTTGCCGCGCAGCTTGCGGCGCACGTCGCGCGAAGTCGAGTCCGCCGTGCACAAGGTCGAACAGAATCTGGGCCGCTCGGCGAGCGAAACGGAAATTGCCGAGCATCTGCAAATGCCGCTCGACGAGTACCAGTCGATGCTCCAGGATCTGCACGGCAGCCAGTTGATCTACTACGAAGACTTCGACCGTTCCGCGGACGACGAACCGTTTCTCGACCGATATTGCGTCGATCATTCGGACCCGCTGTCGGCGCTGCTCGACGACAGCCTGCGCTCGGCGCTGGTCGAGGCGATCGACCGCTTGCCGGAACGCGAGAAGCTGCTGATGTCGCTGTACTACGAACGCGGCATGAATCTGCGCGAAATCGGCGCGGTGATGGAAGTCAGCGAATCGCGGGTGTGCCAGTTGCACAGCCAGGCCGTGGCGCGCTTGCGCACACGTCTGCGCGAAATGGCCTGGGCCAACGCCGAGGCGACTTGAGGGGCGATGGACGGCTGACCGGCGGAGTGCGAAACGTCCACCTTCTCTTCTCTTTTACGCGTCTGCCATCTCATGTTCCGCGGCCAGCGCGAGAAACGCCGAACGCGACATGCCGCGCGCCTGGGCATAAGCGTCGATATCGTGAACCAGCGCTTCAGGCAGTGAGATATTGATGCGCACCGCTTTCTTCAACGCCGGAATATTCCGCGTTGTGACGAACCCCCACGTGAAACCCGCATAGTCCGGATTGCGCCGATGCTCGTCTAGCGTCAGCCGTTCGGGAATCGGCAACCCTTCGTCGAGCAGCGTATCCAGATGCGCCTCGATTGCTTCCTTTGCGCTCGCATAGGCTTCTTCCAGCGAATCGCCCGCCGAATGGCAACCCGGAATGTCGGGAACGACCACGCCGAACGCTTGATGTGTGTCACCGGGCTCGATCGCGATCGGGAAAATCAGGTTCTTCATTTCAGGCCTGCCTGTTTCAAGATGCTGTTCAGTGTGCCGGGCGGAAGGTCCTTCTTTGGATGCGGGATGGTCACGAGACCGGCTTTTACCGCGTGCCGGAAATGATGGTGGCTGCCCGATGTGCGGACCAACCGCCAACCATCCGCTTGAATCACTTTGACGACCTCGGCACTGTTCATACTGCACTCCTCGTATCATACACACGATTACACAACCTCGCTAGTGGGTAACGTTCCACCTGACTCGCCTGAGGCAGCCTTGAAAGCTGCACGTGACGGTGGATGGGCTCAGTGGGGGAAGCCGTGATTTCAACGTGGCGGGGGATTTCGCGCTACCTGGCCAGATGGCCAACGCGCGCTGGCGGCAGGCGTGAACGCCAGTTGCGGGAACGGGAAAACGAAAAGGGCTCGTCAAAGACGAGCCCTTTTGTTCAATGCAATCTACTCAGCCGGGTTAGCGCGCGGAGCGCGCTGTTTCAGTGAAATCTTCAGGCTGCGGAACGCGCGGGAATCCGGCCATCCGGACCGTAGAAACCGGTCTTTTGCGGCACGGCCACCTGCAGCGCCGTCAGCGCGCGCTGGTTGTAGTCCATCCGCACGCGGATCAGTTCACCGTTACTCGTATTGAAGCGCCGCGCACGCTCGGCGGCTTTTTGCAGCAGCGCCCATTGCGCGGCCAGCCGCGCATCCGCACTGGCCGCGAGCTCCATGCCGGGCCAGCCGGACGGGAAGCCCATTTCCGCGAGCAGCGTGTCACGGGTGGTCTCGAGCCTGGCGAGCACGCCGATCAGTTCGGTTTTCTTCTCGACGATCGGCGGCAGCAGTTCCAGCGGCGACAAGGCGGTCAGTGCCTTGGTCTCGAGCGTCAGAATCGAGGCGAACGCCTCGACGGCCGAATATTCTTCGATGAGGGTGGCAAGCAGGGCGTCTTTCATCTCAACAACTCGCTGAACACAGCGGCTCGCGCGTGATTCGCGAGCCGGGTTTGTCGAATGCCGCCCGGCAATTCACCGTACTTCGATGCGTCGATTAGTTGCCGGTCGACGAGGTTTTGCTTTGCAACAGTTCGCGCGCGGTATTCAGCACGCCGTCGGCGATCTTGCTCGAATCGATCTTCAGCGAGCCGTCCTTGATGGCCGCCTTGATCGACTCGACGTGCGCCGTGTCGATGTCGGCCGAACCGGACGCCGCGAGGCTGCGCAAATGCTGCGACAGACCCGACAGGTTGACGCTGGCGTCGCCCGAACCGCTGGCGGTGGTGGTCTGCGAGGTCGTGCCCGCACTCTGCGCGTTGGTGTTCGCGGTCGCCGCGTCGCTTTGCTGCGAGCGGGACAGGGCGTCTTTCAACGTCGGCAGATTCGAATTGGTTGTGGAATCGACTTTCACGATTGGCTTCCTGAACGATTTGATCCTGATAACGGCAACCGCTGATCAAAACTTTAGCGCAATCGCTCCAGGTTTTACCTTTCCTTTCAAGCCGATCCGGCCCCACGACGGGGTCGGCATCCTCTGCGTCAACCATGCCGGCTGTCGCGTCTGGATTCATGCCGGCGAGTGGCCGGCCGGGTTCGCCGCCGGGCCGCTTCACAACTGGATCTCCACCGTCGAACCATCCTTGACGATGCCGGAGATGATCTGGCCGTTGGCCGTCTTCACTCGCACCTGCTGGCCTGGCGACGCGTTGTTCATCGCGCTGCCTTCGGCGGAAATCGAGAAACCGTCTCCAGCTGCGACGACCCGCACCGTCTGTCCGATCGACACCGCCGACGCGCTTTTCAGCATGTCGCGGCGCAGCGGCATGCCGCCCGCGATCCGCACGAGCGACACCGAGCCGACCGCCTGCGACGGGTCCGTGACGATCGCTTGCGGCAAACCGGTCAAGTCGCCGTCGCGTGCGACGAGGTCGGCGGCCGTGAACACTTCGCCCGGCGCCATGGCGCGGGCGGCCAGATAGTAGGTGGCGCGCAGCGAAATGCGCGCTTGCAGATAGATGGTCCACGGCCGTTCGCCGGCGCAGCGCACGCCGACGGTCATGCGGCCCCACAGGCGCGCGCCGCTGGGCATGAAGGGTTCGAGCATCGTGCAGGCCGCGAGCCCGCGCGGAAACGCCGGCGCGACCGTGATGTCGACCTTGCCGGGCAAGCCCGCCGATTGTTGCTGCAGGAAGGCGAGCGCCGCACTGCGGATCGCCTCGGCGTCTTGCTGGCCAGCCAGCGGGACGGGTTGCGCCGTTGCTGCGGGCCGCAGATTCTGTTGCGCGACAGCCGGCGCCACCTGCCGCATCGCCGGCGTGCGGGCGATGGTGGCAGGCGGTGCCGGCATGGGTGCGGGCGTCGGCGCGGCCGCTGCCGTGGCCACAACGGGTTTGCCGTTCGCGCCGAGTTGCGGCGGCTCGCCGCGCGAAGCAAGACTGTCGAAGCCGCCGGCTGTGGGCGTGCTCGCCGCGACGCCGCCAGGCGCATTGGCGACGACGGACTGCACGCCGGCAGCTTGCCGCCCGGCATTGAGCGACGGCGCCGGAGTCATCACGACCGGCACGATCTGACGCGAGGCCGGCGCCACATTGACGCGAGCCGTTCCGGCCGCCGGCGTAGTTGCAGCCGCCGTCGCATTGGCGCTTCCCGGCGCGGGAATGGTCACGACCCCGTTCGCGTCGGGTTTGATACTGGTGCGGATCATCTGCGGCGCGGCCGGCGGCTCGTCCGCGCCCGGAATGACGATCGAGCCGCTCGCATTGGCGGCGCGGGTGAATCGATCGGCGTCGCGTGCGACCGGCCCCGGCGTCAGCGACTGTGCGGTCGCGGCGGCGAGCGTTGCCGCGGAACCCGTGCGCTTCGCGGGCGTTGCCTGCATCTGGGCGGCCAGATCGTTGAGCGCGGCCGGATTCTTTTCGCCCGGGCCGGGAATCACGATCGGACCGCTGGCGTCCTGAGCCTGCTGAGCCTGGGTCGTGGCCGGCAGCAGCACGATGCCGCCGGCGACCCATACCGCCAGGTTCACGATGAGGCGCGTCAGGAGACGGGACGCACAGCGCGAAGCACGACGCACCGCGCCCGCACCCACGCGATGCGCCGCCGCGCTGCTGGCGCGGTGCGTCGGATCGAAGGTGGGTTGGTCCATCGTGTTACTCCATCGAATGCATCGGTACGCCTTGCATTCTAGTGAGCGCCCTCGTTGCGCAAACGTTGAATAGAAGCCCCCTTTCCCGGTTATTCGTCCGATTGCCACTTGCGTTCGGCCCATAAGATGCACTTCATGCAAAAAGGTCTTCCCGGCCGACGCAATCCTCGCGCGAGGCACAGCGCGGCACAAACGGGAAGCCTCGGGAACGTTCTCCGGAGATTTCTATGCTGGACAAACTCGATGCCGAATTCGCCTTTGGCCGCCAGGCGCTCGATGTGCGCGCTTACCGGCAGGAGCTGCTGTCGTCGAATATCGCCAACGCCGATACCCCCGGGTACAAGGCGCGCGACGTCGACTTCGCTTCGTCGCTGGCCGGCGCGCTGAAGAAGACCGGCGGCGGTGCGGGCACGGGCGCCTCGAACAACTCGACGCTCGCCATGACGCAGCCCGCAGGGGTGACGAGCGGCATGTCGATGGTGTCGACCGCGCCGGGCCACATGTCCGGCAAGGCGACGCTGACGCCGACCGGCGGTACGCCTGACGACTACGGCAATTTGCAGTACCGCATTCCGACGCAACCCGCGCTCGACGGCAACACGGTCGACATCGATGCGGAACGGGTGCAGTTCGCGGACAACACCTTGCACTTCGAATCGGGCATGACGGTGCTGTCGAGCCAGATCAAGACGATGCTGTCGGCGATCACGTCAGGCTCGTAATAACCGGTGCCGAGGAAAGACACAGCAGTGGGTAGGAACAAAGCGCTACGGGAATTAACTTGAAGCCGGATCGAACCGTGCAACTGCGTTGCATGGGACCGGAGTAAGCGCTAAAGCGCTAACTCCGATCGACAGCGTTGCATGGGATCGGAGTAAGCGCTAAAGCGCTAACTCCGATCGACAGGAGAGGGAAGGAAATATGCCATCTTTGATGAACATTTTTGGTGTTGCAGGCTCCGCGATGTCGGCGCAGTCGCAGCGGCTCAACGTGACGGCGTCGAATCTCGCCAACGCGGACAGCACGACCGGCCCGGACGGCCTGCCGTACAAGGCCAAGCAGGTGGTGTTCGCCGTCAGCCCGATCGGTGGCGCACGCACGGGCTCCGGTCAGCAGATCGGCGGCGTGCAGGTCACCGGCGTGGTCGACGACCCGTCGCCGATGAAGACCGCCTACGACCCTGGCAACCCGGCGGCCAACTCGGACGGTTACGTCACGCTGCCCAACGTCGACCCGGTGCAGGAAATGGTCAACATGATCTCGGCCTCGCGCTCGTACCAGGCCAACGTCGAGACCCTGAACACCGCCAAGACACTGATGTTGAAAACGCTCACGATCGGAACCTGAGGAGAATTCCTTGACCACCAACACCACCATCGGCAGCAGCGGCACGACCGTGTCGCAAACACTGCTCGATACCATGAACGGCACGAGCAGCGCCTCGAGCGCGAGCAGCTCTACCAGCTCGACCGGCAGCACCTCGGGCACCTCGGCGACCGATCTGCAGAACACCTTCCTGCAACTGCTCGTCGCGCAGCTGAAGAATCAGGATCCGACCAATCCGATGGACAGCTCGCAGATGACCTCGCAGCTGGCGCAGATCAACACGGTCTCGGGTATCAGCCAGCTGAACACGACGCTCAGCTCGCTCGCCACGCAGATGTCGGCAGGCCAGCAGTCGCAAGCCGCGCTGTTGATCGGTTCGACCGTGCTCGCCCCGGGCAGCTCGGTGACGGTCGCGAGCGGCAAGGCCAGCTCGTTTGGCGTGCAGCTCGCCAACTCGGTGAACGATCTGCAGGTGGTCGTGAAGAACTCCGCGGGCACGATCGTCAACACGATCGACCTTGGCAAGCAGTCGGCCGGCACGATTCCGGTGGGCTGGACGCCGACCGATTCGGCCGGCAACACGCTGCCCGACGGCACCTACTCGATCAGCGCGGTCGGCACGATCAACGGCCAGCAGGCGACGGCCACGACGCTCGCGGGCGCGACGGTGCAAAGCGTCGTCATGCAGAGCAGCGGTACGCCGGGCCTCGTGCTGTCGAACGGCTCGACCGTGGGGCTGACCAGCGTCGCCGCCATCCTCTGATTCAGATTCAGTCAGTTCCGACTTTCCAGATACGGAGACCGTCATGGGTTACCAACAAGGTTTGAGTGGTTTGTCAGCGTCGTCGAGCGACCTCGACGTGATCGGCAACAACATCGCCAACGCGAATACGGTTGGCTTCAAGAGCGGTGCGGCGCAATTCGCCGACATGTACGCCAATTCGGTGGCGACCGCGGTGGGCAACCAGGTCGGCATCGGCACCAAGCTTTCCGAAGTGCAGCAGCAGTTCTCGCAAGGCACGATCACGAGCACGAACCAGGCGCTCGACGTCGCGATCAACGGCAACGGCTTCTTCCAGCTGTCGAATAACGGCTCGCTGGTGTACTCGCGCAACGGCGTGTTCCAGCTCGACAAGAACGGCAACATCACCAACGCGCAAGGCCTGCAACTGATGGGCTACGCCGCGAACAGCGCGGGCGTCATCAACACCGCGCAAACCGTGCCGCTCAGCGTGCCGACCGCGAACATCGCGCCGCAAGCCACCACCAAGATCGTCGCCGGTCTGAACCTGAACGCGCAGGACCCGCTGATGCTCGGCACGCCGGCCGTGACGGCCGGCGCCACCAACAGCGGCACGCTCACCACCACCGGCGCGACCATCACGAACACCGCGTCGGGCACGAACAACGACAACTACACCGTCAACTTCACGAGCCCGACCACCTACACGGTGACCGACAGCACGCTCGGCACGACGACCGCGTCTGCCACCTACACGGCCGGCACGGCGATCTCGCTCGGCAACGGCGAGAGCATCACGTTCACCGGCACGCCGGCGACCGGCGACAGCTACGCGATCGCGCCGACCCCGGTCGCGTTCAACCAGAACAGCTCGTCGACGTACAACTACTCGACCAGCACGACGGTCTACGATTCGCTCGGCGGCTCGCAGACGGTCAACATGTACTTCGCCAAGACGTCGGCCGGTACGTGGAACGTGTACGCAGGCACGTCGACCGGTACGGCCAGCCTGGTCGGCCACGCGAACTTCAACTCGTCGGGCACGCTGCTCGGCACGACCGACGCGAGCGGCACCGCCACCACCACGCCCTATGTGTTCAACTTCAGCATTCCGACCACCGACGGTTCGTCGACGCCGCAGAACCTGACGCTGAACATCGCCGGCACGACGCAGTACG
Organism: Paraburkholderia caffeinilytica; assembly: GCF_003368325.1. NCBI lineage: Bacteria > Pseudomonadati > Pseudomonadota > Betaproteobacteria > Burkholderiales > Burkholderiaceae > Paraburkholderia > Paraburkholderia caffeinilytica. The sequence continues at coordinate 1,955,382 of NZ_CP031467.1, read as the reverse complement.
GCGGCAAGGACGGCGTGAACTCGCTGCAGCCCGACGGCTACGCAGCCGGCACGCTGACGAGCTTCACGATCGGCTCCGACGGCACGCTGACCGGCAACTACTCGAACCAGCAGACTGCGGCGCTCGGCCAGGTCGTGCTCGCGAACTTCTCGAACCAGAACGGCCTCGTGAATCTCGGCAACAACGAGTTCCAGCAGACCTCGCAATCGGGTGTCGCGCAGATCTCCACGCCGGGCTCGACCAACCACGGCGTGCTGCAGGGCGGCGCGGTGGAAAACTCGAACGTCGATCTGACGAGCGAACTGGTGAACCTGATCACCGCGCAGCGCAACTATCAGGCAAACGCGCAGACGATCAAGACGCAACAGACCGTCGACCAGACCCTGATCAACCTGTAAGCGACCGGGACTAACCCATCATGGATCGGCTGATCTACACCGCGATGTCGGGCAGCACGCAAGCGCTCGAACAGCAGGCTATCGTTGCCAACAACCTGGCGAACGCCTCGACCACCGGCTTTCGCGCGCAGCTCGCGACTTTCCGCGCCGTGCCGATGGCGTTCGGCGACGGCAGTTCGATCAACGACGACACCACGCGCACCTTCGTGCTGTCGTCGACGCCGGGCGCCGACTACACGCCGGGGCCGATCCAGCAGACGGGCAACCCGCTTGACGTGGCGATTCAGGGTCCGGGCTGGCTGGCGGTGCAAACCGCCGACGGCAACGAGGCTTATACGCGCGCCGGGAATCTGCACGTCGACGAGAACGGCCAACTGGTGAACGCCATGAACCAGACCGTGCTCGGCAACGGCGGCCCGGTATCGGTGCCGCCGGGTGCGGAAATCACCATCGGCAAGGACGGCACGGTGTCCGCGCTGACGCCGGGCGATCCGCCGACCGCGGTGGTGACCGTCGATCAGCTGAAGCTGGTGAATCCGAATCCGCAAACCATGACGCGCGGCGACGACGGCCTCTTTCGCACCGCCGACGGCAATGCCGCCGACGCCGATCCGACCGTCACGCTGGCGCCGGCTTCGCTCGAAGGCAGCAACGTGAATCCGGTCAGCGCGATGGTTGCGATGATCACCAACGCCCGCCAGTTCCAGATGCAAACCAAGCTGCTGGAAAACGCGGACAAGAACGACCAGTCTGCCAATCAGCTGCTCAGCTTTAGTTAACGGGTTGCTCCGGGTTCGTCCGGGCACAGCAACCGTGTTGCATGGGATAGGAGAAGAATTGTGAATCGCTCGCTCTACATCGCCGCTACCGGCATGAACGCGCAACAGGCGCAGATGGACGTGATTTCGAACAACCTCGCGAACGTCAGCACCAACGGCTTCAAGGGCTCGCGCGCGGTGTTCGAGGATCTGCTGTACCAGACCGTCCGCCAGCCGGGCGCGAACTCGACGCAAAACACCGAACTGCCGTCCGGCATCCAGCTGGGCACCGGTGTGCAACAGGTCGCGACCGAACGCCTCTACACGCAGGGCAACCTGCAACAGACCGGCAACTCGAAAGACGTCGCCATCAACGGTCAGGGCTTTTTTCAGGTGCAGATGCCCGACGGCACGACCGCCTACACGCGTGACGGTTCGTTCCAGACCAACGCGCAGGGCCAGCTCGTCACGTCGAGCGGCTATCAGGTGCTTCCGGCGATCACGATTCCGAACAACGCGACCTCGTTGACCATCGGCAGCGACGGTGTGGTGTCGATCACCGTCGCTGGTTCGACCAACAGCCAGCAGCTCGGCTCGATGCAGCTCGCCACCTTCATCAACCCGACCGGTCTGGATGCGAAGGGTGAAAACCTGTTCGCGGAAACGGCTTCGTCGGGCGCGCCGAACGTCGCGCAACCGGGCCTGAACGGCGCCGGTACGCTCAATCAGGGCTACGTGGAAGCATCGAACGTGAACGTGGTGCAGGAACTGGTGAACATGATCCAGACGCAGCGCGCTTACGAAATCAACAGCAAGGCCGTGACGACTTCCGACCAGATGCTGCAGACCCTCAGCCAGATGCAGGTTTGAGGGATCAGGAATTAACGGGCGGTAATCCAGATGTCGCACTTCACTCGTATTCCGGTTCATTCGCGCACCGCGCAGGCGCTCGTGCAGCTCACGCTGCTCGCGGCGCTGGGTGGCTGCGGCCTCGTGCCGAAGCAGCCGATCACCCAGCAGCCGATGACGGCTGTGCCGCCGATGCCGCCGCAAGCGCAGTCGCCCGGCTCGATCTTCAACCCGGGTTATGCGGGCCGGCCGCTGTTCGAAGATCAGCGGCCGCGCAATGTGGGCGACATCCTGACGATCGTGATCCAGGAAAACGTCAACGCCACGAAGTCGTCGGGCGCCAATGCGAATCGTTCGGGCACCACGGCCTTCAGCGTGCCGACCGCGGGCTTCCTCGGCGGCCTGTTCGGCAAGGCCAACCTGGCTGCGAGCGGCAGCAACGCGTTCCAGGGCACCGGCGGCGCGAATGCGTCGAATACCTTCAACGGCACGATCACCGTGACGGTGACGGGCGTGCTGCCGAACGGCAACCTGATGGTGAGCGGCGAAAAGCAGATGCTGATCAACCAGGGCGATGAATTCGTGCGTTTCTCCGGCGTGGTGAACCCGAACACGATCTCCAACCTGAACGCCGTCTACTCGACTCAGGTAGCCGACGCGAAGATCGAGTACTCCGCGAAGGGCTATCTCAACGAAGCCGAAAACATGGGCTGGTTGCAGCGGTTCTTCCTCAACGTGTCGCCGTGGTGATCATGCGTACCGTCTTCTCTCGCTCCGGCCACCTCAACCGCTTCACGCGACTCGTTCAGCTCGGCCGCGCCGCGGCGCTGCTCGCGCTCGCCTGCGCCGCCTTGCCAATGGCGACGCCCGCACACGCCGAACGTCTGAAGGATCTCGTGCAGATCCAGGGCGTGCGTGACAACCCGCTGATCGGCTACGGCCTCGTCGTCGGTCTCGACGGCACGGGCGACCAGACCACGCAGACGCCGTTCACCACGCAGACGCTCGCCAACATGCTGGCGAACCTCGGCATCTCGATCAACAACCAGGCGGCGGGCTCGACCAACCAGCAGTCGTCGCTGTCGAGCGTCCAGTTGAAGAACGTTGCCGCCGTGATGGTGACGGCGGTGCTGCCGCCGTTCGCGCGTCCCGGTGAAGCAATCGACGTGACGGTGTCCTCGCTCGGCAACGCCAAGAGCCTGCGTGGCGGCACGCTGCTGCTCACGCCGCTCAAGGGCGCCGACGGCCAGGTGTATGCGCTCAGCCAGGGCAACCTGGCAGTGGGCGGCGCCGGCGCGAGCGCGAACGGCAGCAAGGTGCAGGTGAATACGCTGGCCGCGGGCCGCATCGCCGGCGGCGCGATCGTCGAACGCGCGGTGCCGACCTCGGTGTCGCAAGCGGGCACGATGCAGCTCGACCTCAACGAAATGGATTACGACACCACGCAGCGCGTCGTGGCAGCGGTGAACAATGCGTTCGGCAGCGGCACGGCCACGGCGCTCGACGGCCGCACGATTCAACTGCGCGCGCCGTCCGATCCGGAGCAGCAGGTCGCCTTCATGGCGCAATTGCAGAACCTCGACGTCAAGCCGGCGCAAGCCGCCGCGAAGGTGATCCTGAACGCACGCACCGGCTCGATCGTGATGAACCAGATGGTCACGCTGCAAAGCTGCGCGGTGGCGCACGGCAATCTCTCGGTGGTGATCAATACGCAGCCGGTGGTCAGTCAGCCGGGTCCGTTCTCGAACGGCCAGACAGTGACGGCCAAGCAGTCGCAGATTCAATTGAAGCAGGACAACGGTGCACTGAAGATGGTGACCGCCGGCGCCAACCTCGCCGATGTGGTGAAGGCGCTCAACGCACTGGGTGCGACACCCGCGGATCTGATGTCGATCCTGCAGGCCATGAAAGCGGCGGGCTCTTTGCGCGCCGACCTGGAAATCATCTAAGGAAGACAACAGATGAATTCGGATACGACCAATTCCGCCAATGCGGCGAACGACCTGACTCAGCGCTTCGCGCTCGACGTGCAGGGTTTCGGCAAGCTGAGCGCGCAGGCCAAGGCGTCGCCGCAAGCCGGCATGAAGATGGCCGCGCAGCAGTTCGACGCGGTGTTTACGCAGATGATGCTGAAGAGCATGCGCGATGCGACGCCGCAGGATGGTCCGTTCGATTCGCACGACAGCGCCACCTTCACGTCGATGATGGATCAGCAATTGTCGCAACAGCTGTCGCAGAAGGGCATCGGTGTCGCTGACGCGATGCTCAAGCAGATGATGCGCAATCAGGGCATGCAGGTGGGCGGCGCGAATGGCGCAGGCGGCGCGAGCGGCGGCCTCGCCGGCATGGCCAACGCGCTGGGTGGCGGCAGCGGCGGCGACGAAGGCCAGACCGCGGCGCTGAACGCGCTCGCCAAGGCTTACGGCAACGCGCAGGCCAATGGCCAGCTGGCGATGGGCAAGGGCTACTCGGCCAACAGCGCGCTGACGCCGCCGATCAAAGGCGACGGCAGCTCGCCGAAGGTCGACGCTTTCGTCGACAAGCTCGCGGAGCCGGCGCAAGCCGCCAGCGCGGCAACCGGCATTCCGGCGCGCTTCATCATCGGCCAGGCCGCGCTCGAATCGGGCTGGGGCAAGAGCGAGATCAGGAAATCGGACGGCTCGACCAGCCACAACGTGTTCGGCATCAAGGCGTCCAAGGATTGGACCGGCAAGACTGTCTCGACCGTTACGACCGAATATGTGAACGGCAAGCCGCAGCGCACCGTCGAAAAATTCCGGGCGTACGACTCGTATCAGGAAGCGATGACCGACTACGCGAACCTGCTCAAGGGCAATCCGCGTTATGCGCAGGTGATCAATTCCGCGCATGACGTGAATGGCTTTGCCACCGGTATGCAGCGCGCGGGTTATGCGACCGACCCGCATTACGCGAAAAAGCTGATGTCCATCATGCAGAAAATGGGCTGACCTGCCGTTAATGCCGGTGTGCGATCGCACTCGACTGCACAGCCGACCGGTTTATGCAGTCCGATTTTCTCGAATAAAGTATGCACGCGACGGGGCCAGGTGCATAACAAGACGGACGAGGCCGGCCGCCTACGGGCGGCCGGTCCACCCGCATAACCGGCGTGATTGCCGCCGGTATGCGACGCACGCGGATTCCACGACTGGAATATCGGCGTTTAACGTTTGCGGCAAATATTTCATTACCGGCCCCTAAATTTTGGCCGAATGCTGCCGCTAATCAGTTAGACCCGATACCGGAAAGCGTTGTAATGTCCGGTTGAATGCGCGTGCTGCGGCTTCGATGAAGACCGCGTGAAAGCCCCGGCAGGAGCCTTGGCACGCGCCCGCAAGAACAAGCATACCGGCAAGCCCATGGATACTACCCAGTCGCACGGTCAGACCGACGCACCCGGCCAGTCGCACGCCACGCTAGACGAAAGCGCACCCGATTTCGGCCGTCGCAATCCGCTGGAAATTGGCGTTCAGTTACGCAACCTCGTCAATCGAGGCGATTTCCTTACCGTTGAATATGCGGGCGGTCAGCTCGTCACGCGCCTGCTCGAAGTCGACGTGCGCGGGCGCACCTTCACTTTCGACTGGGGCGCGCTCTCCGAACAGAACAGAGGGTTATTGAGTGCGCCGCGCTGCCAGTTCCACGCGTCGCCTGACGGCGTGCGCGTCGAGTTCTCCACCGGCACGCCGCGCGAAACACGCTACGAAGGACTGCCCGCATTCGAGTCCGATTTCCCCGAGGTGTTGTTCTACGTGCAGCGCCGCGAGTATTTCCGCGTCGATGCGCCGATTCTCGATCCGTACATGTGCAGCGGCCGTTTGCCCGAAGGCGATACGTTCCGCTTCGAAGTGCACGATCTGTCGCTCGGCGGGGTTGGCATGCGCACCGCGGATGAACGCGTGGCCGAATTGCCGATGGGCACGCGCCTGTACGATTGCGAACTGTCGCTCGGCGCGCTCGGCCGGCTTTCACTCGATCTGCAACTGGTCTCGCACCGCTCCACCGCGTTGCCGAACGGCACGCAGCGCTATCAACTCGGCTTCCGTTTTCTGACGCTGCCGGGCAGCGCCGAAAACACGCTGCAACGCCTGATTACCCAACTCGAAATGAAGCGCCGTTCGCTGGTGCGCTGAACGACGAAAAAGCCTTGCTGCACGCGCCTCGCAAACGTTGAAACAAACGTCGAACAAGCATCGGAATGGCCCTCAATTTTTCCTCGCGGGGGCCGTTAAACAAGATGTTCAAGTAACGCGGCGGCAAGCGGTCGGTGTCGCCCTTCAGGATGACGCATGTCGAGCAACCTCATCAATCTCGGACTCAGTGGACTGAACGCAGCCCAGTGGGGACTCACGACGACCGGCCAGAACATCAGCAACGCGTCGACGCCGGGCTACACGATCGAAACGCCGGTCTACGCCGAAACCGGCGGCCAGTACACAGGTTCCGGCTATCTGCCGCAGGGCGTCTCGACCGTCACCGTGACGCGCCAGTACAGCCAGTACCTGACCACTGAGCTGAACAACGCACAGTCGTCGGGCAGCTCGCTGTCGGCGTACAACACTATGATCTCGCAGCTGAACAATCTGATCGGCAGCCCGACCGCCGGCATTGCGAGCGCGATCACCAGCTATTTCACCGGTTTGCAGAATGTCTCGAACAACGCCTCCAGTCTGGCCACTCGTCAGACGGCGGTAAGCGGCGCGCAGACACTCGTGAATCAGATCAATGCCGCGGGTCAGCAATACGACTCGCTGCGCGAGAGCGTCAACACACAGCTCTCCAACACGGTTTCGCAGATCAATAGCTACACGCAGCAGATTGCCCAGCTGAACGGGCAGATCTCCGCGGCGAGTTCGCAAGGTCAGCCGCCGAACCAGCTGATGGATCAGCGCGATCAGGCTGTGTCGAACCTGTCGCAACTGATCGGCGTGAATGTCGTGAACAGCAACGGCAGCTACAGCGTGTTCATGAGCAACGGCCAGCCGCTCGTGTCGTCCACCAACAGCTACAACCTGGGCACGGCGCCTTCGACGGGCGACACCAGCGAACTGTCGGTGCAGTATCTCGGCCAGGCCGGCGCGAACCCGGCCGCCGCGCCGCAAGACCTGCCGGACAGCAAAGTCACGGGCGGCACGCTCGGCGGCCTGCTCTCGTTCCGCAGCCAGACGCTCGATCCGGCCGAAGCGCAACTCGGCGCGATCGCGGTGAGCTTCGCTTCGCAGGTCAACGCGCAGAACAGCCTCGGCATCACGCTCGCCGGCGCCCAGGGCGGCGCGCTGTTCTCGGTGGGCAGCCCGACCGTCTACGCGAATACGCAGAACACCGGCAACGCATCGCTGAGCGTCTCGTTCGCGAATGCCGCGCAGCCGACCACCGGCGATTACACGCTTGCCTATAACGGCACCACCTACACGCTGACCGACAATTCGAGCGGCGCCGTGGTGGGCTCGGCAACCAATCTGAGCCAGCCGATCAACGGCCTGAATTTCTCGACCACCGGCACGATGAACGCCGGCGATTCGTTCACCGTCGAACCGACCCGTGGCGCGCTGAACAGCTTCAACACCGCGACCTCGGATCCGTCGGCGATCGCTGCTGCGGCACCGGTACTCGGCGCCGCAACGGCGAGCAATACCGGCACGGCCACGATCACGCAAGGCACGGTGACGGCCGGCTACACGATGCCGAACGCCACCACCACGCTGTCGTACAACGGCACCGGCCTGACCGGCTTCCCGGCGAACTCGACCGTGACGGTGACGGCCGGCACGCCGCCGACCACCACCACGTACAACACCACCACGACGCCCGTCATCCCGTACTCGGCGACCAACGGCGCGACGCTGACGATCAATAACGCGACGGCCGGCAGTATGAACGGCGTGACGGTGACGATCAGCGGCGCACCGGCTAACGGCGACACCTTCACCATCGGCCCGAACACCGGCGCGAACAACGACGGCCGCAACGCGCTGGCGTTGTCGAACCTGTCCACGGCGAAGGCATTGGACGGCGGCACGGTCACGCTGACGGGCGCGTATGCGAACTACGTCAACCAGGTCGGCAACCAGACCAACCAGATTCAGACCTCGAGCACGGCACAGACCTCGCTGGTGACGCAGATCACCACTGCGCAGCAGTCGGTTTCGGGCGTGAACATCAACGAAGAAGCAGCCAACCTGCTTCAGTATCAGCAGCTCTATCAGGCGAACAGCAAGGTCATCCAGACTGCGCAGACCCTGTTCCAGACGATACTCGGCATCTTCCAGTGAGGCGTTGAACATGCGCATCTCCAGTACGCAGTATTTCAATATGAACGTGGCGACGATGAGCGATCAGCAAGCTCAGTTGTCGCAGTTGTATCAAGAGATCTCGAGCGGCGTGAGTCTCTCCACGCCGTCGGACAATCCGCTCGGCGCGGCGCAGGCGGTGCTGTTGAGCTCGACGGCGACGACTCTGTCGCAGTACACGACCAATCAGACTGCGGCGCTCGCTTCGCTGCAACAGGAAGACTCGACGCTCGGCAGCGTCAACACGGTGTTGCAGAGCATTCACACGCTCGTGCTGCGCGCCGGCGATGGTTCGCTGAACGACGGCGACCGCGGCTCGATCGCGACGCAATTGCAGAGCTTGCGCAGCCAGTTGATGACGCTCGCCAATTCGACCGACCCGCAGGGCAACGCTCTGTTCGGCGGATATCAAAGCACCGCGCAGCCGTACACCACGAACTCGGCCGGCGTCGTGACCTATTCGGGCGATACCGGCACGCCCAGCATGCAGATCACCTCCTCGCACACCATCCAGACCGGTGACAACGGGATCGCGATCTTCGGCAGCGTGGCTGCGATTGGAACCAGTTCGGTGCCGGCCGCGACGACCGGCAATACGGGCACCGGCGTGATCAGCACCGTCAGTTTGACGAACCCGACCAATCCGGCCAATGCGGATACGTACAGTATCAACTTCACGTCGGCGACCACCTACACGGTGACCCAGACTACTCCGGCCGGGGCGGCGACCACGGGTACGTCGCAACCCTTCACGGCCGGCTCGGCGATCACGCTCGGCGGCCAGACGGTGAACATCACCGGCGCGCCGAATGCGGGCGACAGCTTCACGGTGACCCCTGCCACGCAAGGCAGTACGGATGTGTTCGCCAACCTGAGCCAGTTGATCACCACGCTGCAAACGCCGGTGTCGGGCGGCGCCTCGACGGCCAGTTTCCAGAGCGCGCTGAACACCAGCATGACCCAGCTCGAAAACACGATGAACAACGTCGTGACCGCGCAGGCGGCGGTGGGTGGCCGCGAGCAGGAAGTGCAGGCGTTGCAGACGGTCACGCAGACCAACACATTGCAGACGTCGAGCAATCTCGCGGATCTGACCCAGACCGACATGGCCAAGACGATCGGCCAGTACACGATGACGCAAAATGCGCTGCAGGCGGCGCAGCAGGCGTTTGTGAAGATTCAAAGTGTTTCGCTGTTCCAGTACCTGAACTAGGCGGGTGACTAGTCTGAAGCAAGGAAGGGCGGAAGCCGGTGTGAGCCGGTTCCGCCCTTCCTCGTTTTTGGGGGGCGATGCGTGACCAAGGGAAGTGAGCGATGCACGCGCAATGCGTGGGGGCATACTCTCTGCCTCTTCCGGAATCCGCAGGAGGCTCACGCGAAACCCGTCGCCGGCCCGCGGAGCCGCTCTACTTCAAACCGGCCGCCACACGTCCCATCTGATCGAGGCCGACGTCGAACAGGCGCATGAAGAACGGAATCATGTTCGGGATCATCAGCTGCAGGAGCAGCATGCCGATCAGCATCGTGAGCGGAAAGCCGATCTGGAATACGCCGATTTGCGGCGCGGCGCGGTTCAGAATGCCGAGCGAGATATTGGTGATCAGAAGCGCGACGACCACCGGCAGCGACAGCAGCAGCCCCGCCGAAAACACGGTGCTGCCGAAATTCGCCAGCGTGCGCCAGCCGGGCGCGCCCAGAATGTTCGCCGACACCGGCACGGACTGAAACGTGGTCAGCAGCGCGCTGATCATTTGCAGATGGCCGTCGATCACCAGAAACACCAGCATCGCGATCGTGCTCATGTAGCTCGACAGCACCTGGCTCGAACTGCTCGCCTGCGCGTCGAAGAACGTCGCGAAACCGAGGCCCATGCCCAGACCGACAAAATCGCCGGTGGCGCTGATCGCCTGAAACACGATCTGCATCGTCATGCCGAGCGCGATGCCGATCAGGAACTGGTTGACGATGATCCACACGCCTTCGGCGGAAAACACCGTGACTTGCGGCAGTGCGCCCAGCGTGGGGGCGACGATGATCGTGATGAAGGCCGCGAGGCCGATCTTCACGCGCGTCGGCAGCGAACGGTTGCCGAGCACGGGGGCGGTCGCCACCAGCGCGAGAATCCGCACGAACGGCCACAGGAACGCCGTGAGCCAGGCGTTCAGTTGGGCGTAGGTGACGGAAAACATGACGCTGGGGAAGGGGGGACGCGACGGGCGTGGACCGGGGCCGCGCTCAGTTGACGAGCGACGGGATGTTGGTGAGCGTCTGGCGCAGGTAGTCGAGCATGGTCGTCAACATCCACGGACCGGCGATCACCATTGTGACGGCGATCGCGAGCAGCTTTGGAATGAACGACAGCGTGGTTTCGTTGATCTGCGTGGCGGCCTGGAACAGGCTCACCACCAGACCGACCACCAGCGCGACCAGCAGCAACGGCGCGGCAAGCAACAGGCCGACATACATGGCCTGGTGCGCGAGCGTCATGACGGATTCCTGATTCATGGCGTGGTACCGGAAGCGTGAAGGGTTGAGTGGCGTAACTCAGTGACGCCACTGAGTAAGCCGGTTAAACAAAGCTCTGCGCGAGCGAGCCGAGCAGCAATTGCCAGCCGTCGACCAGCACGAACAGCATCAGCTTGAAGGGCAGCGAGATGGTGGCGGGCGACACCATCATCATCCCCATCGACATCAGCACGCTCGCCACCACCATGTCGATGATGAGGAACGGGATGAAAATCGTGAAGCCGATCTGGAAACCCGTTTTCAGTTCGCTCGTCACGAACGACGGCACCAGCAGCGACAGCGGCACGTCTTCCGGACCTTGCATCGGCGCGGCGTGCGAGATGCGGGCGAACAGCGCGAGATCGCTTTCGCGGGTCTGGCGCAGCATGAATGTCTTGAATGGTGCGAGGCCGCGGTTGACGGCGGTTTCCATCGGCATCGAGCCGTCGGAGAACGGTTTGTAGCCGTCGTTATAAGCCTTGTCGAGCACGGGAGACATCACGAACAGCGTGAGGAACAGCGCGAGACCGACCAGCACCTGGTTAGGCGGCGTGGTGGTCGTGCCGAGCGCCTGGCGCAACAGCGACAACACGATGATGATGCGCGTGAAGCTCGTCATCATCAGCACCATCGCCGGCAGGAACGACAGCATCGTGAGCAGCAGCATCGTCTGCACGCTCAGCGAATAGGTCGTGCCGCCGTTCGGGCCCGGACTCGTATTGAAGGCCGGCAAGCCGGCGGCTTGTGCAAACGACAGCGTCGGCAGCGCGAGCATCAGCGCCGGTAAGGCGACTGGCGCGACACGGCGCAGGACGGCAACGACTTTCGAGGCGGCGCGGGACAGGCGAGCGGCGTGAACGTGACGCGCGGGTTGCGCTGATGGAAGACTGAACTGCATTACCGATCCCCGCTGCCCTGGCCATTGAAACGTTTGCCCACTTCGCCTTTCAAAGCATCGCGAAAGCGTTGACCGAAGGTGCCGGGCAACGCCGCCGCGGTACCCGATGCGCCTGGTGTAGCCGGTTGCGAGCCTGCGACCGGATCGAGCGCGACCGAACCGGCGGGCATCGTGTGCAGCAGGCGCACATTGCCGGGCGCCGTGCCGAGCACGAGCCATGTTTCGCCGATCTCCACCACCGCGACCCGCTCCTTGCCGCCGAGCGAGGCGCCGCCGATCGTTTTCACCAGACCGCCGCGATTGGCGGGCTGCAGGCCGAAGCGGCGCGCAAGCCATGCACAGGCGAACACCAGACCGATCACGACCAGCAGGCCGACGATGGTTTGCAGCACCGCGCCGACGCCGAGCGCCGGAACGGCCGTGCCCGCACCCACGCCCGACGCGATTTTCGCGGCGTTGTTGACCGCGTTCATGTCGGCCGCGTAGGCGGCTGATGGGGCGAGTGTCGTCACGGAGGTCAGGGCGAACATCAGCATCGAACTCGCCGCTGTTGTCGCGATGGTCGGCGTAAGCACGGCGCGACGGAGAACAGGGCGTGAGGCAAGTGACGCAGGTGACGCAATTGACGCATGCGATGGCCTGCGCAACGCGGCACGACCGGCGATGCATTTCATCGATTCAGCTTCCGGATACGTTCGGACGGCGTGATGATGTCGGTCAGACGGATACCGAACTTGTCGTTCACGACCACCACTTCGCCTTGAGCGATCAGGCAGCCGTTGACCAGCACGTCCATCGGTTCGCCTGCCATGCCGTCCAGTTCCACGACCGAACCTTGCGCGAGCTGCAGCAGGTTGCGGATCGCGATCTTGGTGCGGCCGAGTTCGACGGTCATCTGGACGGGGATGTCCAGAATCATGTCGATGTCGTTGCGCGTCGAGGTCGGTTCGACCTTCGAGAGCGGCTGGAACACGCCTGCGGTGGTCGCGCTGACTTCCGTGTTGTCGTTCTGCTCGGCCAGCGCGCTGGCCCAGTCGGCCATCGCCGCTTCGTCTTCGGCGCTGGTTGCGTCGGCGGCCACTTGCGGCTCGCCGGCGGCCAGTTCGGCCTCAGTCTTTGCGTTCACGTCACTCATATCCACCATCCTTCATCGTGTCGGCTGCGCTGATCATTTTCTGGACCCGCAACGCGTACTGACCATTGAAAATTCCGTAGCCGCACTCCATCACCGGCACGCCATCGACTTTCGCCGTGATGCGTTCGGGGATGTTGATCGGCAGAACATCGCCTTTGCGCATGTTCAGGATCTGTTCGAACGTGACCGGCACCTGTGCGAGGTCGGCGGTCAGTTCCACTTCTGCTGCCTGCACCTGCTGCGACAACACGCGGACCCAGCGGCGGTCGACTTCGAGCGCCTCGCCCTGGATCGGCGACGAGAGAATGTCGCGGATCGGCTCGATCATCGAATACGGCATGCAGATGTGCAGCGTGCCGCCCGTCGTGCCGAACTCGATCGAGAACTGCGTGACGATGACGATTTCGTTGGGCGTCGCCACGTTGGCGAACTGCGTATGCATTTCGGAGCGCACGAATTCGAACTGCAGCGGGCGCACGCTTTTCCACGACGCCGCGTAGTGCTCGAACGTGAGATTGAGCAGCTTCATGATGATGCGCTGCTCGGTTGCCGTGAAATCGCGACCCTCGACGCGGGTATGGAAACGCCCGTCGCCGCCGAACAGGTTGTCGACCACGAAGAACACCAGATTCGGATCGAACACGAACAGCGAGGTGCCGCGCAACGGCTTCACGTGGACCAGGTTCAGGTTGGTCGGGATCGGCAGGTTGCGGGTGAATTCGCTGTACTTCTGCACCTTCACCGGGCCGACGGAGATTTCCGCCGAGCGCCGCATGAAGTTGAAGATGCCGACGCGCAACAGACGCGCGAAGCGGTCGTTGATGATTTCGAGGCCGGGCATCCGGCCGCGGACGATGCGTTCCTGCGTCGCGATGTTGTACGGGCGTACGCCCGCACGGTCGGCCTGCTCGGTTTCCGAGTCGGACTCACCGGTGACGCCCTTGAGGAGGGCATCGACCTCCTCCTGGGACATGAACTCTTCGTGGCCCATTCCTTATTCCTCGTGCGTCCCGAAGCGGTTAATGATGGCAGCGCTTAGTAACGCCACTGAGAACGTCACTGAGAACATCACTGCACGACGAATTCGGTGAACAGCACGTCCTGGACGTGGATTGGCGCCGCGCCTTTGTCGGTCGGCTGTTCGATCAGCGTCTGGAGTTCGGTCGCCAGCGCGCGTTTGCCCTCGAGCGGCGCGAGTTCTTCCGGGTGTTTATTCGACAGTGCGAGGAGGATGCGGCTGCGCACTTCCGGCATATGGTCGGTGAGTTCCTGCTGGATTTTCGGGTCGGTGAGCTTGAGCGTCAGGCCGATCCGCAGGAAGTGTTGCTGACCGTCGTCCGATTGCAGGTTGACCGTCATCGATTCGAGCGGGAAGAAGATCGGCACGGGGAGTGGCGCCGGTGCGCTGGCGGTTGCCGCCGACGCCGGGGCCGGGGTGCGCTTGGACATGTAGAACCACACACCCGCGCCGGCGGCGCCTGCGGCGATGATCGCGATGAGGGCGATCAGGAGGATGCGCTTCAAGGGGCCCGGGGAAGCGGGCGCGGCTTGCTGGTTTGCGGTCGTGGTTGCCATGAGGTTTGCTTTGCTTGCCTTTAGTGCTGGTGATGGTGATTGTTGTTTATTTGCCTGCGGCGCGATGGGTCGAAAAGAAGGGTTATTGCGGGCTATCTCTTGTTTTTGCCTTTCAGGCGGGGGATTGGGATTTTTGCCTGTTCGGCGGTTGTTGGTTGTTTGGGTGTTTGCCTGCGGCGGTGGGTTTTTCTTGATCTGGCCTTGGTGCCTTTCCTTGAATTGTTAGTGGTCTATTAGCGTTCGCCCCTGTGCGGGGCAGGCACTCACTTCTCTTTGCCGCCGCAAAGAGAAGTAAGCAAGAGAAAGCGGCCCACACCGATCCTGCTAAGCGGGTCCCGCAGCTCGCAACGGGTAGTGGTGCATCTGGAATCTGTGTTCGTGCACCTGCATAGGCTAGTGACAAGGGCGTCATACTTCCGGCGGCGCTGCGCGCGCCGAAGCGTACTTCACAAAACCACCGCTACGTTTCGGCTCCTGCATTTGTGATCTCGCGTTCTGCTTCATAAAACTACCCACCACGTTTTGATGCTCGCGTTTCGCGACCGTGCAGTAACTCGTCATTGCACCGCCATCACAATTGCCACTGCCACTGCCACTGCCACTGCCACTGCCACCGTTACTGTTGCCGTTCCAATCGCAATCGCAATCGCAATCGCAATCGTGATCGTGATCGGGGTTGGGGTTGGGGTTGGAGTTGGAGTTGGAGTTGGGGGCGTGACCGTGGCGGTGATTGCGGCACACCGACAAATCAATTGAAGTGTGGGTTCCCTTATGAGTACGGAGGCGCGTCGCCGAGGCGAAGCCGATGGCTCCCACGACACTCAAACGAAGCCGCTGGTTTCCCATGCAGACCCGTCCGCGACGCACGCAGTGCGGAGTGGGAACTGATGAGTCCCTTGTCACACGCGAACGCAGGGGCGCGAGCACGGATTCCAGATGCACCACTACCCGTTGCAGGCTACGGTGCCCGCTTGGCATTAGCGGTGTGAGCCGCTTTCTTTGCCTACTTTCTTTGCGGCGGCAAAGAAAGTAGGTGCCTGCCCCGCACAGGGGCGAACGCTAATAGACCACTAGCAAATCAAGGAAAGGCACCAAATCCAGATCAAGGAAAGGCCGACGCCGCGGGCATACAGACAAGAACGCGCAGACAAGAGCGCACCGAGCAGGCACCCAGCTCAAGCAAGGCCCACCACCACAGCCAAACAGCCAAACAGCCAAACAAAAACAACAACCGCCGAACAGGCAAAAACCCCCGCTCAAGCAAACGTATCCACCAACCCCACAGTCCGCCGCACGGCAACACCAGCCACGCCGGAATCAGAATCAGAACCCGCCCCAGCGCCGCCGGCAAAACTCCCCGCGCTGCCCCCGCGCGCCCCTGAGCGCCCCGAGTCGGCACTCTGCTGCTGCCCGCCCTGCCGGGCAAACCCATCGCTAACACTGGCGCTCCCCAGCCCAATCCCATTGGACTCCATCGCCTCGCGAAGCTTCGGTAACGCCGCCTCGACAGCCTCCCGCACCTGCTGGTGCTGCGACACAAACAACGCATGCGCATGGTTGTCGGCAACCTGCAACACAACCTGCAGCGGCCCCAGATCCTTCGGATTCAAAGTCAGCTCGGCGCTTTGCGAATGCCCATTCGACAAAAACACCACCTTCTGGCTCAACGCGTCTTCCCAGTCCGTCGTGCCCACCTGCGGCGACAACGTATTCGCCACTTCGGCAGCACCGGCGTTACCGGTCGTCTGCACGGCCGCCGTCGTACTCGCGGCGCTCGCCGCAGCCTGGCCGGCTGCCAGTGCAGCCGTCGCGGCATCGGCCGCACTCTTGAAGGACGCCAGATTGTCAGCCTGCATACCACCGGCCGCCGTCGCGCTCAGCGCGTCAGCCGTAGCCTTCGCCGCCGCCGATGGGTCCGCCATCGTCATCGCCGCCGCCGTCAACGCGGTCTTGCCCGCGCTCGATCCCTTGCCGTCACCGAACAAACCGGCCGCAAGCGTCTTGCCGTCCGCGGTTCCGTTGAGTCCGTTGCTCGCGTCAGTGCCCAACCCGCTTGCCGCCGTCGCGGTGTTGGCCGCCGCGCCACTCGCCAGCGCTTGCGCCGGAACCACGCCTTGGCCCGCCAGCGCGGCCAAGGCTGCTTGCAAGGCGTCCTGCGCCGACTTCGCATCGGTCGCGCCCGTCTTTTTGCCCGTGGCGGTGCCCGTCGTGGCGTCCGTGCCCGTGCCGGGCAGCGTGGTCGCGGCGTCAGTCAGTGCCGCGGCGGGATCGGCGGTCGCCGGGTCGGTGGCGCTATTCGTGTTGGCCAGGGCTTGAGCTTGAGCCTGGGCTTGAGCCTGCGCTTGCGCCTGAGCGGCGGCCGCCGCCGCTGCCGTGCCCGCATCGGTCTGCGCGGCCGCGTTGCCGGACTTCGCGGGCGGCGCATCGGTCTGGCCGGTCGAAGCCTGCTGCGTATTACCAGACGACGCGGACGATGAAGCCGAAGACGACGAAGCTGACGAAGCCGACGAAGCCGACGAAGCCGACGAAGCCGACGAAGCCGACGACGACGCGGACGACGAATCGGATGAGGAAGCGCTCGTCGAACTGCTGTCGTCCGTGCTGCTGCTCGCGGCATCCGGGCTGTCTGTCGAAGCATCGGGCGGCGGCGGTGCGTCATGCACGCTCGACGAATCCGCCGAGGGCGCGGAGGACGCCGAATCCGCCGAGGGCGCGGAGGACGCCGAAGCCGCCGAAGACGCGGCGGACGCAGCCGAAAAGAACGACGACGCCTGCGGCTGGCTCGCACTCTGCGCGGCCGCGTTGATTTGCTGGTCGATGCTCTGCTGCAAGGTTTGCGAAAACGGCTTGGCATTCGCCGCCGCAGCCATGGCCGCGCTAGTGGATGTGCTGCTGGCGGAGCCGAGCAGTGAGCCGATCTGCGAAAGAAGCGACATAGGGAATCCTGTCAATCCGTCAAACGGGGTGTTCGGTCAATCGAGGCGGCGAAGAGGCGTGTCAGACGCCCTCGGCGCGCATCCTCAGAATGCGGGCGGCGTGTTCGTCGGAATCGCGCTGATCGCGCCGCGCCAAGGTTCTCGCTTCGGCTGCGTCGCCCCGCGCCTGCAGCACTTCATACGAGCCGAGCTTCTGTTTCTGGCGTTGCCAATCGGGCTTGGCAGCCTCGACCCGCGCATTGGCCGTCACCAGCAGGTTGCGCTGCTGTTCGATGGCGGCGTCGAGCGTGTCGATGAATGCCTGGAAATTGCGCATGTTGCCGGCGGGCATGCCAGTCTGAGCGGTCGCCGTGAAACGCGCGTGATATTCGTCGCGGTACTGCACCAGCGAATCAAGCTGCGACTGCACGTCGTTGCGCTCGCGCTGCGCGCGGCCCAGACGTTGTGCGGCGGCGTCCACATCGTCCTGAGCCAGGCCGATGAGTGTCTTGATCGGAAAGTGTTTCGCCATCGTCAGCCTCCTTGGGCAAACAGAGCGTCCAGCATTTCGAGACTCGGCTCAAAGTTCGCGCATTCACGAAAACCTTGCTGCAAAAACGCTTCCATCCGCGGATACAGCGCAATCGCGCGGTCCAGCAGCGCGTCGCGCCCGCTCGAATAGGCGCCGACGTTGATCAGGTCGCGGTTGCGCTGATAGCGCGACAGCATTTGCTTGAACATACGCGTTTTCTCGAGATGTCTATCGTCGATCAGCGCGGTCATTGCCCGGCTAATCGACGCTTCGATGTCGATCGCCGGATAGTGGCCGGCCTCGGCGAGCGAGCGCGACAGTACGATGTGGCCGTCGAGAATCGCGCGCGCGGAATCGGCGATCGGATCCTGCTGGTCGTCGCCTTCGGTCAGCACGGTGTAGAACGCGGTGATCGAGCCGCCGCCCGCCGGGCCGTTGCCGGTCCGCTCGACGAGCGCCGGCAGTTTGGCGAACACCGAAGGCGGATACCCCTTGGTGGCGGGCGGTTCGCCGACGGCGAGCGCGATTTCGCGCTGCGCCATTGCGTAGCGGGTCAGCGAATCCATCAGCAGCAGCACGTGCTTGCCCTGGTCGCGGAAATATTCGGCGAGCGAGGTCGAGTACGACGCGGCCTGCATCCGTAGCAGCGGCGAGACGTCGGCCGGCGCGGCGACGACGACCGAGCGCGCGAGACCTTCCTCGCCGAGAATCTGTTCGATGAATTCCTTCACTTCGCGGCCGCGTTCGCCGATCAGGCCGATCACGATCACCTCGGCGCTGGTGTAGCGCGCCATCGTGCCGAGCAGCACCGACTTACCGACGCCCGAACCGGCGAACAGGCCCATGCGCTGGCCGCGGCCGACGGTCAGGAGCGCGTTGATCGCGCGCACGCCGACGTCGAGCACCTTGTGAATCGGCTCGCGGTTCAGCGGATTGATGACCGGCGCGGACAGCGGCGCATCGGCATGCGCGCCGAGCGGGCCAAGGCCGTCGAGCGGACGGCCGGACGCGTCCAGCACGCGGCCGAGCAATTCCCAGCCGACCGGCAGGCGCTTGGCGCCCGCCATCGGATCGGCGATAGGCGCGCTTTCGAGCGGATACACGCGGGCGCCTGGAAGAAGGCCGATCACTTCGGTGGTCGGCATCAGAAACAGCTTGTCGCCGGAAAAACCGACGACTTCGGCTTCGGCCATCTGCAGAGAACTGCCGAACGGCAGTTCGATCATCACTTCGGCGCCCACCGACAGGCGCAGACCGACCGCCTCCAGCACCAGACCGGCGGCGCGCGTCAGACGTCCGCAAGCGCGCATCGGCTTGGCGATTGCGTTGCGGGCGCGCAGCGCGTCGAGCCGGCCGCGCCAGGCTTGCATGTGCGGATTGCTGTCGAGCGCGGGATCGTACGGAACAGGGGCGGGAGGGGGTGAAGCGGGTTTCGAAGAAGCGGCGGACTCGCGGCTCGCTGCGGCGGATTCACCTTTTGCCGCCGCGCCCTTCGCCGCGCCCTTCGCCGGGTTCCCGGCGCGCGGATGCCCGGTGCCCTGATCGCGCAGCGCGGCGTCGATGGCCGCGACGGCAGCCGCGGCGGGCGTCACCGCAGCCGGCACTTCCGCCAGCGCCTCGGCGCCGAACGACGCCAGCGCCAGCTCGCGTTCGAGCGGCGTCAGATCGCTGGCGCGGATCTCTTCGAGGGTCGGCTTCACCATGTGCTCACCTTGCCGAGTGCGGCGGCGACGCGCTCCCAGCGCGTGTCGATGCCGGCGTCGACCTCGCCGGTGCCGGCTTGCGCGCGGCAGCCGCCGCGCTCGACCGACGGATCGGTACGCACGGTCCAGCCGCGCGTTTGCAGTTCTTCCATCAGATAGGCTTCGACGACCGGCAGATCGGCGGGGCTGACGATCAGCGCAGGCGCACCGATCAGCGCCGGTTCGGTGGCCAGCACCTCGCGGGCGGCGGCAATCAGCGCGGTCGGATCGTGCTGCACGTGCTGGCGCACCACCTGTTGGGCGATGTCCAGCGCCAACGCGACCAGCGTCTCGGCGATCGCGCCTTGCGTGCCGTCGAGCGCCGCCTTGAAGGTTTCGGCCAGCGCGGCAAGGCGTGCCGCTTCTTCACGCGCTTCGCTCTGGCCCTGCGCGAAACCCTGGGCGTGACCTTGCTCGTAACCGGCCTGATAACCGAGCGCCTGTCCGGCCACGTGACCCGTCGCAACGCCCTGCGCATGCGCGGCGTCGCGCAGACGTTCGAGTTCGGCTTCGAACGCGCCGTCGTCGACTTCGGCCTCGGGCGGTGCGGGCGGCACCGGATCGAACGAGGCCATCTCCCAGCGCTGGTAGGCCGAGAGGCTCTCCTTCGCCGCGGAGTTCTGATCAGACATACGCATCTTCCGCCTTGCCGCCTAGAACGATCTGGCCGCTTTCCGCCAGATTGCGCACGATCTGCAGGATGCGGCGCTGCTGCGTCTCGACTTCGGAGACGCGGACCGGGCCGCGCGCATCGAGGTCTTCGGCGAGCAGTTCGGCCGCGCGTTGCGACATGTTCGACAGGAACTTCTGGCGCAGCGCGGGCGGCGCGCCCTTCAGCGAGATGATCAACGCCTCGGACTCGACTTCCTTCAGCAACAGCTGGATCGCGCGGTCTTCCAGATCGAGCAGGTTCTCGAACACGAACATCTGGTCAATGATCTTCTGTGCGAGTTCCGCGTCGTATTGGCGAACGTTCTCGATGACGCCTTCTTCATGGTTGCTCGACATGAAGTTGAGAATTTCGGCCGCCGTGCGGATGCCGCCCATCGGGCTGCGCTTGAGGTTGTCGCTGCCGGACAGGAGGCCCGTCAGCACGTCGTCGAGTTCGCGCAGCGCGGCCGGCTGGATGCCGTCGAGCGTGGCGATCCGCAGCAGCACGTCGTTGCGCAGACGCTCGGTGAAGCAGGCGACGATTTCCGACGCCTGATCGCGGTCCAGGTGAACGAGGATGGTCGCGATGATCTGCGGGTGCTCGTTCTTGATGAGCTCGGCCACCGCCGCGGAATCCATCCACTTGAGGCCTTCGATACCGCTGGTATCGCTGCCCTGCAGAATCCGGTCGATGATCGCGCCGGCCTTGTCGTCGCCGAGCGCCTTGGTCAGCACCGAACGGATGTAGTCGCTCGAATCGAGCGAAAGGGCGGTGTGCTTCTCGGCCTCGCGCACGAACTCCTGCAGAACCTCGTCGATCTGCTCGCGCGTGATGTTCTTCAGCGCGGCCATTGCCACGCCGATCTTCTGGACCTCACGCGGCCCGAGGAATTTGAACACCTGCGCGGCTTCTTCCTCGCCGATCGACATCAGCAGGAGCGCGCTCTTCATTACGCCTTCAGCGCTCATCGGTCACCCAGTTTTTCACGACGGTTGCAACGATCTTCGGATCCTGGCGCGCGATGTTGCGCGCGAATTCCAGATTCCGTTCGTATTTGTGTTTCGAGTTTTCCAGCGCGAGCAGTTCGCTGTCGCTTTCCAGTTCGGCGACGGCTGCCGCACTGGCGCGCTCGGCGGCGGGAATGCCGTCCAGCAGGACCGGCTCGTCCGGCGACGGCAGCGCTGCGGCGACGACCGGCTCCGGCGGCGGGAACGCGCGGCGCAGCGCCGGTTTCACCATCACGAAGTAGAGGAACAGGGCCACTGCGGCGATGCCGAGGTAGGTCGCGAGCTGTTTGGCGAGCGCGATCATGTCCGGCGTGCGCCACCACGGCAGGTCGGCGTCCGGGTCGACGTCGGCGGTGAACGCGCTGTTGACCACGTTGACCGAGTCGCCGCGCGCCGCGTCGAAGCCCATCGCGTCCTTCACCAGCTGATCGACCTGCGCGAGCTTGTCGGCTGTGACGGGTTGCATCGTCGCGTGGCCCTTGGCGTCGACCACGCGCAGATAGTTGACCACCACCGCCACCGAGAGACGCTTGATACCGCCCATCGGCCGCTCCAGATGCCGCACGGTCTTGTCGAGTTCGTAGTTGGTGGTCGAATCCTTGCGGTCGCTGACCGGTGTCGTGGTCACGCCGCTCGCGCCGTTGCTCGCCGTGATCGGCGCGGAAGCGGGCTGCGGCGGCTGGTTCGACAACGCACCCGGCACGCCCGAGGCCGCTGCTTGCGACATCTCGGTGGCGGTGCTCGTTTGCTGGCTGCGGATCGCCGCCTGCTGCGGGGTGCCGTTCGGGCCGTAGTTTTCCGAGGTCTGCTCGCTGCGCGAGAAGTCGATATCCGCACTGACCTGCGAATGCGCGTTGCCGGAGCCGAACAGGGGCGACAGGATCGCGTCGATGCGTTGCTGGGTGTTGCGCTCGATCTGCTGGCGGTACTTGAGTTGCGAGGCGTCCAGACCGCTGCCGGTGGACGGCTGCGTCAGCAGGTTGCCGTCCTGGTCGAGGATGGTCACGCCCTTCACCGGCATATCCGGCACCGCCGAGGACACCATATGGGTGATCGCCAGCACCTGGCCTTCGTCGAGCGCGCGGCCCGGGTAAAGGTTGACCAGCACGGAAGCAGACGGCGCTTCCTTGTCGCGCACGAACACCGAAGGCTTCGGAATGGCCAGATGCACGCGTGCCGACTTCACCGACGAAATCGACTCGACCGTGCGCTCCAGTTCGCCTTCCAGCGCGCGCTGGTAATTGATCTGCTCGGCGAACTGGCTGATGCCGAACTTCTGGTTGTCCATCAGCTCGAAGCCGACCGAGCCGCTCTTGGGCAGGCCTTGCGAAGCCAGACGCAGACGCATTTCATGCACCTGCTCGGCCGGCACGAGGATCGCGCCGCCGGCGTCGGAGAACTTGTAGGGGATGTTGGCCGCCTGCAGCGCAGTGATGATGGCGCCGCCGTCGCGGTCCGACAGGTTGCTGTAGAGCACCTTGTAGTCCGGTGCGCGCGACCACAGGAACAGACCCGCGACGATGGCGACCAGCAGCGCGACCGCGAAAATCAACGGCGCACGCGGGTTGCCGCGCATTTGCGCGAGCCCAGACAGACGCTGGCCGAAATTGCCGCCCAGGTTGCTCCCCAGGCCGCCGAGGTCCGCGCCGCCGCCGGCCTGGCCGGTGCCGGCAGCGCCGGCGCCCGGCTGCGCGCCGGCGAGGCCCATGCGGGCGTCGGGGTTGATCAAAGAGTTGGCTGACGAATCCATGCGTCGGGTATCTCCGGGATGCCTTTGCGTTCTGCCGCTTGGGCGCGCCGAGGGTCGGCGGGCGTGCGGACAGAGACTTTCACCATTGAAATTATCCGCAGCGCGGCTCAACCCGATTGCTTGAATAGAGCCGGGTTTTCCCCCTAGTTTCGGGGCTTTCCCGGATGACCCACTGCTATGCTTTCGTCCAGATCGGTACGGTTTCTGGCATGCCGGTCGTCATTCCCTGGAGAGAACATGACTTTGCCCGTGAACGCGCTCTCGTCGGCGCTGCAACAGATGCAGTCGATGGCGGCGCAAGCGGCCGGCAGCAACACCTCGGTGGCCGACCAGTCCGGCGCGGCGACGGCCAGCGGTTTCGCCTCGGCGCTGAAGGCTTCGCTGGACAAGATCAGCGGCGATCAGACCAAGGCGATCGGCGAATCGCAGGCGTTCGAACTCGGCGCGTCCAACGTCTCGCTGAACGACGTGATGGTCGATATGCAGAAGGCCAACGTCGGCTTCCAGTTCGGCCTGCAGGTGCGCAACAAACTGGTGTCGGCCTATAACGACATCATGCAGATGTCGGTGTAGTCGGTGTAAACGCGACTCGGGCGGCAGGGCTGTTCCGCCCGCCCGAACGCATGCGCCCAGCTGCAATGCTGCGTAGTTGCACGGCAGGACGGTCCGCCCGGCGCGCCTCGAGGCGCTTCGCGGCAGGCGGCCTTGCGGCGCTCAGCGCGATACCGCCCCTTATTCCCCCTTACAGTGGCCTAAAGCTTTCTCGCTGCCTATCCGATAACCAGGTACAGGCAGAAATCCATGTGCGGCAGCGTGCACGGACGGGGGCCACGACCAACCGCTGTAGATGAGAGGAGGAGCGCCGATGTTTTCCCCAGGACACTCTGGAGCCAATGCGTACGCGCGCGTCGGCGTCGAGACAGGGGTGATGGGCGCGAGTCCGCATCGTCTGATCGTGATGTTGTATCAGGGGGCACGGCAAGCGATTGCGCAAGCACGCATGCATGTGCAGCAAGGCAATGTGCCGGCTCGTGGTGAGGCGATCGGCAAGGCGATCCAGATCGTCGAAAGCGGGCTGCAACTGTCGCTGAACCTTGAGGTGGGCGGCGAGATTGCAGAGCGGTTGGACGCGCTATATACCTATATGTCGCGCCGGCTGCTCGAAGCCAACATAAAACAGAGCGAGGCGATGCTGGTCGAGGTCGATGGCCTGCTGGCGACGCTCGAAGAGGCATGGATCGGGATTGCCCCGGAGATCGCGCGGATGGCAGCCCAGCCGGCCGCGGAAAGCATGAGATGACATCGAACGCAGAATATTTCGCCCGCTACGAGGCGATTGCAGCGATTTCCCGCCGCATGCTGACAGCTGCCCGGCGCGCCCTGTGGAACGATCTGGTCCACTTGCAGGAGGAATATCGGAATCTGGTGGACGCGTTGAAAGACGCGGAAGCCGGCGTCAGACTGGACGACGCGGAGCGCCTGCGCAAATATGCGCTGATTCGTCAGATCCTGGCCGACGACGCCGCGATCCGCGATCTGGCGAATCCACGCATGGCCAATCTGTCGGCGCTGTTCGCCGGACGGCCGACCCGCGTGCTCAAGGAGCTGTACGGGGCGCGCTGAGTTTGCCCCTGAGCAGGGCGCTGCTTGAGCCCGCCTGACTGCATTTGAGCGCGTGGCTGCCAATGTGACCAAGGAATCGGTATGAACGGAATCGACGCGGTCGTCACTTCGCTGCTTGCGAACCGGGTCGACAGTCTGCTCAATCTCGCGCCGGGTAGTGCGACCGCCTCGCAGACCGGCGCGGCGGGCGTCGATACCGAGATTCTCAACACCACCCCCGTTACGCCGCCCCCGGCACCGCCGGCCTCTGCGCAAACTGCGCTGTCCGCCGTTGCGCTCACGCTCAATGCGATCGTGAACTCCGGCGGCGAGGCAACCCCGGCGGTGCTCGGCCAGACGCCGATCTGGCCGGCGGCGCCGGCCCTCGACGTCGACGCGAGCGGCTTGTCGCTTTTCGATGTGACTGCCACGCCTGTGGCCTCATCCGCGAATCCCAATACTGCTTCGACGACGGCCACCGCCAATGTGGCGGCGGCCCAGGTGCCGGTCGCGGCGCTTGCGGCGGCGCTCGAACAGACGGTCGGCGAAAGCGGCTTGTTCTACGAATCCCATCTTGCGCAATGGCTGGCCGGCCAGCGCCCGCCCGACGCCCTGGCCGGCGAGGCGCAAAACAAGCTGGTGGCCGCCGCCGCACAATTGCCGCTCGACTGGGCGAGCGACGCCGATCCCGCCTCTTCTGCCAATGCGACAGGCCGGCCAGGCATGAGCGCGACGCCCAACGGCCCAGCCAACGGCGCGCCGGAAGGTAACGCGACTGCCCGCGCGATGCCGTCGATCCAGACTGTGCAGGCCGCGCGCTTCGTGGCCGGCGAGGTGCTGGCGAGTTCGCTATCCGACCTGAATGGCCAGCCGGCTCACTCGAGCGTGCACAGCGCAGCGGCGTCACTGGCCGACGACGGGTCGTCGCAAAACGCTCAATCGATGGTGGCCGCGGTTCATCCGGCGACCGTTCCATTGGTGCGGCAGCAACTCGATCTGCTCGCCACCGGGCAGTTTCGCTGGAGCGGCGAAGCATGGCCGGGTGCCAAGCTCGACTGGACCATCGAACAGGAAGGCGACGAGTGGGATCGCAGCGGCGGCGGCACGGCGAGCGGGGACGATCAGCCGTGGCGCACGCGGTTGACGCTGTCGCTGCCCACGCTCGGCACCGTCGATGCGGACCTGACGCTGACCGGCACGCGGCTGGTCGCGCGCGTGCAGGCGAGTCCGGCCGGTGCGGCGCGGCTGGCGACGCAGGGTGAGAGTTTTCGTCAGCGGCTTGCGGCAGCGGGCATCGAACTGAATGGACTGACCATTCGCGAGATCGGCGGCGGCATGCCGGCTGGCGCGATGAGCGCTGCAGGCGCTGCGGCGGCCGGGCAGGCAGCGGCGTCGGCGTATGCGCGCTCGGCGTCGGCGGCCTCAGCGGCCTCGGCGACTGATAAAGCGCCGGCGGGGCGTGGCACGGCGCGCGTGACTCGCCCCGGCGCGGCGCCGGTCGACGATTTCGATTGGGATATGTGATGAGCCGCAAACATCGCCGCAGCGCGGCCGCGCTCGTCTATGAGGCACAGGGCAGCGATCCCGCGCCACGCGTGATCGCCAAAGGCTACGGCATGCTGGCCGAGATGATCGTGCAGCGCGCCAAGGAAGCCGGCCTGTATGTGCACGAGGCGCCGGAAATGGTCTCGCTGCTGATGCAGGTCGACCTCGATACGCGGATTCCGCCGCAGCTCTATCAGGCGGTGGCGGAATTGCTTGCGTGGCTGCATCGGCTGGAAAGCGGCGCCGAGGTCGAGCCCGCAGGCGGCATGGCCGCCGCGCAGGACGTCACGGATGTGGTCGCCACGGACATTGCGGACGCTTCCGGTGGGGCACCCAGGCGCTGAGTGAATGCGTTCGTTGTGGCCGCCTACCCCGCGGCCGTCGTCGCAGTACGCCGTTCTGTCCCAGCTGCCCACCCACGGATGCCCGCCGCGTCAAAACCGCATCATCAGCTTCAGCAGCGCATTCACCCGCTTGCCATACGGCGGCGAGATCCATCCGCGCGCGTTCAGGCGCGCCTGCGTCAGCACCGGCTTCATTTTCGAGAAGGTGACGAAGCCTTCGTAACCGTGATACGCGCCCATCCCGCTTGCGCCGACGCCGCCGAACGGCAGGCTTTCGCACGCCAGATGCATCAGCGTTTCGTTGATCGCCATGCCGCCCGCGATGGTGTCGCGCGTGACGCGTTCGATGGTCGCGCTGTCGTCGGCGTAGAGATACAGCGCGAGCGGGCGCGGACGCGTGTTGATCCACGCGATCGCATCGTCGAGCGTGTCATAGGGGACGATCGGCAGCAGCGGGCCGAAAATTTCCTCCTGCATCAGCGCGCTTTCATCCGGCGCATTCGTGACCGCGATCAGCGGGAAGCGGCGGCTTGCGACGTCCGGCGTACTGTCGGTGAGCGTGTGCAGTTGCGCGCCGGCGGCCTGCGCTTCGTCGGCGAGACGTTGCAGCCGTGCGAAGTGCCGCTCCGAGATGATCGAGGTGTAGTCGAGGTTGTGCGCGAAGTCGGGATATGTCTTCGCCATCCGCGCGCGCGCCCGTTCGATGAAGGCCTGCTCCTTGCCGCGCGGCACCAGCACGTAGTCCGGCGCGACGCAGGTCTGGCCCGCGTTGAGCGTCTTGCCGGCGACGAGGTTATCCACCGCGTTGTCGAAGCGCGCATGCTGACCGATGATGGCCGGCGACTTGCCGCCCAGCTCCAGCGTGACTGGCGTCAGATGTTCGGCGGCGGCGCGCATCACTTCATGGCCGACCTTGGTCGAGCCGGTAAACAGCAGATGGTCGAACGGTTGCGCGCTGAACGCGGCGGCCAACGCGGCATCGCCGTTCACCACGGCGACGTGGTCGCGCGCGAAGGTCTGGCCGATCAGTTGCTCGAATAGCGCCGAGGTGCGCGGCGTCAGCTCCGACATCTTGATGATGGCGCGATTGCCGGCCGTGAGCGCGCTGATCAGCGGACCGGCGGCGAGCAGCACGGGATAATTCCACGGCACGATAATGCCGACCACGCCGAGCGGCTGCGGCACGACTTTCGCACGTGCCGGCATCAGCCATTTGCTGGTGCTGCGGCGTTGCGCTCTCATCCAGCGTTTGCCGTGCCTGAGCGCGGCATCGATCTCTTCCTTGATGAGCAGGAATTCGGCGAGCAGGATTTCCTGTTTCGCGCGATTGCCGAAGTCGGCGTTCATCGCGTCGGCGAGGGCGTCGCGGTTGTCGAGCATGACTTTGCGCAGCGCGTTCAGGTGTCCGGCGCGGGCTTCCCACGACGGATACGGCGCGCGCAAATACGCATGGCGTTGGTCGCGCAACAGTGCTTCGAGCGCGACGACTTCCGGCAAATCGTTCTTCATGTGTGTCCACTCCCTGATGGATAGCGTGCGCGTCGAGCCGCGCTTATTGGTGTGTTGTCCTGTCGTGCGACGGTCTTGTGAAAGGCTTTGAACAAGCGCGGACTGGCTCATCCGCTTCGAACCGGAAACGCTGAATCTTTGTCGATCCGTTCACGTCGCTTCATGCGGGAAACGCCCGCTCGATGATCGCCGCGTGATCGAACGACGCCGGCAGCGTGCCGTACACGCGGCCGCTTTCGCCGCAGCTGTCGGCGAGACGCGTCGCGATGAAGGCCTCGGCGACTTCCGGCGGCGCGTGCTTCACCAGCAAGCTGGCTTGCGCGATCAGCACGATGTGCTGCGCGATCCGTCGCGCGGAAGCTTCGCGATGCTCGGCGGGTTCGTTGAGCGTGGCGGCAAGTTTGCCGAGTGCGGCGCTCAAAGCCGGATGCCCTTGGGCGTCGGCTTGCCATGCTGCGAACAGGGCCTGCGCCGCTTCGGGTTCGCGCTCCATGGCGCGCAGCACGTCGAGGCACATCACGTTGCCCGACCCTTCCCAGATCGAATTGACGGGCGCTTCACGATAGAAGCGCGCCATCGGACCGGTCTCGACGTAACCGTTGCCGCCCCAGACTTCCATCGCCTCGCCGGTGAATTCGAGCGTGCGCTTGCAGACCCAGAACTTCGCCGCCGGGGTGACGATCCGGCGCCAGGCGCGTTCGGCGGGTGCGGCCGACGACGGATCGGCCGACGCTTCGAACGCACGCGCGAGTCGCATGAACAGCACCGTCGCGGCTTCCGATTCCAGCGCCAGGTCGGCGAGGACATTGCGCATCAGCGGCTGATCGGCCAGATGGCGGCCGAAGGCGTCGCGATGCCGTGCGTGGTGAATCGCCTGCACCAGCGCCGCACGCATCAGGGCCGCGCTGCCGATCACGCAATCGAGCCGCGTGTAGTTCGCCATTTCGATGATGGTCGGCACGCCGCGGCCTTCGTCGCCGATCATGATGCCGAACGCGTCGAAGAATTCGACTTCGCTGCTGGCGTTCGAGCGGTTGCCGAGCTTGTCCTTCAGGCGCTGGATCTGCACGGCGTTCTTGCTGCCGTCCGGCGCGAAACGCGGCACGTAGAAACACGACAGGCCTTCGTGATCGTCGGTGCGGGCGAGCACCAGATGCGCGTCGCATTGCGGCGCGGAGAAAAACCATTTGTGGCCGACGAGCCGGTATTCCGCCCCACGGCCGCTGCCGGACGTGGCATAGGCGCGGGTCTGGTTGCTGCGCACGTCCGAGCCGCCTTGCTTCTCGGTCATACCCATGCCGATCATCGCCGAGGTTTTCTGCGTGAGCGGCACGTCGCGTGGATCGTGTTCACGGGTGTAGAGCTTGTCGCGCAGCGTGTCGAACAACGCGGGTTCGCGTTGCAGCACCGGGATGCTCGCGAAGGTCATCGTCAGCGGGCAGAGGGAGCCGGATTCGAGTTGCGCGTGCAGGAAGTAGCCGGCGCAACGCGCGACCATCGCGCCGCGCTGCGGATCCGAAAACGGCATCGCGTGCAGGCCTTCGCGGCGCAACAGCGAGAGCAGCGTATGCCACGCAGGGTGAAACTCGAGTGCGTCGATGCGTTCGCCGCGCGGGCTGTGCGTGACCAGTTCGGGCGTGTGGCGGTTCGCCAGTTCGGCAAGCGCGAGGGTTTCCGGCGTGGTGAGCGCCGCGCCATGCCGCTGCAGCGCCTCGCGATGCCACGCGGCCCCGTCGCGCTCGAGGGCGGCGGTCAACGCCACGTCGCTCGAAAACAGGTTGTAGTCCGCGAGCGGCGGCGCCTGATTTGTCACGTCGTGGGTGTGGCCGAAACTGTGCCGTTCCATCTGCTGTCTCCGTTCACCGGATGCGCGCCGCCGCCGATCGGCGGTGTGCTGTTTTATCGTGGCGTGTCGTGCCGCACGCTCAGAGGACGACGCACCGGGCGCCGTGTTTGAATGACGTACGCGGCGGCCTGGCGGGCGCATGCGCGTCTTTCATCATAGGGTCGCGGGAGGGTTTTCGTTTAGAGGGATCGCTCTGACACGAACTCGCCGTCGCGCCGGAACGCTCCCTACAATGCCGGTAAAACACACGTAGACAAGTGTGCACGAGACAAGGTCGGCAAGCAAAGGTCGGCAGGCAAAGCGACCTAATTGGAGGAGCGGATGCAATACGACTACATCATCGTCGGTGCGGGCTCGGGCGGCTGCTCGCTCGCGAGCCGTCTGGCGGATAGCTGCCCCGACGCGACGATTGCCCTGATCGAAGCCGGTCCGCACACGGACCGCAATCTGTTCGTGAACATGCCGGTGGGCGTGGCGGCCGTCGTGCCGCACAAACTCAAGACCAACTACGGCTATCTGACGACGCCCCAGCCGGGGCTCGGCGGACGCCAGGGCTATCAGCCGCGCGGGCGGGGCTTCGGTGGGTCGAGCGCGATCAACGCGATGATCTACACGCGCGGCCATCCGCTCGACTATGACGAATGGGCGCAGCTCGGCTGCGAAGGCTGGTCGTGGGCCGAGGTGCTGCCGTATTTCCGGCGCGCCGAAGGCAACGAGCGCGGCGCCGACGCATGGCACGGCGCGGACGGTCCGCTGACGGTGTCCGATCTGCGCTATCGCAATCCGTTTTCGAAGCGTTTCGTGCAGGCCGCGACCGAAGCCGGCTACAAACCGAACAACGACTTCAACGGCGCGGACCAGGAAGGCATTGGCTTCTACCAGGTGACGCAGCGCGACGGACGGCGCTGCAGCGTCGCGCGCGCCTATATCTACGACCGCGAGCGCCCCAATCTGCATACGATCGCCGATGCGACGGTGCTGCGCGTGACGTTCGACGGCAAGCGCGCGACCGGCGTCGAAATCGTGCGTGGCGGTCGTACCGAAACGCTGGAAGCGCGTGCCGAGGTGGTGCTGGCGGCGGGCGCGTTCAATTCGCCTCAACTGCTGATGTGCTCGGGTATCGGCCCGGCGGCGCATCTGCAGTCGCTCGGCATTCCGGTGCTGCACGATGCGCCCGAGGTCGGCCAGAACCTGATCGACCACGTCGACTTCACGATCAACAAACGGGTGTCGTCGATCGAGCCGACCGGTTTTTCGATTCGCGGCATTGCGCGCATGCTGCCGCAGTTCGTGACCTTCCTGCGGCATGGAACGGGCATGCTGTCGAGCAATGTCGCCGAAGCGGGCGGCTTCCTGAAGAGCCGGCCGACGCTCGAACGGCCGGACCTGCAACTGCA
Source organism: Paraburkholderia caffeinilytica (assembly GCF_003368325.1). Classification (NCBI taxonomy): domain Bacteria; kingdom Pseudomonadati; phylum Pseudomonadota; class Betaproteobacteria; order Burkholderiales; family Burkholderiaceae; genus Paraburkholderia; species Paraburkholderia caffeinilytica. The sequence continues at coordinate 1,924,112 of NZ_CP031467.1, read as the reverse complement.
TTTCTGCGCGGCGATCGTCGACGACCATAACCGCCATATGCACTGGGGTCACGGTTATTCGCTGCACGTGTGCGTGCTGCGGCCGCATAGCCGCGGCACGGTGACGCTGGCAAGCGCCGATGCTCGCACGGCGCCCGTGATCGATCCGCGGTTTTTCAGCGACTCGCGCGATCTCGACCTGCTGGTGGAGGGCGCGCAGATGGCACGGCGTATTCTCGACGCGCCTTCGCTGGCGCTGTATGGCGGCAAGGAGCTGTACACGCACGTCGACCAGACCGAGGCGGAGTTGCGCCGGACAATCGCCGAGCATGCCGACACGATCTATCACCCGGTGGCAACGTGCCGGATGGGCGGCGATGCGCAATCGGTGGTCGATCCGCAGTTGCGGGTGCGCGGCGTGACGGGGTTGCGGATCGTCGATGCCTCCGTGATGCCGACGCTGATCGGCGGCAACACGAATTCGCCGACGGTGATGATCGGCGAGCGCGCGGCGGCCCTGATCGCGGCAAGCCGGCGCGAAGGGCAAACGGGGCCGGCGATGGCGTCGACGGGCATCACTGGCATCGCGGCTTGAGGGCTGCTTCGTACGGGCAGGCGGCACGTCAATTTCCCTAATTTGGCTCGCAAATATAAGAATATTTAGGCAAACGTCGGTTAATTCGTCATAAATTGTGCCGCTTCGTTTATGAGATTTCCCCAAACCTATAATCGCGCCGCGAAAAGGAGCGCGTCAGGTGGCGCGTTCGGGAATTCAAGGAAGCGAAGCGATGAGTATCAATGTGATTCAGCTGATTCAGTCAGCGATGACGGACGGCGTCGTGCGACAACTGGCGGCCCGTTTCGGGTTGTCACCGGACTCGACCCAGAAGGTGCTTGGAGCAACCGGCCCGGCGCTTGCCGCCGGCCTGATGCAGAAAGGCGCGACGCTCGACGGCGCGCGTTCGCTGTTCGCCATGATCCTCTCGCCAGAGGTGAACGGGCACATCGCCGAACAGTTGCCGCAGCTGCTCGGTACCACCACGGGGGTGAGCCAGCTGGAAGGCGTGGGCCGTCAGTTGCTCGAGCGCGTGCTCGATCGCCGCGTCGACACGCTCAGCGACGAAGTCGCCAGCCAGACTGGCGTGCCGGCGCATGCGGCACACGCCATGACGGGTATCGTCGGCGCTACGCTGCTGGGCTTGCTGAAACGTCATTTTCTCGATGGTCAGGGCAACGTCGGCCAACTGCCCACGCTGCTGGGCGATCAACTGCCGGCCATTGCGCCGCACCTGAACGACCGTCTGCTGGCAGGCCTTGGCCTCGGTGGACTCGGCGCGTTCACCGGCAATATTCTGTCGCAGCTGAAGGCGGTCTCGGCGAACATCGATCATCCGACGCCGGCCGCCAAGCCGGTGGCCGAAACCCTGTCGAGCATCCGCGTGCCTGCGGATGCGGTGGTGCGCGAAGAGCCCCGTTCGCGCAGGTGGCTGTGGTGGCTGCTTGCGGCAATCGCCGCGGTGCTGGCCTTCCTGTTCCTGCGTGGTTGCCATAGCGAGCAACGCGACGAGCAAATCAGCGAGCGCAGCAGCGCGGAAGCCGAGGCGACTGTGCGGCCCGCGTCCGCACCGGCTGACGCCTCGGCTGCCGCAGCGCCGGCCAGCGATGCCGCTGCTTCGGCGCCTGCCGCCAGCGCCGTAGCAGCCAGCGCCGCCAACGAAGCGCAGCAACCTGCCGCGGCGCCCGCGCCGACCAGGGACAGCCAGCTCAGCTTCACGGTCGACACAGCCGGCAAGCCGACGCTCACCGCGACGGTCGACAGCGAAGCCGAAAAAAGCCAGCTGATCGACGCGCTGACAAAGCGTTTCGGTGCTGACCGTTTCGTCGCGAACGTCACGGTCGATCAGGACACCAGGCCGGCCGGCTGGCTCGCGCATCTGGACGGCCTGCTGCCGCTGATGGCATTGCCGGGCGCGGAAGTGAAAGTGGACGGCGCGCACATCGAACTGAGCGGCAGCGCGGCCAACGCGAAGCTCGGCTGGCTCGACAAACTGAAGTCGCTGTTCGGCGCGTCGTATCAGATTGGTTCGTTCAGCGTCGAACAGGCGGTCGCCAATGCAACCGAGAATTTCCGCGGCGCGATCAAGGGACTGCTCACACCGGACAGTTCGTGTGCGACAGCTGACGTGGTGAAGGTGCTGAACCTTCAGGTGATCAACTTCACCAGCGCCAGCGCTCGCGTGCCGGCCTCGGCAATGGAAGATCTGAACCAGTCGGCGCAAGTGCTGAACGCCTGCGCGCGCAATGGCAAGACGGCCAAGCTCGAAGTAGCCGGCTATTCGGACAATGTCGGCGGCGCACGAGCCAATCTGCAACTGTCGAAGAAGCGCGCCGAAGCGGTCCGCGCGTATCTCGTCAAGACGGGGGTTCCGGAGGATTCGCTGGTCGCGCAAGGCTATGGCGACGTCCGTCCGGTTGCAAGCAACGATACGGCCGGCGGCCGCTTTGCCAACCGCCGCATCGAGTTTGTCACGCAGCCGTAATGCCGCTCATGCCGATGCCCGGTCCTGGCATGAAATCGTCGCCGGCCTGGCCCGGCAGCGTCTCACGCGCCACCGCCAGCCACGCGCGCGCCGCGTGCGACAGATAGCCGTTGCGACGCCAGCCGATCGCCATCTCCCACGGAATCTCCGGCTCCACCACGGGACGGCAGGTGAACTGCGCCGCGTCGAGCCGCCTGCAGTACGGCGCGGGCAACAGAGCGATACCGACGCCGGCCAGTACCAGCGCCGCCATGAAATCCCAGTGTCCACTGCGTCCGACGATGGTCGGCGCAAAGCCGGCGGTGCGGCACGCATTCAGCACGACGTCGTTGAGCGCGAGGCTCTCGCCGTAGAACACGAACGGCTCGTTGGCGAGTTCGACGAGCGGCACTTCGTGCAGATCGTCCCAGCGCGAGCCGGTGCGCGCGACCAGCCACAGCAATTGCCGCGTCATCGGCAGCACTTCGATGTTTTCCGGGTCGACCGGTTGCAGCACGCCGCCTAACTCCAGCTCGCCATGGATCAGCGCGGTCTCGATCGCGCGTGAACCCTGCTCGAACAGCTTCAGTTCGATTTTCGGGTAGCGCTGGCGGAAGGCGGCGATGGCCGGCGTGAACAGCGAGCCACCCATCGGCGGAATGCCGATGGTCAACTCGCCGCGGCCGAGCGTGTCGAGGTCGTTCAGCTCGGCCTGCAACTGCGCATGCGCGGCCAGGACGTCCTGACCGCGCTGGTAGACGATCCGGCCGGCGTCGGTCAGCACCATCTGACGTCCGTCGCGTAACAGTAGCGGCGAGCCGATTTCGTCTTCCAGCGACTTGACCATCTTGCTGATGGTCGGCTGCGTGACGAACATCTGCTCGGCGGCGACGGTGAAGCTCTGTTGACGAACCACTTCGACGAAATACCGCAGCGCACGTAGTTCCACGATCTCAGGCTCCAGAATTCCAATTTGGAATGATCTGGCTGATTGTAAGTCATTGCATTTATATTGCGATGCAATCTGATGACGCGCTTCAGATCGGCGCCGTTCGTGCGCAGCGCGTTGCTGGGCGCGGTCGCGCGCATCGTTTTTCCAGGATGGACGTTGCCGGAAGCGGGATACCATCGGCGGTTCTCTTCTGTCGGCACGCAGCGCCAGTTTCAATTCATGACGCCCATCTCGATCATCATTCCCTGCTACAACGGCGCGGCGACGCTCGCCCGCGCGCTCCAAAGCTGCCTGATCCAGCCGGAAGCTGCGCAGATCATCGTGGTGGACGACGGCTCGACCGATACCTCCATCGACGTGGTCGCCCACTACGGACATCTCGACCCGCGCGTGTGCCTGTTGCAGATGCCGTACAACGGTGGACCGGCGCGGGCGCGCAACTGGGGCGCGATGCATGCGGCTCACGGTCTGCTTGCCTTCCTCGACGCCGACGACGAATACCTGCCCGGTGCGTTGGCCGCCGCGAGCGCGTTTTTCATGCAGAACCCGAGTGAAGTGTCCGTGCGGCTCGACGTCGAATACGCGGATTTTCCGGCCGACATCCTTTGTCACGCCGATTTTGACAGGCATGCCGCGACGCTAAGCAATACGGTGCCTAGCAGCCTGATCATCCGCCGCGCCGTGTATGCGGCGCTCGGCGGCTTTCCTATGGACGACGCGTTCCGCCGCATCGGCGGCGAAGATGGCGCGTTTTCTTGGGCCCTGCGCGAGATTTTCGGCAACCGGCGCCTCGGCGATGCGAAGCGCGTGCGTATGCATTACCACGCCGGCATTCACGCCGAACGCTATTTTCGCATCGCGCTTGGGATGCAGACGCCGGATCCCGCCGATACCGCCGACGCATTCCGGTTTTCGCGGCAGTTCCTCGACACCGCGCGCACGGGTATCGCGCAGTTGCGCGCGGCAGGCGTCGCTGCCGAGCCGGCCGCAATTGCCCTCCCGGACCACAGGGCGCAAATCCCGAACGCCGAAGCTGGCCGACAGCAGGGCTAACGCGCACGGCGCCCTTGCTCGACCTGCCGGGAAAGCGCCAATGCGCGCCGCGCCGGCTCACCACCGCCCGGGGTCAAACACCAAACAGAAAAAAGCGCTAACTCCGCTGACCCGATCCACGCCCGGAAGCCATCTCGATTTGCTACAATCGCCATTCGTCTTCGAGGAGCGTTGCGACGGGTACCGCGAATCAGCATATTCGCCGGCCGCCCGCCAGGCTCGGAGGCTTCAATCGGAGGGCCAGGATGCGCATAGCGCTTTCTCATCCCCCGCATCGAACCGCGCTCACGTCAAATTTCTAGTCAATTTTTTAGAAAGGAGGGCGTGATGAACGCCGCAGTTCTCGATTCAAAGCAAGATTTTCTCGTCGCCGATATGTCGCTTGCAGCCTGGGGCCGCAAGGAACTGAATATCGCGGAAACCGAAATGCCCGGCCTCATGCAGACGCGTGAGGAATACAAGAGCTCGCAGCCGCTGAAGGGCGCGCGTGTCGCGGGTTCGCTGCACATGACGATTCAAACCGGCGTGCTGATCGAAACCTTGACGGCACTCGGCGCGGACGTTCGCTGGGCATCGTGCAATATCTTCTCGACGCAGGATCATGCTGCCGCCGCGATTGCGGAAGGCGGCGTGCCGGTGTTCGCGTTCAAGGGCGAATCGCTCGACGAATACTGGGAATTCTCGCACCGCATTTTCGAATGGCCGAATGGCGAATTCGCCAACATGATCCTCGACGACGGCGGCGACGCCACGTTGCTGCTGATCCTCGGCTCGAAGGCCGAGAAAGACCGTTCGGTGATCTCGAAGCCGGAGAACGAAGAAGAAGTGGCGCTGTACAAGTCGATCGCCCGTCATCTGGATGCGGATCCGGTGTGGTACTCCACGCGTCTCGCGCACATCAAGGGCGTGACCGAAGAAACCACCACGGGCGTGCACCGCCTGTACCAGATGGAAAAGGAAGGGCGTCTGCCGTTCCCGGCCATCAACGTGAACGACTCGGTCACCAAGTCGAAATTCGACAACCTGTATGGCTGCCGTGAATCGCTGGTCGACGGTATCAAGCGCGCAACCGACGTGATGATCGCGGGCAAGATCGCGGTCGTGGCGGGTTACGGTGATGTGGGCAAGGGCTGCGCGCAATCGCTGCGCGGTCTGGGCGCAACGGTGTGGGTCACGGAAATCGATCCGATCTGCGCGTTGCAGGCAGCAATGGAAGGTTATCGCGTCGTGACGATGGAATACGCCGCGGACAAGGCCGATATCTTCGTGACGGCAACGGGCAACTTCCACGTGATCGGCCACGATCATATGGCGGCCATGCGCAACAACGCGATTGTCTGCAATATCGGTCACTTCGATTCGGAAATCGACGTTGCATCGACGCGCAAGTACCAGTGGGAAAACATCAAGCCGCAAGTCGACCACATCATTTTCCCGGACGGCAAGCGCGTCATCCTGCTGGCCGAAGGGCGTCTGGTGAATCTGGGTTGCGCAACGGGCCATCCGTCGTTCGTGATGTCGGCATCGTTCACGAACCAGACGATCGCGCAGATCGAGTTGTTCGTTCACGGCGACAAGTACGAAAACAAGGTCTACGTGCTGCCGAAGCATCTTGACGAAAAGGTCGCGCGCCTGCATCTGGGTCGTATCGGCGCGGAACTGACGGTGTTGTCGGACTATCAGGCGAGCTATATCAGCGTCGACAAGAATGGTCCGTTCAAGCCGAACCACTACCGCTACTAAGCAACCGCTTCCAAGTAGCATCAAGTGCGCGGGTGGTTTTAAAGCATGACAGTTTGACGACGAAGCGGCGCGCAAGGCGCCGCTTCGTTCACCATGCCCGCCCGTTTCCGTTCAAACGGACATCCTGCCAAAGGAGCTCTACATGACCGTGCTGCTGACCTGGCTGATCAACGCGCTTGCGCTTCTGATCATCACCTACCTCGTGCCGTCGATTCATATCCGCAGTTTCGGCACCGCCCTGATCGTCGCGGTGGTGCTCGGGTTGATCAATACGATCCTGCGCCCGGTGCTGATCCTGTTGACGCTGCCCGTCACGATCGTCACGCTCGGACTCTTCATTCTGGTGGTCAATGCGCTGTGCTTCTGGCTGTGCGCGTCGCTGCTGAAGGGATTCGAAGTGTCGGGTTTCTGGTCGGCGTTCTTCGGCTCGATTCTGTACAGCATCGTCTCGTGGCTGCTGTCCGCGCTTATTTTCGGCAACCGCAGTATCGGTTGACCTACTGAACCATGAACCCGATCGAACTTTCATTCGAATTCTTCCCGCCGAAAACGCAGGAAGGCGTCGACAAGCTGCGCGCCACCCGCGCGCAACTCGCCTCGCTCAAGCCCAAGTTCGTGTCCGTCACGTTCGGCGCCGGCGGCTCGACGCAACAGGGCACGCTCAACACCGTCGTCGAGATGGCGAAGGAAGGACTCGAAGCGGCGCCCCACGTATCGTGCATCGGCTCGTCGAAAGAGAGCCTGCGCGCGATCCTCAACGAGTACCGCGCGCATGGCATCCGCCATATCGTCGCGCTGCGCGGCGATCTGCCGTCCGGCATGGGCGAAGTCGGCGAACTGCGTTACGCGTCGGAACTGGTGAGCTTTATCCGCGCCGAATTCGGCGACTGGTTCTGGGTCGAGGTGGCCGGCTATCCGGAGTACCACCCGCAGTCGCGCTCGCCGCGTCACGATCTGGAAAACTTCGCCAACAAGGTGAAGGCTGGCGCCAATTCGGCGATCACGCAGTACTTCTTCAACGCCGACGCGTACTTCCGTTTTGTCGACGACGCGAGGAAGCTCGGCGTGGACGTGCCGATCGTGCCGGGCATCATGCCGATCACGAACTTCTCGCAGCTGATGCGTTTTTCGGAGATGTGCGGCGCAGAAGTGCCGCGCTGGATCGCGCGCCGTCTGGAAAGCTTCGGCGACGATCGCGAGTCGATTCGCGCGTTCGGGCTGGATGTGGTGACGGACCTGTGCGGGCGTCTCATCGACGCGAAGGTGCCGGGCCTGCACTTCTACACGCTCAACGGCGCCGCGGCGACCAAGGCGATCTGTGAACGGCTGGGCGCTTAAGCGCGGACTAGCCTTTGCACAAAACCGCGCGGCTTATCCAGCCGCGCGGTTTTTTTTCGCCGGGAATCGGGTGTTTGGGCAGCCCGGGAATTCAATGTGTCAGACTGGCTACGCTGCAGTGCAGCAATTTTCACCATCCAGTCTTTACTGCGGCGCGTAAGTCCTCATTGAACCCGATTTTTGCGCTGTCTATGATCGAAGCGCAGCTGACTTGGCTGCTGTGCGGAGAACGTGATGACAGTATCCCGATTGCTGTTTGCAGTTCGCCATACCTGCCTGCCAGTCCTGAGCGCCTGTACGGTGCTGGCTGCCGGCCTCGCGCCCGCAGCAGCCGACGCGGCGAGCCTGCCCGACAAGACCCTCGTGTTCTGCTCCGAGGGCAGTCCGGCGGGTTTCGACACCGCCCAGTTCACCACCAGCGTGGAATTCACCGCCGGCTCGTACACGGTCTATAACCGGCTGATCGAGTTCGCGCACGGCAGTACCGATATCGAGCCTGGCCTTGCCGAGAAATGGGACGTGTCGCAGGACGGCCTGACCTACACTTTCCATCTGCGGCACGGCGTGAAGTTTCAGACCACCTCGTTTTTCAAGCCCACTCGTGAATTCAACGCCGACGACGTCGTGTTTACTTATCAGCGGATGCTCGATCCGGAACAGCCGTTCCGCAAAGCCTACGCCGTGCCGTTTCCGTATTTCACCGACCTTGGCCTCGCGAAGAACATCACCAAGGTCGAGAAGCTCGATCCGTATACGGTGCGTTTCACGCTGAAGGAAGTCGATGCGCCGTTTTTGCAGCAGATCGCAATGCCGTTCGCATCGATTTTGTCGGCTGAATACGCCGATCAGTTACTGAAAGCAGGTAAAGCGTCCGATATGAATCTATATCCGGTCGGTACCGGTCCATTCATTTTCCGCAGCTATACGAAGGACGATTCAATTCGGTTTGACGGCAATCCCGATTACTGGAAACCGGGCGTCGTCAGAGTCAGCAAGCTGATATTCGCGATTACCGTCGACCCGGCCGTGCGGCTGCAAAAATTGAAGCGCGGCGAGTGTCAGGTGATGTCGTATCCGCGGCCCGGCGATATTCCAGCGGTTAAAGCCGATGCATCTCTCGCCGTTCCGAGTCAGGTCGGTTTCAATCTCGGTTATATCGCGTACAACAACACCAAGAAGCCGCTCGACAATCTGATGGTGCGCCGCGCGCTCGATATGTCGATCAACAAGAAAGCGATTATCGAATCGGTGTATCAGGGCGCCGGCCAGGCGGCGACCAATCCGATGCCGCCGACGCAATGGGGCTACGACAAGAATCTGAAGGACGCCCCGTACGACGTCGACAAAGCGAAAGCGCTCCTCAAGGAGGCGGGCTACCCCGACGGCTTCGATCTGACGCTGTGGGCCATGCCGGTTCAGCGGCCTTACAACCCGAACGCGCGTCTGATGGCGGAAATGCTGCAGGCGGATTGGGCGAAGATCGGCGTCAAGGTGAAGATCGCGACTTACGAATGGGGTGAATATATTCGCCGCGGTCATTCGGGCGAGCATGAGGCAATGCTGATCGGCTGGACCGGCGACTATGGCGACCCGGATAACTGGTTGGGCGTATTGCTCGGCTGCGACGCGGTGAACGGCAGTAATTTTTCCAAATGGTGCTACAAGCCTTACGACGATCTGATCCGCAAGGGTCGCGGCACGACCGATCTTGCCGAGCGCACCAAGGCTTATACGGAAGCCCAGGAAATCTTCAAGGACCAGGTGCCGTTCACGCCAATCGCCCATTCCACGGTGTATCAGCCCATCAGCAAGAACGTCACGGGCTTCAAGATCGACCCGTTCGGCCCGACGCAATTCATGAACGTCGGTCTGAAATAAGAGCAAGCGGGCCGTCTCCCGCTGGGCCCGCCTTGCGACAGCCGCACGCTCCGGCCGGCGCCGGCGAGCGGCCGTCCTTATGCCTGATTGGTTTCCGATCGTCAACAGGGGTATTTTCCTCCGCTTGTTGGTGTGAGCCAAGCTCAAGTAAGATCGCGCTACGCCGGCGGAAGCCGGCCCCGAACCTGGAGGAAACATGAAGCAAAACAACCTGTTGCGCGCCGCGCGTGTTACGACGCTCGTCGCAGCTGCAGCGGCATCGATGCTGGGCGCTACGAGCGCGCATGCCGAGATTCCGAACAAAACACTCGTATACTGCTCAGAAGGCAGCCCTGCGGGTTTCGATCCGGCCCAGTACACCACTGGCGTCGATTTCACAGCCAACACGTTCACCGTTTATAACCGCCTCGTCGAATTCGAACGCGGCGGCACGAAAGTCGAGCCGGGCCTGGCAGAAAAATGGGATGTCTCGGCGGACGGCAAGACCTATACGTTCCATCTGCGCCACGGCGTGAAGTTCCAGACCACCTCGTTCTTCAAGCCGACCCGCGAATTCAACGCGGACGACGTCGTGTTCACGTTCCAGCGCATGCTGGACACGAACCAGCCGTTCCGTAAGGCGTACCCGGTCCAGTTCCCGTATTTCACGGACATGGGCCTCGATAAGCTGATTACCAGCGTCGAAAAGGTCGACCCGTACACGGTCAAGTTCACGCTGAAGGAAGTCAACGCGCCGTTCATCCAGAATCTGGCGATGGAATACGCGTCGATCCTCTCGGGTGAATACGCGGACCAGCTGCTGAAGGCGGGCAAGGCTGCCGACATCAACCAGTACCCGGTCGGCACGGGCCCGTTCATCTTCCGCAGCTACACGAAAGACGCGACGATCCGCTTCGACGGCAATCCGGATTACTGGAAGCCGAACGAAGTGAAGATCTCGAAGCTGATCTTCTCGATCACGCCGGACGCCGGCGTGCGCGTGCAGAAGATCAAGCGCGACGAATGCCAGGTGATGAGCTATCCGCGTCCGGCCGACATCGCGCCGCTGAAGGCTGAAGCGAACATCGCGATGCCGTCGCAGCCGGGCTTCAACCTCGGCTATCTCGCGTACAACGTGTCGCACAAGCCGGTCGACAAGCTCGAAGTGCGTCAGGCGCTCGACATGGCGATCAACAAGAAGGCGATCATCGAGTCGGTGTATCAAGGTGCAGGCCAGGCCGCGACGAACCCGATGCCGCCGACCCAATGGTCGTACGACAAGAACCTGAAGAGCGCCGCGTACGATACGGACAAGGCGAAGGCGCTGCTGGCCAAGGCCGGTTATCCGAACGGCTTCGACATCACGCTGTGGGCGATGCCGGTGCAACGCGCGTACAACCCGAACGCCCGTCTGATGGCGGAAATGATCCAGGCCGACTGGGCCAAGATCGGCGTGAAGGCGAAGATCGTCACGTATGAATGGGGCGAGTACATCAAGCGCGCGCACGCAGGTGAAGACGACACGATGCTGATCGGCTGGACCGGCGACAACGGCGATCCGGACAACTGGCTCGGCACGCTGCTCGGTTGCGAAGCGGTGAACGGCAACAACTTCTCGAAGTGGTGCTACAAGCCGTTCGAGGATCTGGTCCAGAAGGGCCGCGAGTCGGCCGATCAGGGCGCGCGCACGACGGCCTACATGCAGGCGCAGCAGATCTTCGCGCAGCAACTGCCGTTCTCGCCGATCGCTCACTCGACCGTGTACCAGCCTGTCAGCAAGAAGGTGGTCGATATGCGTATCGAGCCGCTCGGTTATGCGCGCTTCGACGGCGTCAGCGTCAAATAATAGTCAACCAGTCAAGCTTACGCAGTAGCTTTTCGCACGGTTAGAAAACTGGTCGAAATGGTCCGGCGGCCGGGGTCACAAGCCCTCGTCGCCGGTTGCGTTTTTTCTTCATCAAGACCATAGGGACAAACCATGTTCCGCTTTGTTTTGCGCCGCATCGGCATGGTGATACCGACCTTCATCGGCATCACGATCCTCGCGTTTGCGCTGATTCACCTGATACCGGGCGACCCCATCGAAGTGATGATGGGCGAGCGCGGCGTCGATCCCGCCATGCACGCCGCCGCGATGCACCGGCTCGGGCTCGACGAGTCCTTGCCGATGCAATACGTTCACTACATCGGTCGCGCCATGCACGGCGACCTCGGCACCTCGATCATCACCAATACCAGCGTGATGGGCGAATTCCTCGCACGTTTTCCCGCTACCGTCGAACTGTCGATGTGCGCGATGCTGTTCGCGTTGATCGTCGGCCTGCCCGCGGGTGTGTTCGCGGCGCTCAGGCGCGGCACAGTGGTCGATCACGGCGTGATGGGCACGGCTCTCACGGGCTACTCGATGCCGATTTTCTGGTGGGGCTTGATCCTCATCATGGTGTTTTCCGTGAAGCTCGGCTGGACGCCGGTGTCGGGCCGCATCGCGGTCGAATACGATATTCCGCACGTGACCGGATTCATGCTGATCGACGCGATGATGTCCACCGACGAAGGCGCGTTCAAATCCGCGCTGAGCCATCTGATCCTGCCGGCCATCGTGCTCGGCACGATTCCGCTGGCGGTGGTCGCGCGGATGACGCGTTCATCGATGCTCGAAGTGCTGCGCGAGGATTACATCCGCACTGCGCGTGCCAAGGGCTTGTCGCCTGGCCGCGTGATCGTCGTGCATGCATTGCGTAATGCGCTGATTCCGGTGGTGACCGTGATCGGTTTGCAGGTCGGCACGCTGCTCGCGGGCGCGGTGCTGACGGAGACGCTGTTTTCGTGGCCGGGTATCGGCAAGTGGCTGATCGACGCGATCGGCCGGCGCGACTATCCGGTGGTGCAGGGCGGTATCCTGATGATCGCCACGCTGGTGATCGTTGTGAACCTCGTCGTCGATCTGTTGTACGGCGTGCTGAATCCGCGCATTCGCCATACGAGGTGAACCGAAAATGGCAGACATTCAAAATACAGTCCCCACAGCGGTCACGCCACCTAGTGGCCGCGCCATCGCCGCCCGCGAATTCTGGGCGAATTTCTCGCGTAATCGTGGCGCGGTCGGCGCCGGCATCGTCGTGCTGGTGCTGATCTTCATCGCGATCTTCGCGCCGTTGATCGCGCCGCATAGCCCGATCGAGCAGTATCGCGACTCCGTGAAGATCCCGCCCGCCTGGCTCGACGGCGGCAACTGGAAGTTCATCCTCGGCACCGACGAAGCGGGCCGCGACATCCTCTCGCGTCTGATGTACGGCGCACGGCTGTCGTTCTGGATCGGCTTCGTCTCGGTGGTGCTCGCGCTGATTCCGGGCATCGTGCTCGGTCTGATCGCGGCGTTCTTCGAGAAATGGGCCGATACGCCGATCATGCGCATCATGGACGTGCTGCTCGCATTGCCGTCGCTGCTGCTGGCCGTTGCGGTGGTTGCGATCATCGGTCCGGGTCTCGTCAACACCATGCTGGCCATCGCAATCGTCGCGCTGCCGGGTTATGTGCGTTTGACGCGTGCGTCGGCGCAAGGCGAATTGCAGAAAGAGTATGTGACGGCTTCGCGGGTTGCGGGCGCCGGCACGCTGCGCCTGATGTTCTCGCAAGTGCTGCCGAACTGCACCGCACCGTTGATCGTGCAGGCGACGCTGGGCTTTTCGTCGGCGATTCTCGATGCCGCGGCGCTCGGCTTCCTCGGTCTCGGCGTGCAACCGCCGTCGGCGGAGTGGGGCGCGATGCTGGCCTCGGCACGCGACTATATCGACAGCGCCTGGTGGATCGTCACGATGCCGGGTCTTTCCATCCTGATCTCGGTGCTCGCGATCAATCTGCTCGGCGACGGGCTGCGCGACGCACTCGATCCCAAACTGAAACGGATGGCCTGACATGGATAACTTATTGACCATCCGCAATCTGGCGGTGAATTTCAACGGGCTGCCCGCCGTCGACCGGATCAACCTCGATGTCGCGCCGGGCGAAGTGGTCGGCGTGGTCGGCGAATCGGGTTCGGGCAAGAGCGTGACGATGATGGCGCTGATGGGCCTGATTGACGCGCCGGGCAAGGTCACCGCCGACGAAATCACCTTCAACGGCAAGAGTCTGCTGAAGGCGTCGGCGAAGGAACGCCGCAAAATCATCGGCAAAGACATCGCGATGGTGTTCCAGGACGCGCTCACCAGTCTGAATCCGAGCTACACGGTCGGCTACCAGATCAAGGAAGTGCTGAAGCTGCACGAAGGCCTGCGCGGTAGCGCGCTGGACAAACGCGCGCTGGAGTTGCTCGACCAGGTCGGCATTCCTGACGCGAAGAGCCGCATTACGTCGTTCCCGCACCAGATGTCGGGCGGCATGAACCAGCGCGTGATGATCGCGATGGCGATTGCCTGCAACCCGAAGCTGCTGATCGCCGACGAACCGACCACCGCGCTCGACGTGACGATCCAGGCGCAGATCATGGAGCTGCTGATCAGGCTGCAGAAGGAACGCGGCATGGCGCTCGTGCTGATCTCGCACGATCTGGCGGTGGTGTCCGAGGTCGCGCAGCGTGTCGCGGTCATGTACGCTGGCGAAGTGATCGAAACGAATCGCGTGCCGGACATTTTCGCCGCGCCGCATCATCCGTACACGGAAGCTTTGCTGGCGGCGATTCCCGAGCACAATGTCGGCGCGGTGCGGCTCGCTGCGTTGCCGGGCATGGTGCCGGGGCGCGACGACCGTCCCAAAGGATGTCTGTTCGCACCGCGCTGCAAGTATGTGGTCGACGATTGCATGAAGGCGCGCCCCGCACTGGCGCCGATGCAGGGTCATGCCGAAGTGGCGCGCGTGCGCTGCATCAAACCCCTGAACCTGAGCGGCGACGCCAACGTTCACACCCATGGAGGCGCACGATGAACGCAGTATTCGAACCGCGGCGCCAGTCGGACCATGCGGGCGATCACGTGCTGGTTGCCGACAGGCTTGCGCGCTACTACACGGTGAAGCGCGGCATGTTCAGCCAGGGCACGGTCAAGGCGTTGAACGGCGTGTCGTTTGCGCTCGAACGCGGCAGGACTCTCGCGGTGGTGGGTGAATCCGGTTGCGGAAAATCCACCCTCGCGCGTCAACTGACCATGATCGAAGCGCCCAGCGCGGGCCGCCTGCTGATCGACGGTGAGGACGTGGCCGGCGCCGATCACGCGAAGATCGCCGCGCTGCGGCGGCGCGTGCAGATGGTGTTCCAGAATCCGTTTGCCTCGCTCAATCCGCGCAAGACGGTCGAGCAGACGCTCAGCGAACCGCTCGCGATCAACACGCAACTGAGCACGACCGAACGCGCCGAACGGATCGCGCAGATGATGCGCACGGTCGGCCTGCGTCCGGAGCACGCGAAGCGCTACCCGCATATGTTCTCGGGCGGTCAGCGCCAGCGCGTGGCGATTGCGCGCGCGATGATCCTCGATCCGCAGATCGTGGTCGCCGATGAACCGGTGTCCGCGCTCGACGTGTCGATCCAGGCGCAGATTCTCAATCTGTTCATGGATCTGCAGGCGCAGTTCAAGACCAGCTACGTGTTCATCTCGCACAACCTGTCGGTGGTGGAGCACATCGCCGACGATGTGATGGTGATGTACTTCGGCGGGGTGGCGGAGCTTGGCGACAAGAAGCGGATTTTTTCGAATCCGCGTCATCCTTACACGCGTGCGCTGATGTCGGCCACGCCTTCGATCTTCGAAGCGGATCGCACCATCAAGATCAAGCTGCAAGGCGAAATGCCGTCGCCGCTGAATCCGCCGTCGGGCTGCACGTTCCATCAGCGCTGCCCGTATGCGATCGACCGTTGCCGCAGCGAAGAGCCGAAGTTGCGTGAAGTGGATGGCCGTCAGGTGTCGTGTCACCGTGCCGAGGAGGTGGGGGAGATGGATGCCTGATGCAGTGGCGGCGCGTCGTCTTGCGCGCCGCTCGCGTGATGGTGGCCGCCACGCTGCTTTCGCGCGGCGCTGGGGAGCGTTTGCACTGACCGGTGCCGCGCTCCTCGGCGTGTGTTCCGTTTTTTACCTGAGCGTGGGGCCGATTGGCGTCGCGCATGCCGCCGGGGCCGCCGCCAATGCGCCCGCTCAGGCAGGGCGGCCGGCCATGCCGGTGCCCAGCTTGCCGGCGCCGCCGCGCGCCACCTTGCCGGGCTTCAATCCGCCGCCCGCTACGCCTGGCACCACGGCAAGCGGTCCGGTGCGCGCGCAGCCGGCGCGCATGCCGTTCTATGTCGCGACACGCGGCACCACGACTATCTACGTGCTCGGCACGTTGCACGTCGGCGACTCCGCCGACTATCCGCCCGGGCAACCGTTCCGCGCGCCGATTCTCGGCGCACTGGCAGCCTCGCCGACGCTGGCGCTCGAACTCTCACCTGACGAACTGCTGGTTTCGCAAGACGACGTGTCGAAGTACGGCGTATGCCGGGGCGACTGTCTACCGGGTCTGCTGCCCGACCCGTTGTGGCGCAAGCTCGCCTTGCGCCTGCGCGGCAATCCCGCGGCGCAGGATGAAATCAAGAAGATGCGGCCCTGGCTCGCGTCCCTCGTGGTCGAAACCTACGATTCGTTGAGTGCCGGCTTGCAAACCGAGTACGGCACGGAAGCGCAATTGCAGAACGTGTACATACGGACGCGCGGCAAGATCATCGGCCTCGAGACCTTGCCGCAGCAAATGCGAGCGTTCACCGGACTCACGCTCGCGCAGCAGCGCGAAATGCTCGCGCAGGACCTGGTGCAGACGCCCGCGGAAAACGTCGACGACGTGAAGACGTTGCATCGGCTTTGGCGAGTGGGGGATGCCGACGCGATTGCAGCGTGGCAGGCGGCGAAGTCCGAAAAGCTGGCGCGTGACAAGCGGATTTCCGATTCGATCGACAACCGTATCGTGTACGAGCGCAACCGGCGCTTCGTCGCGCGAATGCTGCTGATCGCCGGGCCGAACAAGCCGGTGTTCGTCGCAATCGGCGCGTTGCATCTGGGTGGCCGCAAGGGCGTGTTGCAGCTTTTGCGCCAGCACGGGTTCGTGGTGGATGCGGGGTGAAATTCGCCCCGGCCTTGCGCGAGACATGCGTAACGGCCAATTACAGCCCTAACCGGGATAGGCCGTCTGGCCAGAATAGGAACCGGTATTTCGACAACCAGTCCGATACTGACGTGCGCTGCAAACTGCTCGCGGCGCACGCGGCCATAGCAACTTACACGTGCTATGATGTATGTACAGACGTCAATACAGGTGCTGTGTGCGGTTTGAATGGGACGAAATCAAGAATCAGATCAACATCCATAAGCATGGCATCGACTTCATAGATGCGATCGACGTGTTTGATCATCCCGTGCTGACGGCGATAGACCAGCGGGAAGATTATGGCGAGGATCGCTGGATCGCACTGGGCTGGATTGCTGCCATCGTAGGCGTAGTGGTGTATGTCGAACGGAGTGCGGATGTGATCCGTATCATTTCGGCCCGCAAGGCGACCAAACACGAAGTCAAACGCTACAAGCACAGCGTCTGGAATTGAGACACCGTGGCAATGGCTGGAAACGAGCAGAGGCGAAATTATGGGTAAAACATCGGGAACCGACTGGAAGCGACTTGCAAAGACAGACGACGCGCAGATCGACACGAGCGACGTGCCTGAACTGGGCGACGACTTTTTTGACCGGGCTGAGCTGCACGTTCCGCCGAAACAGGCTGTGACGATGCGCCTGGATGCGGACGTGCTGAACTGGTTCAAGGAACAGGGAGCGGGATATCAGACGCGCATCAACAAGTTGTTGCGCGCCTACATGCTGGCGCAGCAGCGTCGTCGTCCTTAAGGCGCGGCGCTGCGGCGTTCCGTCCGCGCACGACCGGATTGAGAAGGCGCTGCGCAGAAACGCCTGAAATCGGCGCAGCGTAGGTTTTATAGATTGCCGCCGCGCAATTCTTCCGACACGCGCTTGACCACCGGCGTCCAGTCGCCCAACGTCGTCTGCCGGAACAATTTCATCGCCGGATACCACGGTGAGTCGGCGCGCTCTTCGAGCCAGCGCCAGTCCGAGTTGGCGGGCAGCAGCACCCACACCGGCTTGCCCAGCGCGGCGGCCAGGTGCGCCACGCCGGTGTCCACGGCAATCACCAGATCGAGATTCATGACGAGTGCCGCGGTGTCGTCGAAGTTGTGCAGATCAGCGGTGAAATCGTGGTTGCGGAACGTTTCGGACGCATCGGCCAGCTGATCGTGCGCGGGACCTTTTTGCAGCGGAAACCACGCCACGCCCTCAAGTTCGCCTAGCGCGCTCAGATCGGAGAGCGCCATCGATCGATAGCGATCGTTGCCGAACGTCGGGCTGCCGGCCCACACTAGCCCCACCTTGCGTTTCGATTTGTCCGCTGCGTCCACCCTCCTGCGCCATGCCTCGATTTTCGTTTTGTCGGCGAATAGATAGGGCACGTTCGCGGGAATGGTGGACAGTTCGGTGCCGACGCACGATGGCACGCTCATCATTGGCAGCCAGAAATCGTACTGGCCGCCAGGCTTGCTGCTGAACGCGCGGTGTACACCCGGAATGCGTTCAACCAGCGGCAGCAGCGGCTCGCGCACGCAAATATCGACGGTCGCGCCGAGTTGCTCGAGCACACGCGCATAGCGCAAAAACTGGAAGTGATCGCCAAAGCCCTGTTCGCCGACCAGCAGCAGACGGCATCCGTCGAGCGGCTCGCCATGCCACTCGGCGACGCCCGGTACGGCGATCGCCTCATAGTCGCTTTTGCGCCAGCGTTTCGCAAACTCCGCCCAACCTTGCTTGTAATCGCCGCGCTTAAGCAACAGCCACGCGAGGTTCTGATGCGCATCCGCATAGTTTGGATCGAGTTCCAGCGCGCGGCGGTAGATGCCTTCCTCTTCGTCGAGGTGGCCCTGCGCGCCGAGCGCCCCGCCGAGGCAAACCAGATTCGTGGGATTCGGCTTGAGAGCGACCGCACGCCGATATTGCGATTCTGCAGCGGCGTAGTCGCCGAGCTTGCCCATTACGCTTCCGAGATTGATGTGCGCCTCGGCGTAGTTGCCGCGTAGTGCCGCCGCGCGCTCGAAACTCGCGATGGCCGCGGCGTGATCGCCTCCCGCGTTGTGCGCATTGCCCGCGTTGAAGTGTGCTTCCGCCGATTGCGGATCGAGCGAGAGCGCGTTTTGATAGCAGACCAGCGCTTCGCCATAGCGGCCGAGCTTGCTCAGTGCCGTGCCGAGGTTCAGATGCGCGTCGACCAGCGACGAATCCGCTGTCAAGGCGAGTCTGTATTGCTCGATCGCTATGTCGAGCGAACCTTGCGCTTGCAGCGCGACGCCGAAGTTGTTGCGCGCGTCGGCGAAGTCCGGCTGCAACTGCAATGCCTGGTCATAGCAGGTCATGGCTTCGCCGAGATGGCCGAGGGCGGCTGCGACGAGGCCGCGGTTGCTCCAGCAGGCGGGATCCGTGCGATCGAGTTTGAGGGCTTCACTCATCAACTCGGCGGCGAAACCATGGTTGCCGCGCTGATATTGCAGCACGCCGAAGTAATGCAGCGCTTTGACATGCGCGGGGTCAAGCGCGAGGGCTTCGCGGTAGAAAGGCTCGGCGGCATCGAGCCGGCCGGCCTGGTGTGCTTCGAGCGCGGCGTCGATCAGCGACGTGAGATAAGCGTGGGGCAGCGTGCCCGTGCGGGCGGTGTCAGAGTGGGGTTGATGTTCCATGAGGGACCTGCTGGAAAGCGCTGGCAACGCGCGCCGGCGCGTGTGGATGGGGGACCATCCACCAGCTTATGTTGCTGCACTTTTGCTGACGATCGGACGCATCTTAAATCGGCTATTTCATTTCGCTCCGGGCTGAACCGCCAGCATGATTCGCGAACTTCACGCCAATGCCACTCTGCTCTTTTCACCTCGCGTGTTTCGGAGTGGTCCTAGAGACCGGTCGCCACGCGGTACCGACAATTGTCGCCCCGATACGACTTGAGCCCTCTTTGCGTCCTGCGCGGCATGCAGTTTTCATGCAGGTGAGAAGTCGCTGATTCGACGTCAACTGCCGTGATCTCCGGCATGACCGCGCAACGTGCACCGGGCCACCATCATGCTAACTCCCTTCCCCTTGTCGCCGGCCGACACTGCAACTTTGTACCAGGCGGCCGACGAAGCCCGTCGAGCAGGTCATATTGACGAAGCTCAGCGACTCTTTGACCGAATTCTTGCGCGAGATCCGCGGCATGTCGGAGCCCTGCAGGCATACGGCGTGTTGGCGTTCGAGTCGAAGCAGATGGAGTCGGCCCAAAGCTGGATCGAGCGCGCAATCGAAGTTCAACCGGATCCGGCCTCGTACAACCTGTTGTGCCTGATTCAGATCAGATTGGGTGCCCTCGCCAGTGCCAGACAAACAGCCGAACGCGGCCTTGCGCTCCAACCCGGCTTGCCATCGCTCAATTACTTTCTGGCGTTGGTGCTGCAGATGCAAGGACACTTTGAAGACGCGGCGCGCGCTTATCGCCGCGTGCTCGAACTCGAACCGGACCATCTGTTGGCACATGCGAGCCTGGGCGTCGTCGTCAGGAATCTCGGTGCACTGGGCGATGCCGAGCAGCATCTCCGGCGCGCCATCGCACTCAATCCGACTTCTCTCGGCGCTCGCGCCAGTCTTGGCACCGTGCTGCTGGCCGCGGGCAAATACGAAGAAGCCTGGCCTTATTTCGAAGACCGCTGGGCCAATATGGTCGATGGGCAAGGGCGCCCCGTGCCGGAACGCCCGTACGTGCCGCTGCCGCAATGGAGCGGCGAACATCCAGGCGATGTCAGTCGCGCGAACAGAACGCCGGCTTGCGGCCCGCGTCTGCTGGTGTTCCATGAGCAGGGCTTTGGCGACAGCCTGCAGTTCGTGCGCTATTTGCCATTGGCACTCGAACATTTTTCGCAGGTTGGCTACATCTGTCCGCAGCCCTTGAAGCGTCTGTACGAGCAGTCGTTCGGTCAGCGCTGGCCGGGTGTCGTGGTGCTCGACAACGTCGAGCCCGCCTTCGACGAGTGGGACTGGTATTGCCCTCTGATGTCGTTGCCAATGGCGTTCGGCACGCGACTGCACAACATTCCGGCCTTCACCTATCTGTATGCCGACTCGGGGCGTGCTGCCTGGTGGCATGCCCGGTTGGCCGCGTTACCGAACCCTGATCTGCTGCGCGTTGGCGTGGTGTGGGCCGGAGGGCATTCAGGCTTTACCGAGGATCGGGTGCGCAGCATGAAGCCTGCGCAGATGGCGTCGCTACTGGCCATGCCACATATACGCTGGATCAGTCTGCAAAAGACTGACGACCCCGAGAAGTGTCCCGACCCAGTCATGGAGGCGTGTCTGACAAACTGGATGGACGAGGTCGACGACTTTTCGGACACGGCTGCGCTGATCGATAACCTTGACCTCGTGATTTCGGTCGATACGTCGGTCGCGCATCTGGCCGCGGCAATGGGCAAGCCGGTCTGGCTGCTCAATCGCTTTGCGGGTTGCTGGCGCTGGTTGCGCGATCGTGAGGACAGTCCCTGGTATTCGAGCGTGCGAATTTTCACCCAGCCGCAGCAAGGTGACTGGGACGACGTGCTCGAACGGGTCGCCGCGGCCCTGCAGCAGACTTTCGGGTCACACGGTGGGCGGAGCGATCCGCGCAGCCTCTCGGTACTGGCGAATCACGTGTCTTAGTGCTGTCCATCGTTTTTGCGCGGGCGAGCGTCGCCGCTTCAGCGCACACATTCGAACGCGTTGTTCGTCCATGTTTGCCGAAGCGGTGAGTCAAGATTCCTACAAGAACATCAGGAAATTCAGCAGGAAAATATTCACGACCAGCAAGGTCAGCGCGGTAGGCACCTGCACCTTGATCACTGCGTTCTTATCCGGGAGTTCCAGCAGCGCGGCCGGCACCATGTTGAAGTTTGCGGCCATCGGCGTCATCAGCGTGCCGCAGTAGCCCGAGAACATGCCGATCGCGACCATCACCGCCGGGTTGCCGTGAAACACGCCGACCAGAATCGGCACACCGACGCCGCCCGTCATCACCGGGAACGCGGCGAAGCCGTTGCCCATCACCATCGTGAAGAGCGCCATGCCGATGCAGTACACGGCCACCGCGATAAAGCGGTAGTCGAGGCTGATGTAGGCCGTGGTCACGTGAGCGACCGCCTTGCCGACACCGGCGTCCGAGAACACGAGGCCGAGCATGCCGAGCATCTGCGGCAGCACTGCGGCCCATGACAACGCGTCGACCAGGCGGCGCGCCTCTTTCATCGACTGGCCGACGGTATCGCGCGTCATCACGCAGGCAATCGCAAGTGCGATCACGCAGCCGATGCCGAAGCCGATCAGCGTCACGTTAGCCTTCTCGATCAGCGGCATGCCGCCAAAGATCAGATGGCTGGCCGACAAGGTAATGATCACGGTGACGACCGGAATCGTCAGCGCGGGTACGAACAGCTTGTTGCCCAGACGCGCGGCGCTGGCCTTGCGCGTTTCGAGCGACAACACTTTCGGCCTGGCCGCGGTCACGCCGCCAAAGCCCGCCATCAGCGCCATCACGATCACCAGCGTGCCGACCACCGAGGGCGGCAGCTTGTCGCCGATCAGAAAGATCAGCGCGTAAAGAATCCAGAAACCACCGGCGGTGAAACGGCGCGGGTGTTCCTTGTCCGTGACGATCATGCCGCCTATGACGAGCAGCACGACGCCGAGCAGCCAGAACAGATAGGTAATCGTGAACGTCATGCTTTGTCTCCTGCGGCGGGTTGCGTCGGCGAAGCGGAGGCGGTGTTCGCTGCGGCATTGCCGCGCAGTTCGCGCTCGAGCCTGCGGTCGAGCAGATAGAGGCGGAAGCCGTGAATGATGAACGCGCAGATCGCGGTCGGGATGCCCCAGACGGCCACGTGAATCGGTTCGACGATGATGCCGGCTTCTTTCAGGAAGGTCGTCATCAGCACGATTGCGCCGAACGCGACGAAGATGTCTTCACCGAAGAACAGACCGACGTTGTCGGTCGCAGCCGAGAAGGCGCGCAGCTTGTAGCGGACCGCGTCGCTGATCTTGCCGAAGCGCGTTTCGGTCGCACCCTCGGCCATCGGCGCGATCAGCGGACGCACCATCTGCGGATGGCCGCCGAGACCGGTCAGGCCGACAGCGGCGGTCAGCTCGCGCACCAGCAGATAGACGATCAGCAAGCGCCCCGCGGTCGCGGCCTTGATGCCGCCGATCCACGCCTGCGCGCGCTCGCGCAGGCCATGCCGTTCCAGCAGGCCGATCACGGCGAGCGGCAGCAGAATGATCAGCGGGATATTGCGGGTCTTGATGAAGCCCGTGCCGATTTCGGCGAGGATTTTTTCAGGCGGGAAGTGCGCGGCCAGACCGGTGATGATCGCGGCAACCGCCACGATCAGCATCGGATTGAACCGTAGTAAAAAGCCGGCGATGATGACGGCCACGCCAATGAGCGGCCATAGACTGACTGTTGTCTGCATCTGGATCTCCAAACAGGGTTTCAACCTCGCCGCTTGTGGCGGCCAACGTGGGCCGGCGCCAGGGGACTGCGCGCCGTCTTGCTGCCACGGCTCTTGATGGCCGCGTTGCTTCGACTACACCTGCACCTGCTCTGCACCTCTGCTGCTTGCTCACGGCTTCTCTGCCGCTCATTTGCTGTTCCACTGCGGAACCTGCAACGCGCTCTGCACCTGGCAAACGCCCCGCGTGGAGCGGGGCGTTCGGGGTGTGGCAACGGTTGAATCGCGCTGTCTGGTTCGCGTCGATCGGCGCGCGGCTCAGACGCTCGCGGCGCCGGCCGCGTGAACGTCAATGCCGGCGTCCTCCAGCGCGCTGCGGATGCGCCGTGCGAACGCCAGCGCGTGCGGGCCGTCGCCGTGCAGGCAGATGGTTTGCGCGTTGAGCGGCACCCAGTGTCCGTCGACGGCCTGCACGCGGCGCTCGCGCACCATGGCGAGCGTGCGCGCCAGCACCACTTCTTCGTCGTCGAGCAGCGCGCCCGGCTCCTTGCGCGGCACCAGCGAGCCGTCGGCGCGATAGCCGCGGTCGGCGAATACTTCTTCGACGGCAGTCAGGCCGGCTGCCCGGGCGGCCGTCACGAGTCCGCTATTGGCGAGCGCGAACACCGCCAACGACGGGTCGAAATCGTGAACCGCCGAGACGATCGCATCGGCGATCTTCGCGTCGCGCGCGGCCTGGTTGTACAGCGCGCCGTGCGGCTTGACGTGCGCGATGCGGCCGCCCTCGGCCTGCGCGATCGCCGACAGTGCGCCGAGCTGATACAGCACGCCCGCGTAGATGTCGTTGACCGGCAGATCCATTTCCTTGCGGCCAAAGTTCTCAGGATCGTTAAAGCTCGGATGCGCGCCGATCGAGACGCCTTTTTGCACCGCCCAGCGCACGCAGTCGCGCATGGCGTTGGCACCGCCCGCGTGCCAGCCGCACGCAATGTTGGCCGAACTGACGAGGTCGAGCAGCGCCTCGTCGGAGCCGCAGCCTTCGCCGAGATCGGCGTTCAAATCGATTTCCATGGTGTTCCTCTACTCTCAAGAAAACGCCGGGCCGCGCCCGGTTTTTCGCCCCGCAGGAAGTCGCCTTGGGGAATTGTCCCCTCGGGGTCGGGGCGAAGCGCCCAGTTTGGGGGCGCTCATCGTTACAGCGCTGCGACCGCCGGCTGGCGCGCGCAACGTTCTTCGTGCATGGCAATCGCGGCGTCGATCTGCCGCAAATACGTGCGTTCTTCCAGTAAGGCCTGGCGCGCCTCATAGGGCGTGGTCGGGATGAAACGGATGGCGGCGTTCAGGCGAACCTGCGCGAGCTTCCATAGATCGGCCTGGATCACGACGCCGATCTTCGGATAGCCGCCGGTGGTCTGCGCATCGCTCATCAGCACGATCGGCTGGCCGTTCGGCGGGACCTGAATCGTGCCGGGCAAAACCGCATGCGAGAGCAGATCGTTTTTCCGGGTGCGCTTCAGTTCCGCACCGGCGAGACGGTAGCCCATGCGATTGCTGTTCGGTGTGACCAGCCATTCATCGGACCAGAACGATTCGTGCGCCTCTTCAGTGAAGCTGTCGTATTCGGGACCTTGCAGCACGCGGATGGGCACAGCCCATGGCACGCCGGACGGATGCCGGCCGCGCCGCAGCGGTTCCTGAACCAGCACGAACTTGCACCAGGCGGGCGCCTTTACGCCGAACTCCGGCGCTTCGGGGGTAAAGCCGAGGTGGCCGCGTTGCGGCGGCGCGCCGACCGGCAGACGATCGCCGTCGCGCAATGCCCGGCCGCCGAGTCCGCCGAAATGGCCGGCGAGATCGGTGCTGCGCGAGCCGAGCATCGGCAACACGTCGATGCCGCCCGCGACGCACACATAACCTCGCATGCCGCGTTTGGCCGCGTTCAGCACCAGTTCCTGGCCGGCTTGCACCGGCAGGCTCCACCACGAATAGACCGGCTTGCCGTCGAGCGTCGCGCCGAATTCGGTGCCGGTGATGGCCACGCGGGTAGCGCGCAGAAAGCGCAGCACGGTCGGGCCGAAGGTGATTTCCAGGCCGGCCGCATCGGGCCGGTTGCCGACCAGCCGGTTGCCGACTTCGAGCGACAGACGGTCGAGCGCGCCACCCATCGCGACGCCGAGGTGCCGGTAGCCGTGCCGGCCGAGATCCTGAATCGTGGTCAGAAGACCCGCGCGAATCACATCGATCATGCCTGTATCCCCGCGACGGTAAAGCGCACCCGGTCGCCCGGCTGCAACAGCGTGGGCGGACGGCGACCCGGATCGAACAGCGGCAGCTCGGTGCGGCCGATCAACTGCCAGCCGCCGGGCGAGGTTGCCGGATAAATACCGGTCTGCTCGCCGCCGATTCCGACCGAACCGGCCGGCACTTCCAGCCGTGGCGACGAACGGCGCGGTGTGTGCAGCGCCTTGTCGAGCCCACCCATATAGGCGAAACCCGGCTGAAAACCGAGGAAGAACACCACGTATTCGCCCTCCGCGTGGCGTTGCACGACCTCCCGCACGCTCAGCCCCGTGTGATTGGCGACCGTTTGCAGGTCGGGGCCGAACTCGCCGCCGTATTGCACCGGAATGTCGACTTGACGGCCGGCCGCCGGCGCATCGCTCACCGCGTTCCAGGCCGCCTGCAGAAGGCCCGTCAGCGCTTCGCGGTCGGCTTCGAGCGAATCGAATACCAGCGTCAGATTGTTCATGCCCGGCACGACCTCCAGCACGTGCGGCCAGTCTCGCGCGGCCTCGGCGGCGGCCCACACGCGCCGCTGGCAATCCAGCGTGGCAGGCGGCGGCGCCTCGCACACGAGCGCGGCGTCGCCGAGCGGAAAGATTCTTGGTTGGCTCATCGCTTAATGGCCCAGGTCGAGTCGGAAATGTCGAGCATATCGGACCCTATGGATATTGATCGGCATAGGGTCCGCGATGTCTGGAGCGTACATTATCAATAAAATATCAACAATTTCTCAATAAGCGTTTTCGCCAGGCTCCTGGAATGGGCGGCTCGTCGTACACTCCCGACACCTTCCCATTCGGTATCTCGAGAATCTTCACCATGTCGCGCCACCCCACCAAGATCGTTTCCTCGGAACATCTCGTGTCTGACACCAGCGCGGAGCTGTCCGAGTTGGAGTACGCACTCATCATGGCGGGCAATGCATTCAACCGATGGATGGTGCGCTGCATGTCGGCGGCCGGCGAAAAGGACATGACCGCGATCGAAGTCTCGCTGCTGCACCACGTCAGCCATCGCGAGCGCCGCAAGAAGCTGGCGGACATCTGCTTCGTGCTGAACATTGAAGACACGCACGTCGCCACTTACGCGTTGAAGAAGCTCGTAGCTAGAGGGTATGTAAAAAGCGAAAAGACCGGCAAGGAAGTGTTCTTCTCGGCGACCGATGCAGGCCGTGAGCTCTGTCTGAAATACCGTGAAGTGCGCGAGAGCTGCCTGATTTCGACGCTGAAGGAAAGCGGCCTGACCAACGAGCAGATTGGTGAGGCAGCACAGTTGATGCGCAATGCGTCGGGGCTGTACGACACGGCCTCGCGGGCGGCAGCGTCTTTATAACGGGGTTCGGCCTTGGCAGTGGGTGAAGGGGGCGCCTCGCACCGCGCTCCTCAAATGCTTAATCCGCCGGTTGTGGTTGTGGATAGAGACCGGCTTCCGTCACGATCAGATCGAGCGGGATATCGTGGGCCTCGCGTTGCAATGCGTTCGTGCGGCACGCTTCATAGGCGATGCCGACCGTGACCGGCTTCTTCGGCCCCGGCCATGCGCCCAGCGTGCGATCGTAGTAGCCGCCACCGTAGCCGAGCCGGAAACCGTCGGCGTCGAAGCCCACGCACGGCACGAACAGCAGATCGGGAACCACCACGCGTCCGGAAGTGGGCTCGGCGATCTTGTGATGACCGATCTTCATTGGCGTGTCCGGCGCCCACGCGTGAAATTCGAGCGGCACGCCGCGTTCGCTGACGACCGGCAAACTCGCCTCGCGTTGCGAGTCGGCCGCGAGCCAGATTGCAATCGCGGCGCGCGCGTCGAACTCGCCCGCCAGCGGCCAATAGAACCCCACGCGGCTCACGCCGTAGTGTTTCAACGCATCGAGTACGCGATGGTTGAGCGCGGCGTTGTGCGCCGGCTCGGAAGCCGCTTGTAGCCTTGCTTCCAATAGCATTCGACGCAGCGCCTTTTTCGATTCTGCGACAGGGTTGCATGCTATGCTTGGGTTCAATTCGCGCTCCAGAAACAACGATGTCAAAACGCCTCTATCGAGTATATCGCGCGGCCGGTCTGACGCTTGCCGCTGCGGCACTCGTCGCGTGCAGCACGGCCTCCGCCGTGAAGCCCATTCCCCTTTCCCAGCTTACGAACGACGATCAGACCTTCGTCCAGCTTCGCGAAGCCGCCCGCAATAATGATGCGGCGCGCGCGGCGCAACTGGCGAGCACGATCCCGAACTATCCGGCGCCTTCGTATCTGGAATACTTCCAGCTCAAGCCGCAATTGTTCGATTCCAGCGGCCACGCGCGCATCGACGCGCCGGATGCGCCGGTGCTGTCGTTCTTGCAGAAGTACGACGGCCAGGCCATCGCCGACCGTCTGCGCAACGACTACCTCACGGTGCTCGGCGCGCGTCACGACTGGCGCAACTTCGATCAGCAATACGCGCGTTTCGTGCTGAACGACGATACGCAGGTGAAGTGCTACGCGCTCGAATCGCGTGCCGCGCGTGGCGAAAACGTTGCCGACGCGGCGCGCGCGCTACTGGTCGATCCGAAGTGGTACGGCGACGGTTGCGTCGACCTGATCACCTCGCTGGCAGTCAACCAGCAATTCAGTTCTGACGACGTGTGGCAACAGATCCGCCTCGTATACGAACAGAACTACACGAACACGGGCAGCAAGCTCGTCGATGCGCTCAGCAACCAGCCGCCCGATCCGGTGCTGTTCGACCAGGCCACGAATACGCCGCCATTGTTGCTGGCGCGTGGTGTCGGCCCGGATACGCAATCGCACCAACTGGCGTTGCTCGCGATCACGCGCATGGCGCGCAACGACCCGGCCATGGCCGCAGCCACGTTCGCTTCGGTGGCGCCGTCGCTGAGCTCGCCCGAGCGCGCCATCGGCTGGGGCACGATTGCCTATCAGGCCGCCCTCAAGCAGATGCCGAGCGCGGTGGACTGGTACCGGCTTTCGGTGAATGCGCCGCTGTCGACCGCGGCCTACGAATGGCGCACCCGCACCGCGCTGCTCGCCGGCGACTGGACGATGGTGCGCTGGTCGATCGAACAGATGCCGGCGGCGCTGCGCAATCAGCCGTCGTGGGTGTACTGGCATGCCCGTGCGCTCAAGCAGGCCGGCGACACGACCACGGCCAACCAGGAATTCGAGTCGATCTCGCAGGGCTTCAACTTTTACGGCCAACTGGCCGCGGAAGAGCTCGGCCAGAAGATCACCGTGCCGCCTAAAACCACGGTGACCGACGCCGAAATCCAACAGGCCGGCAACACGCCGGGCTTCGATCTGGCGCAGCGTTTCTATGCGCTGAATCTGCGGCTCGAAGGCAATCGCGAATGGAACTGGCCGCTGCGCAACATGAGCGACCGGCAACTGATCGCCGTGGCCGAATACGCGCGCCGCATCGAGTTGTATGACCGTACCGTGAACACGGCGGACCGCACGAAGAGCGAGCATGATTTCTCGCTGCGCTATCTGTCGCCGTTCAGGGATATCGTCGAGCGCGATGCGCAGTCGAATGGGCTCGACGTCGAATGGGCATACGGGCTGATTCGTCAGGAGTCGCGCTTCATCATGAACGCGCGCTCGGAAGTCGGCGCGAGCGGGTTGATGCAACTGATGCCGGGCACCGCGCAACTCGTGGCGAAGAAGATCGGTCTCGGCCCGATTTCACGCGAGCAGATGAACGATATCAACACCAACATCCTGCTCGGAACGAACTATCTGTCCATGATCTACAATCAGTTCGACGGGTCCGCCGTGCTGGCTACCGCCGGTTATAACGCCGGTCCGGGCCGTCCGCGCAACTGGCGGCAATCGTTGCAGCATCCGGTTGAAGGCGCGATCTTCGCCGAGGCGATTCCGTTCCAGGAAACGCGCGACTATGTCAAGAATGTGTTGTCCAACACGGTCTACTACGCGGCATTGTTCGAAGGCCGTCCGCAATCGCTGAAGGCGCGTCTGGGTTATATCGCGCCGTAAGCGCCGTGCCTCCGCCGCGTCATGTCTTCTGATGCGGCGGTGCGCCACGCCAGCCGTTGCCGCGGCTTCCACCAGGGAGTCGAAAAATGCGACATCAAGCCATTGCGGTTATCGGCGGTTCTGGTTTTATCGGCAGCCATCTCGTCAATGCCCTCGTTGAAATGGGCAAAGACGTGCGTATTGCCACCCGGCGGCGCTATAACGCCCGCCATCTCACCCTGCTCCCTATCGACGTGATCGAAGCCGATGTGTTCGATCCGGTGCAGCTCGCGCGTTTCGTCGAAGGCGCCGATTGCGTGATCAACCTCGTCGCCACGCTGCATGGCAGGCGCGGCACGCCCTACGGTCCGGAGTTCGCGCGCACGCACGTCGAGTTGCCGACCAAAATCGTTGCGGCGTGCGAAGGCAAGGGCGTGCATCGACTGATTCATATCAGCGCGCTCGGCGCCGACTCGAACGGCCCGAGCATGTATTCGCGCTCGAAGGGCGACGGTGAAAAGGCCGTGCATGCGGCGAATCTGGCGTGGACGATCTTCCGTCCGTCCGTGGTGTTCGGTCCTGAAGACCGGTTCCTCAACAAGTTCGCGTTCCTGCAGCGGATGTTCCCGGTGATTCCGCTGGCGATGCCGGACGCGAAGTTCCAGCCGGTGTACGTCGGCGACGTGGCAAAAGCGATCTGCAACGTGCTCGATCTCGACGCGGCCAGCGGCCATACTTACGAACTCGGCGGCCCGACCGTCTATGCACTCGAAGACCTCGTCAAGTATTGCGGCGATGTGATCGGCCGGCATGCGCGAATCATTCGCCTGCCGGAGGCGCTGGCGCGCTTGCAGGCGTTGACGTTTGAAATGGCGCCGGGCGAACCGGTGATTTCGCGCGACAATCTCGATTCGATGAAAGTCGACAACGTGTTGAGCGGACCGCTAGCGCCTGAACTCGGCATTGAACCCGCCAGCATCGAAACGATCGCGCCCGTGTATCTGACCGGCGCGTCGACGCGTTCGCGCTTCGACGCGTTTCGCGCCGGCGCGGGGCGTTGAACCTTTTTATCTCTACCTCTTATACCAGGCATGAAGCTGATTATCGGTGACAAGAACTATTCGTCGTGGTCGATGCGTCCGTGGCTGCTGGTTACGCATTTCGGCATCCCGTTTGAAGAGGTGCTGATTCATCTGAATGAATCCGGCACGAAGTCCGCGATTCTGGCTTACGCGCCGACGGGCTCCGGCAAGGTGCCGTGTTTGATCAGCGAAGACGGATCGGCCACATGGGATTCGCTGGCGATCGCCGAGACGCTGGCTGAGCGCTTCCCGCAGCATGCGCTGTGGCCGCGCGACCCGGCGGCGCGCAGTCACGCGCGCAGCATCAGCGCCGAGATGCATTCGGGCTTTGGCGAATTGCGCTCGAACATGTGGATGAACATTCGCGCGTCGTTTCCCGGCAAGAACGCCACACCGGGCGCACTGGCCGACATTGCGCGCATCGACGCGATCTGGAGCCGGTGTCTCGATACCTACGGCGGTCCTTTCCTGTTCGGCGAATTCAGCATTGCCGACGCGATGTACGCGCCGGTCGTGATGCGCTTCAACACGTGGCAACCTGCGCTCTCCGAAACTGCCGCGGCGTATGTTCTTCGCGTGACGGCGTTGCCGGCGGTGAAGGCATGGATCAACGACTCGCTGCGCGAAACGCATGCGATTCCGTACCAAGACGTATGCCCATGAATATCTACGCGGTGGGCGGAGCAATCCGCGACGAGTTGCTGGGCGTATCCGTGCAGGACCGGGATTATGTGGTGGTCGGCGCGACGCCCGAGCAGATGGTGGCGCAGGGCTATCGTCCGGTGGGCAAGGATTTCCCGGTGTTTCTGCATCCGCAGACACACGAGGAATACGCGCTTGCACGCACCGAGCGCAAGACGGCTGCCGGCTATCACGGTTTCCAGTTCTTCTACGCGCCGGACGTCACGCTCGAAGAGGACCTCGCCCGCCGCGACCTGACGATCAACGCCATGGCGCGCGAGGTGCGCCCGGACGGCGAATTGACCGGACCGGTGATCGACCCGTTCAATGGCCGGGGAGACCTTCAGGCGCGGCTCTTTCGTCATGTCAGCGACGCGTTTTTAGAAGACCCCGTGCGGATTTTGCGGATTGCGCGGTTCGCGGCGCGCTTCGTCGATTTCACGGTGGCGCCGGAGACGATGGCGTTGATGCGCAAGATGGTGGCCGACGGTGAGGTCGATGCACTGGTCGCCGAGCGCGTGTGGCAGGAAGTGTCACGCGGATTGATGGAGAAGAAGCCGTCCCGCATGTTCGAGGTGCTGCGGGAATGCGGCGCCCTGGCGCGGATTCTGCCGGAGATCGATGCGTTGTTCGGCGTGCCGCAACGGGCTGACTATCATCCCGAAGTGGATACGGGCGTACACGTGATGATGGTGGTCGACCATGCCGCGCAGCAGGGTTACGCGTTGCCGGTTCGGTTCGCCGCGCTCACGCACGATCTCGGCAAAGCAACGACGCCCGACGACATATTGCCGCGGCATATCGGGCATGAGGGGCGCAGCGTGGATCTGCTGAAGCCTTTGTGCGAGCGGCTGCGGGTGCCGAACGAATGTCGCGATCTGGCGCTGCTGGTCGCGCGGGAGCATGGGAATATTCATCGCGTGATGGAGATGGGGGCAGCCGCGTTGGTGAGACTGCTCGAGCGCAGCGACGCTATCCGGAAACCGGCGCGCTTTGCTGAAGCCTTGCAGGCTTGCGAGGCGGATGCGCGTGGGCGGCTCGGGTTTGAGATGCAGGCGTATCCGCAGGCTGAGCGGCTGCGGATTGCGCTTGTTGCCGCGCGGGGCGTGGATGCTGGGGCAGTGGCCGGGCGGCTTGCAGATGCGCCCGCTGGAATCAGGGATGCCGTGCATCAGGAGCGGGTTCGAGCGGTTGAAGTGGCTCTTATGTGAGGGTCTGTTTTTTTGCCTTTGGCGGCGGCATGGTTTTGTTTGCCTGCGCGGTGCGTTCTTGTCTGTACGCTTGCGGTGTTGGCCTTTCCTTGAATTGTTAGTGGTCTATTAGTGTCGCCCCTGTGCGGGGCGGGCACTCACTTCTCTTTGCCGCCGCAAAGAGAAGTAAGCAAGAGAAAGCGGCTCACACCGCTCCTGCTAAGCGGGCACCGTAGCTCGCACAGGGTAGTGGTGCATCTGGAATCCGTGCCCTCGCACCTTCAGGCGTTAGTGACAAGGGACTCATCAGCTCCCACTCCGCACTGCGTGCGTCGCGGACGGGGCTGCACGGGAAACCAGCGGCTTCGTTTGGGTTTGGTGGAGCCATCGGCTTCGCCTCGGCGACGCGCCTCCGTACTTATAGGGGTACCCGCACTTCAAATGATTTGTCGGTGCGCTGAAATCACCGCCACGGTCCCGATCCCGATCACAGGCACGGTTGCAATCGCGCGATGGCAGTGGCGATGCTATGACGACCTACGGCTCGGTGGCGAAACACGCGCGTCAAAACGTAGCGGGTGGTTTTATGAAGTACGCTTCGGCGCGCGCAGCGCCGCC
Source organism: Paraburkholderia caffeinilytica (assembly GCF_003368325.1). Lineage (NCBI taxonomy): Bacteria > Pseudomonadati > Pseudomonadota > Betaproteobacteria > Burkholderiales > Burkholderiaceae > Paraburkholderia > Paraburkholderia caffeinilytica. The sequence goes on along the minus strand of NZ_CP031467.1, from coordinate 1,891,344 downwards.
GGAAGTATGACTCCCTTGTCACACGCACAGGCAGGTGCACAAACACAGATTCCAGATGCACCACTACCCGTTGTGCGCTACGGCGCCCACTTAGCATTAGCGGTGTGAGCCGCTTTCTTTGCCTACTTTCTTTGCGGCGGCAAAGAAAGTAGGTGCCTGCCCCGCACAGGGGCGAACGCTAATAGACCACTAACAACTCAAGGAAAGGCCAAAGCCGCAAGCGTACAGACAAAAACGCGCCGAGCAGGCAAACAGCTCAATCAAACCCCACCGCCACAGGCAAACAGAACCATACCGCCGCCAAAGGCAAAAACCCTTACAAAACCTTGGCAAGCAACGACAACACGATCGACAGCACAAGCGTCGACATAAACGGAAACGGATACTCCCGCCCGAAGAGACGCAAAGTAACGTCGCCGGGCATCCGCCCAATCCCGATCTTCCTGAGCCACGGCCAGCAGGCCGACAACACCGCCACCGCAACAAACGTAGTTAACAGCCAGCGGATCATCGCAAATCCCTAACGCAAAAAATCACAGCGTATGTGACCGGTCGCCGCTGGAAAATGCCTGCAGCGCGTCATCCAGCCCGCGCGAAAACGCGATCACCTTGAACAGTTCGCCCATCTCCGCCTCCGACAACAACTTCTGCACCGCATTCGCCGCGGGCAAAAACTTCGCCGTGTCCGTTGGATCGAGCGCCGACAACGTCTCGGTAATCCCCGCATTCAACAAGAAGCGCGCTTGCGAAGTGAATCCCAACAAATCCGCGCCGGCCTCGACGCCGGCTTCGGCGATGCCGGTAAATTCCACGTGCGCGGTAATGTCCTGCAAGCCCGGATAGACAAACGGGTCAGCATGCGCCCGGTGCCGGTAATGGCACATCAACGTGCCCTGCGCACGCTGCTCGTGGTAGTACTCGTGGCGGGGAAAGCCGTAGTCGATAAAGAACGCCGCGCCACGCGTGAGCATCGTGCAAATGGTCCGCGTGAATGCCCGGGCGGCGTCGTGCGTTTCGGTCAGGTAGTCGTCGCCGGCCGTGTCGATCTCGGCCAGAAGCCCAGCCAGAAGCGCAATGTCCGCCGCCTCCGATACCAGGCGGTCGTCGAACGCAAAGGCCTCATCGCGCCACACCACGCCGCGCTCGTGCCAGACGCCACGGCTATACGCGAAAAGCCGCACGGGCATTGCGTCCAAGACCTCGTTGCCGATCACCACGCCTTCGAATTGCTCCGGCAACGCGTCCAGCCAGCGCACCTTCGCAGCCAGCGTTGGCGCGGCGGCCTCGATGGTCTCGCGTTGGCGTTCGCGCAATTCTCCGGACAGATCCACGATCGAGTAGCGGTCGAATTCGACACCTAGCCCGTCGAGCGCATTCAGCAAGCCGGCGGCGAGTTTGCCCGTGCCGGCGCCGAACTCCATCACGTCGCGCGTGCCGCTCGCCTGCAACGCCTCGGCGAGCGGACGGGCCAGCGTCGCGGCGAAGAGGGGCGACATTTCGGGCGCGGTGACGAAGTCGCTGCCGTCGTCGCCGCGCAGGCCGAATTTGCGGGCTCCGCCGCTGTAATAGCCGAGTCCCGGCGCGTAAAGCGCGCGCTCCATGTAGCGGTCGAATGGCAGCCAGCCGCCAGCCGCTTCGAGATCGGCGCGGACCTGTGCGACCAGCGCTTCGGACTGCGCAAGCGCGCTCGGGCCGGGAGCAGGTAAACTATCGGGTTGGTGAGCTTTCGGATTCATCCCCGCATTGTAAATGACCGCCTCTCTGGACACCGCCGCCGCCCGCGCGCCTGACACGCCGCGCATCGTGCTGATTACCGGCGCCGCCCGCCGTATCGGGCGCTCGCTCGCGCTCGGCTTCGCCGCGCGTGGCTGGGACGTGGCGGTCCACTACGGTGCGTCGCGAGAGGAAGCCGATGAGGTCGTCGCGGAAATTGTCGCCCTGGGCCGCCGGGCGGTGGCTTTGCACGCGGAATTGGGCGACGAGGCTCAGGTCGAGGGGCTCATGCCGGCCTGCATTGCGGCCCTAGGCCGCCCGGCGTGTATCGTCAACAATGCGTCGCGCTTCGAAGAAGACACGGCGCACAACGTCGGTTACGACCTTCTGCTGAAGCTGACCGCGATGAATCTCGGCGCGCCGCTCGTACTCGCGCGTATGCTGTTCGAGGCGACGCCGGAGGCCGCGCGCACCGACGAGAGCCAGCGCGGCGTGGTCATCAACGTGCTGGACCAGAAGCTGTACAACATGAATCCGGACTATCTGTCCTACACGCTGTCGAAGGCAGCGTTGCAGACAGCCACGGTTGCGCTGGCGCAGGCGTTGGCGCCGAAAGTGCGCGTGGTCGGACTCGCCCCTGGTCTGACGATGCAGTCCGGCGATCAAACGCCGGCCGGCTTTGAAGAAGCTCACCGTGCTACGCCTCTGGGCCGCGCGTCGCGGCCGGAGGATATTGTCGCCGCCGCGCTGTATCTCGCCGATGCAGCGGGCGTCACCGGAACGACGCTGGTGGTCGACGGCGGGCAGCACCTTGTGCCGCTGCCGCGCGACGTTATGTTTTTGACGGGCGCCTGAAGCGTGTGCGCGCTGGTTGCCGGGTGAACCGGCGGCCGCCCGCGCGTTGAAGCGCCCATTTGAGTGCACCGCGCTCTTTTTTCGACTGGAACGAACATGTTTGCCGCTCTTTCGCATCCCCGGCTCGCCGATTGCCGCCGGCTCTTTCTGCGCAATTACGAAGTGCACATCAACATCGGCGTGCACGACTTCGAAAAGCGCGGCGAACAGCGCGTCGTGATCAACGTCGAACTATTCGTGCCGCTCGCGCTGTCCACGCCGGTTCAGGACAAATTGAACGAAGTCGTCGATTACGACTTCATGCGCTCGACCATCGCGCGCCGTGTCGAACAAGGTCATATCCACCTGCAGGAAACGCTCTGCGACGACCTCGTCAAGGTGCTGCTCGATCATCCGCAGGTGCGCGCCGTGTGCGTGTCGACCGAAAAACCGGACGTTTATCCCGACTGCGACGCGGTGGGCGTCGAAGTCTTCCGTATCAAAGAGGATTGAGCCATGAATGCTCAGGAAATCCTGAACGACACCGCAGCCCTGGGCGCTGCGCAGACCGCGCACACCTCAACGGGCAAAGCGCCGCTCACGCGTCGCGAGCAGAAAGAAGCCTACGAGAACAACAAGCTGTTCAAGCGGCTTGCGCGCCAGGTCGGTGAAGCGATCGGCGACTTCAACATGATCGAGGAAGGCGACAAGGTGATGGTGTGCCTGTCGGGCGGCAAGGACAGCTACGCGATGCTCGACATCCTGATGCGGCTGCGCGAGCGCGCGCCGATCAACTTCGACATCGTCGCGGTGAATCTCGACCAGAAGCAGCCGGGCTTCCCCGAGCACGTGCTGCCCGAGTACCTGAAGCAACTCGACATTCCGTTTCACATCGAGAACCAGGACACCTACAGCATCGTCAAGCGGCTGGTGCCGGAGGGCAAGACCACCTGCTCGCTGTGCTCGCGGCTGCGTCGCGGCATTCTGTATCGCGTGGCGGGCGAACTCGGCGCGACCAAGATAGCGCTCGGCCATCATCGCGACGACATTCTGCAAACGCTGCTGCTGAACATGTTCTACGGCGGCAAGCTGAAGGGCATGCCGCCCAAGCTGCAATCGGACGACGGCAAGAACATCGTGATTCGCCCGCTCGCCTACGTAAAGGAAACCGATCTGGAAAAGTACGCGGAGCTGCGCGAATTCCCGATCATTCCGTGCAACCTGTGCGGCAGCCAGCCAAACCTGAAGCGCGCGGAAATGAAGGCGCTGATCCGCGATTGGGAAAAGCGCTTCCCGGGCCGCATCGAGAACATGTTCAATGCCTTGTCGAACATCGTGCCGTCGCACCTGATGGATCACAAGCTGTTTCCGTTCGCCGGTCTGCGCGCGAGCGGCGAGGCCGATCCGCAAGGCGATATCGCCTTCGACGAAGAGCCGTGCTCGACCGATACCGGCGAGGGCACGCTGCTCACCGGGTCGAAATCGATCTCGATCGTCCAGTTCGACGATCTTTGATCGGGTCGCGAAGTGCCCGGGAATCAAGGATTTCCGGGTGATTCAGCAGGGTCATGTCACCATGCGGGAGCCGCGCGAGCGGCCTTGGTAGGCATAGGCTGCATGATAGAATCGTCGGCTCGAAACTTGTCTGATTGCCGACGCCATGAACATCGTGATTTTGGCGGCAGGCACCGGTAAGCGCATGCGGTCCGCGCTTCCCAAGGTGCTCCATCCCCTGGCCGGCCGGCCGCTCCTCGCTCATGTCATCGACACCGCTCGTGCGCTCAAGCCCACGCGTCTGGTCGTGGTGGTCGGTCATGGCGCCGAAGCCGTGCGTCAAGCGGTAGCGGCGCCGGATATCCAGTTCGCCGCACAGGAGCAGCAACTCGGCACCGGCCACGCGGTGCAGCAGGCGTTGCCGCTGCTCGATCCTTCCGAACCCACGCTGGTGCTGTACGGCGACGTGCCGCTCACGCGCGCCTGCACGCTGCAGGCGCTGACCGATCGCGCGGGCCCCGGCGGCTATGGCGTTCTCACCGTCACGCTCGACGACCCCAGCGGCTACGGCCGCATCGTGCGCGATCAGCACGGCAAGGTGTCGCGCATCGTCGAACAGAAAGACGCAACGGCCGAGCAGCTCGGGATCGCCGAGATCAACACCGGCATCATCGTCGCGCCGACCGAGCGGTTGGGCGGCTGGCTCGCCGCGTTAAAGAACGACAACGCGCAAGGCGAGTTCTACCTGACCGACGCGGTCGAGATGGCGATCGAAGCGGGACTCGAAGTCGTCACCACGCAGCCTGACGAAGCGTGGGAAACGCTCGGCGTGAACAGCAAGCAGCAGCTTGCCGAACTCGAACGGATTCATCAGCACAATGTTGCCGAGGCACTGCTGGTGGCCGGCGTGACGCTTGCCGATCCGGCTCGTCTCGACGTGCGCGGCACGCTCGAATGCGGCCGCGACGTCTCGATCGACGTGAACTGCGTGTTCGAAGGCCGCGTCACACTGGCCGACAATGTGACCGTCGGGCCGAACTGCGTAATCCGCAATGCGACGATCGGCGCCGGTACGCGCGTCGACGCGTTCACGCATATCGAAGGCGCCGACGTCGGTGCGAACGTCGTGCTTGGCCCTTATGCACGGCTGCGTCCGGGCGCGTCGTTGCAGGACGAGTCGCACGTCGGCAACTTCGTCGAGGTGAAGAACGCGGTGCTCGGTCGTGGCTCGAAGGCGAACCATCTTACGTATATCGGCGACGCGGATATCGGGGCGCGCGTGAATATCGGCGCGGGTACCATCACCTGTAACTACGACGGCGCGAACAAATTCCGCACGATCATCGAAGACGACGTGTTCGTCGGTTCGGACACGCAACTCGTCGCGCCCGTGCGCGTGAAGCGCGGTGTGACAATCGCGGCGGGCACCACGGTCTGGAAAGACGTCGAACAAGACATGCTGGTCCTGAACGATAAGACTCAAACAAGCAAGCCGGGCTATGTACGCCCGATCAAGAAGAAAAGTTGATGGGCGTGACGCGCGCCTCAAGCGCGCGCCCTGACACCCGGCACTGAAAAGGAATTAGCCATGTGTGGCATTGTTGGCGCGGTTGCGCAACGTAACATCGTTCCCGTCCTGATCGAAGGACTGCGCCGCCTCGAGTATCGCGGCTACGATTCGTGCGGCGTGGCGGTACTCGGTAGCGACGGACCGCGTCGTGCGCGCAGCGTCGCGCGCGTGGCCGATCTGGACGAGCAGGTGCAGGAGAGCCACCTCGAAGGCATCACGGGTATCGCGCATACGCGCTGGGCGACGCACGGCGCGCCGGTAACCGACAACGCTCACCCGATCTTCTCGAAAGACGCGCTCGCGTTGGTACACAACGGCATCATCGAGAACTACGAGTCACTGCGCGAAATGCTGCGGGGCAAGGGTTACATGTTTGTTTCCCAAACCGACACAGAGGTTATCGCTCATTTGATCCACAGCCTGTATCGCGGCGATCTGTTTGCCGCGGTGCGTGAAGCCGTCGGGCAATTGCACGGCGCATATGCGATCGCGGTGCTGCATAAGGATCAGCCGCATGCGGTGGTCGGCGCGCGGCAAGGTTCGCCGCTGGTGGTCGGACTCGGCAACGGTGAGAACTTCCTCGCTTCGGATGCGTTGGCGCTTGCCGGCAGCACCGAACGCTTCATCTTCCTCGAGGAAGGCGACGTCTGCGAATTGTCGCTCGAGGGTGTGCGTATCGTCGATCGTGACGGTTACGAAGCACAGCGCGAAGTGCGCCAGGTCGCGGCGTATGGCGGCGCGGTCGAGCTTGGCCCGTACCGCCACTTCATGCAGAAGGAAATTTTCGAACAGCCGCGTGCCATTACGGACACGATCCCGCAAGGCGATTCGTTCGAAGCGTCGCTATTCGGCGAGAGTGCCGGCAAGGTGTTCGCGGACATCGACAGTCTGTTGATTCTCGCGTGCGGCACGAGCTACTACTCGGGGTTGACCGCGAAGTACTGGCTCGAGTCGGTCGCGAAGATCCCGACTCAGGTGGAAATTGCCAGTGAGTATCGGTATCGCGAGTCCGTGCCGAATCCAAAGTCGCTGGTAGTGGTGATCTCGCAGTCGGGCGAAACGGCCGATACGCTGGCGGCGCTCAAGCATGCGCAGTCGCTGGGGCATAAACATACGCTGGCAGTATGCAATGTCGGCACGAGCGCGATGGTGCGCCAGACCGAATTGTCGTTCCTGACCCACGCAGGTCGCGAAATCGGCGTGGCGTCGACCAAGGCTTTCACGACACAACTGGTTGCGCTGTTCGTGCTTGCCGCGACGCTTGGGAAGCTGCGTGGGCAGGTGGCCCCGGAGCAGGAAGCCAAGTATCTGAAACTGCTGCGTCATCTGCCGGCGGCATTGAATAGCGTGCTGGCGCTGGAGCCGCAGATCATCGCGTGGTCGGAAGAGTTTTCGCGCAAGGAACATGCGCTGTTCCTCGGGCGCGGTCTGCATTACCCGATCGCGCTCGAGGGTGCGCTGAAGCTGAAGGAGATTTCCTATATCCACGCGGAAGCGTATCCGGCCGGCGAGCTGAAGCACGGGCCGCTGGCGCTCGTGACTGAAGCGATGCCGGTGGTGACGGTGGCGCCGAATGACGCGCTGCTGGAGAAGCTGAAGTCGAATATCCAGGAAGTGCGTGCGCGGGGCGGTGAGCTTTATGTGTTCGCGGATGCGGATACGAAGATCGTCAACGACGAAGGTCTGCATGTGATCCGGATGCCGGAACACTACGGCCTGCTGTCGCCGATCCTGCACGTGGTGCCGCTGCAGTTGCTGGCTTATCACACAGCTTGTGCGCGAGGCACGGATGTGGACAAGCCGCGGAACCTGGCGAAGTCGGTTACGGTGGAGTGAGGTTGGAGGCGGCTATCGCTAGCTACACTCCGCGCTGAAAAAACGGTCGCCTTTGGGCGGCCGTTTTTTTGCCTCGATGGCGCACCTCGCTCCCTCGCAGCACTTGCGCGTTTACAACTCCGGACACGCCAGATCGCTGGTCACGATGTGCTCGCCATACACTTGCGCCGCCGCGACGGCTTCCAGCTTGGTCGGGTAAGGTCCGAGTTCCGGCGCGCCGTCGAATGGGAACAACACGCGGCCGTCGGTGGTTCGAACCACTTTCAACACGCCGAAGAAACGCCGGTAGCCGGCCAGCTTCGACGTGGCCGACACTTCGAAATCTTCCTCTGACGTCGCGGGCACGCTCGGAATGAATACGGTCTTGCTCATACCTGAAAACATCTCTTGTTCAATGAGGCGGTGCTTGCCGGAAAGGTCAAGGCACGCCCGGTTGTCCCGGGAAGATATTCACCGGCGGCCCTCATTGTCTCAAATCCCTTTGACCGCCGCCTCATGCTCCGCCGCGAGCGCAACATCCCGCTCGCTCACCTTCACGAAGCTCGGCCGTGAGCAAACGCGCCGGGCATACTCGAGCACGACCGGCGTCTCAGGCACCAGCTTGAACATCATCCCCCAATGCAGCGCGATGCCCCACAAGATATCCGCCGCCGACATCCTGTCCCCGAGTAAATAGGGTGACGCCTGCAACTGGCTCGTCACCGTCCCGAGCATCGAATCGAAATCGCCGTAGGGCGACGTGGCGGGCGGCGCCGGGTCGCGCTTCATCGCCTTGTCGACCAGCGCCGGTTCGTAACATGCCGCGTAGTACACCAGCCATCGCAGGTACGGCCCGCGCGACGGATCGTCGAGCGTCGGCGCGAGACCCGCTTCCGGAAACAGGTCAGCCAGATAGATAAAGATGGCGACCTGTTCGGTGATCAGCGCGTCGCCGTGAAGGATCGCCGGTACCTTGCCGAGCGGATTAATCGCGAGATATGGCGCCTTGCGCTGCTCACCGGCCTTCATGTTCAACACCTTCAACTGATACGGGGCGCCCAGCTCCTCGAGCAGCGTAAGTGCGCTGACCGAGCGGCATTGCGGTGAGTGGAACAGCGTGATCGTGCGATCGGTGGTCATGGCGGGAGCCTTCTGAGTGAGCGTCTCGTTGGTAAAGCCGGCGTCCATCTGGCGCCGGACGTCCCCATCCTAAGCGCCTATACCTGTCAGTTTGTGTCAGGTATGACTAAACTTGTCTGTATGAGAGCCAGCCGCCTCCTTTCCATCCTGATGACCTTGCAGGCGCGCGGACGCGTGACCGCGCAGTCGCTCGCCGAGGAGTGCGCGGTTTCCTTGCGCACGATCTATCGCGATATCGACGCCTTGAGCGCCGCAGGTGTTCCTGTCCAGAGCGAACGTGGCGCTGAAGGCGGCTATCGCCTGCTCGACGGATACCGTACCCGTCTGAACGGCCTGTCGTCGCGGGAAGCGGAGGCGCTGTTCCTCGCGGGCTTGCCGGGGCCGGTGCAGGCACTCGGTCTCGGCGCCGTGATGGCCGGCGCGCAAACCAAATTGCTCGCCGCGCTGCCGGTTGAGTTGCGCTCGACCGCGGAGCGCATACGCTCACGTTTTCACCTCGACGCCCCGGCCTGGTTTTCCGAAGCTGACCAGCCCGCGAATCTGCCGTTGATCGCCGGCGCGGTGTGGGAACAGCATCCGCTGCAGATTCGCTATCAGAGCTGGAAGGCGGAAAAATTCCGGCGGATCGAACCGCTCGGCATCGTGCTGAAAAGCGGAGCCTGGTATTTGGTTGGGCGGGTCGGCGCGGACATCCGCATCTACCGCATTTCGCGCATTCTCGAATTGAGCATGCTCGACGAGACGTTCGAGCGCCCGGCCGCCTTCGATCTGGCGGCTTACTGGCAGGACAGCACACAGCGCCTATCCGAAGAGATGCATGCGAGCGAGGCAACGCTGCGCCTGTCGCCGTGGGGCATGCAGATGCTCGAAGTCTTCGTCTCGCCGTTCGCACGCTCAGCCGCGAAAATCGGCGAGCCCGATCCGTCCGACGGCTGGCGCACGGTCACGCTGCCGGTCGGTTCGGCAAGGCAGGCATGCGCGGAATTGCTGCGCTTCGGCACCGAGGCCGACGTGCTGGCGCCGCCGGAGTTGCGTGCGCGTTTTGCGGAGGTGGCGGCCGCCTTGCATCGTCGCTACGCGCAATGAGAGCGCCCGTTCACAGCCGACGCGCCGCGTGTTCTTCCACAACGGCCGCGTCCCTACGCTGAAGGACGCGCTGCGTTTTTACGTTCAGCGCGATACGAATTCGGCATGGTGGTATCCGAAAGACGCGCGCGCCAAGGTCGATAAACATAACGACCCGCCGGTCATCTTTTCCTCAGACGAATTTTGGCCGTTTGGGGGCCTCTTTTGGGGGCAGAGCTATAATGCGCAAATCCCCTTCCTTCCCCGTCCTCCGTTATGAGCCGGTTACTTTGCCTGATCGTGCTTTCGCTCGGCCTGATGCAAACCGCTACGGCCGACGAAAACAATGACCGCATGTCCGCGTATCTGACGCAGAAGTTCGGTCTGGCAAAGGAAAAGGCCCAGCAGATTTCCGACGCGGTGCAGTCGGCCGCTTCGAAATATTCGCTGCCGCCGGCACTGCTGCTGGCGATCATCTCGATCGAATCCCGCTTCAAGGAAAAGGCCAGGGGCGCCAACGGCGCGACCGGGCTGATGCAGGTGGTGCCGGGCGCCCATCGGGGGCTGCTGAGGAACGTCAAAGACCTTACCGAGCCGACCACCAACATCGAGGTGGGTTCGGCGATCCTGTACGGCTACATGCGCTCGGCCAACGGCGACATGAACGCGGCGCTCAAGAGTTACGGCGGATCGCAGGCGTACGCGAAGAAGGTCAGCTTGCGCGTGGAGGATTTCGCCGGCGTCGCGGGACCGCAAGATGTCGCCTCGCATCCCGGCGCACAAGCCAGTATGTGCGAAGCCGACCGTTGCCCGGCGCCGGGCAACTGGGCCGACGCTTTTACGATACCGGCCGACACCGCCGCCGGGATGAATGGCGCGACGGCCCTGCCAGGCGCATCGCCTGCCATGCCGCACTGAGCGGCAGCTCCACTTTTTCCCCAATGTTCTGCTTCCGCGCTGAAGTCGCGGAATTGACGCGTCACGCCGTGTAAGGCCGCGCGGGCTGCGCGCTGCGCGCTTTTTACGCATATCCGGCAACGGCTCTACAATGCATTCCCATTCGAGCTCACGCTGCGCCTTCTCCGATCGATCATGTTCACCTCGTTTTCCAAAGCCACCGCCGCCGCGCTTCTTGGCCTGATGGCACTTGCCGCTTGCAAAAGCGCCCCGCAGCCGAAATTCCAGCAGGAATTGTTCGAAACGGGCGCGAACCCGTACGCCCGAAATTTCAACTCAAGCTCCACGGATACCTGCGAGGCCGCGCGCCGCGCACTGCTGAGTCAGGGCTATCTGACGACGATGACGCGTACCGATACCGTCGACGGAACGAAAAATTTCCAGCCGACCGGCGACACGCACGTCGTCGTCGAGTTTCATGTGGTGTGCACGCCGGGGGAAGAGGCGAGCGATACGAGCATTGTTTACGTCAACGCCGTGCAGAATGGCTTTGCGTTGAAGAAAAGCGATACGTCGGCGAGCGTCGGGTTGAGCGTGCTGGGTTCGCTGTCGCTGCCGATCCGCTCGAACAACGATGCGATGGTCAAAATATCGAGCGAGACCATCCCGTCGGGCAAGTTCTACGATCGTTTCTTCGGCCTCGTCGACCACTATCTGCAAACGGTGGTGCGCACACAGCCGGTGGTGAACAGCCGCATCGAGACGCGCATGTTGCCGGTGCCGGTCGAAGCGCCGCTTCCAGTCCCGCTTCTGGATATGCCTGATGCAATCGACAAGGCCGCTGCCACACAACCCGCCAGTGGAGCCGGCGTCGCGCCTTGATGCATTCACCGATGCTGCGGGGTGTCGGCTGATCATGAGGTGATCAGCCTTTGATTTCATCACGCCGCGGTACTTTTCCTATGTCTTTTACTTCATACGTATATATATGTAGTAATAGTTAACAAGGGTTAACCCCGCCTGTGGATAAGTCTCAAATTCCCCGTCACATCAACGTCATGCGAAACCCATAACCCTGCGGAACATGTCTGTAGAAAAACTACAGAGCTGGGATAACTTTGACGGGGCTTGCCTGGCCTCGCGTCTTATCAAGATTTCGCGCACAGGCTGTCCGATGCGCTATCCCGAAGTTATTCATAGGCAATTGTGGATAACTTGCGCATCCAGGCGTCTATCGCGCGGGTGGCGGCGCGGTTTTTTTGTCGATGCCATCCGCTCGCCACCGTACAGACTGCGCTTCCCCGAAGGTGCACATTGAAGCTGGAAGGTACAAAGATTGCGTCGATGTTTTTGCAAGCGCAACTGTTGCTATTTAGTCAAAATCATTTCGGCAACGCCCTATCCAGGCATAAAGTTAAAGTGTTTTCTGAAGTTATTGGTGCAGTGCGGGGGTGTGCAATGAAACGCAGAACAGCACGACAGCTAGTCCGTCTTCTTTCGGATATCCGACATGCCCGTCACTGCACGACGCTGCGGGCGGCGGCCACCAACCGGGCCATATCCCTCGCATCCTCCGAGCATGATGAGGAAGGCACCGAACGCGACGAAAGCAGCGACGCCACGCGCGAGGCAAGTCACGACAAGCCGGCCCGGAGCGGATCATGAGAGCCGCCAGCGAACAATCACTGCGTTTTCTGGTCGAGAAATGGCTGGCGCCGGCGCCTTCGGTTCCGGTTCACGTGACCGAATTCAGCCGCACCCGTGTCGGCGGAAGGCGTTACGTGCGGGTGGAGACTTCTCAGGAAGGTGAATCGCGCGGCCTTTTTTTCTTTCGTCACGACGACGGCTGCTGGTGTGTGTTTCCCCCCACCGCTGATACGCCCAAGCTTTTCGCGCAACCGCGCGCCGCTTAGCCGAGACTGCCGCGCGGGCGACTGGCCAAGCCCTCACGCCTCGTGAGGCAAGCGATCGGCTTTGTGCCCGCGTCGCCAGGCCGGCATGACCTGGCACACGATCAACCCGGTGAGCATCAGCGCGCATCCGAATAGCGCCCGCGCCGACAACGTTTCGCCGAGCACGAGCCACCCGGCCAGCGCCGCGAACACACCTTCCATACTGAAGATCACCGCGGCATGCGAGGGTGCCGCATACTTTTGCGCCACCACCTGAATCGTATAGGCGACACCCACCGACAGCGCACCGCCGTACAGAATCGTCGGTGCGGCGCGCTCGATCACCGCGAGACTGACCGGCTCGATCACGAGACCGACGGCCACACATGCGAGCCCGCAAGTCACGAACTGTACGAGCGCCAACATGAGTGTGTCGTGTCGCAGCGCGAAGCGGCCCACCAGCATCATCTGCACGGAAATCACCAGGGCGCCGGCTAGCTGATACCAGTCGCCGTACAGGATCGAGAAGTGCTCGTTGACGCTCAGAAAGTACATGCCGAGCGCAGCGAGCGTCGCACCAAGCCACGTGCCGAATCCCGTGCGATGACGAAACAGCACGCCCAGCAGCGGCACGAGCACCACATACAACGAACTGATAAAGCCGGCGTTGGCGATCTTCGTGTATTGCAAGCCGATCTGCTGCAACGAGATCGACGCCGACAGCACGACGCCAAGCAGCGCACCGGCCCCGAGCAGCTCGCGTGCGCCGCCGGGTTCGCGCTTCGACAGCTCGGCCAGTGCGGAGCGCCGCACGCAGACAATCATCGTTAGCACGACCAGCGCGCCGAGCAGGAAACGCAGTCCGGTAAACAGGAACGGTCCGATCGCATCGACGCTTAAGCGTTGCGCGACGAATGCGGAGCCCCAGATCATCGCTGCGATCAGCATCAGCAGATTGGCGCGCAGATGTTGGCGTGTGTCGGGTTTCAAAGGCGGCTTTCGAAGTCGGTTCGGATGATCGTCACGCTGGATTCGTAGCTGTTCAGATATTCCTCGATCAACGGCGCGAGGCGATCGTCATCCTCGATCAGTAGCACGCCAGTGTTGAGAGGGCTTCGGTCATATCGGTCTCCGCTATCAGGCACCGATTCTATCTGCGCGCACGCGTGCCGGATACGCCGCGGACATTCGCGAACACTTGAACACAATCGCGCACACATTCCCTCAATTTCAGGACAGACGCGGCGAGGCGGCGTCCCTAGACTGCGGCTTCCGTCCCAAAAAAGTCATGATCGTGCGCAAACGCCTCTTTTATCTGCGTCTTCCGCTGTTTTGCCTGATCTGCCCGCCGATGGTCTACGCCGAGAATTTCTATATGTTTTCGCTGGCCGGCGGCGTGGCGTGGCTGCTCGGTGCGTCGGCGAACAGCCCGATCGTGCAGTCGAAGAACAACTACTTCGCGGTCTCGGCGCTGACGTATCGGTATTGATGCGCGTGCCGATGCGTCTATTGCTATTGATCGGTTGTCCGGATCGACGTTCGACGTTCGACGCTTTGACGTCCCCGGCCAGGAGCTCGCGATGTTTGCATGGCAAACCCCTTTATCCAACGCCTGGCAGGACAGCCTGGTATCGTCGGCGCGTGCGAAGGCGATGGGTGTCGACGGTGTGCTGCTGACCGGTGCGACCGGTTTTATCGGCGGCAATCTGCTTGTGACCCTGATCAACGTCGGCCTGGCCGAGCGCATGGTGTGTCTGGTGCGCGGCGTCAGCGTGACCGACGCGCTCGCGCGGCTGCGCGCCTCGGCGGTGCGCTGCGGGTTGCCATATTCTCGCGTGCAGCGAATCACCGAAGCGAACGTAATGGTCGGCGAACTCGGCAGCGCGTTTTCGGAGATCAATCTGGCGCGGCTCGCGAAAGCATCGCATGTGATCAACTGTGCCGGGCTCGCGTCGTTCTCGACGCATCCGCAAGTACTCGATACGAATGTACGCGACACCTTGCGCTTTGCATCGCGTTTTGCCGGCAGCAAAACGCTGCGGCGTTTTCTGCATGTGAGCACGGCGATGGCGTGCGGCACGCAATGCGGCGCAAACGTGCAGGAATCTCCATTCGGCTACAGCGAGACGCGCCACCTCGTGCCTTACACGCAAAGCAAACGCGAAGTCGAACGTCTGTTGCGCAGCACGTATCCCCGTTTGCCGTTGGTGGTGGTGCGGCCGTCGAGCGTGGTCGGCCACACGGTGCTCGGCACGTTGCCGTCGGCGAGCCTGTTCTGGGTGTTTCGCGTGGTGCACGGCGCGCGTCGCTTCACGGCGCGGGCGATGAACCGCATTGACGTGGTGTCCGCCGACGACTGCGCCCGTGCGCTCGTGCTGCTGACGGTGAAGCCGTCGCTGGCTTTCGATACGTATCACGTGTCGGCGGGGGCGGAGGCGCCGACCATCGGTCAGATCATCAGTGCAATGGACGAGGCCACCGGCACGTCGGGCCGCCGCTATTCGATGTGCCGCGTGCGCGACTTCGGCAAGATCGCACGCGAGGTGGTGGGCCGCGACCGGTGTGGCAGCGGCCGCCTGATCGAGCACGCGCTGCGTGTGTACGCCGGTTTCGCGGAACTGGACTACGCGTTCGACAATTGCCGTTTGCGTGACGAAATCGGCTTCGAGCCGCTGCCGTTCACCGATTATGTGAGTGAATGTGTGCGGACGTCTCGCGGGGTGGGGATCGCCGAGCAGATGCGCTGGGACTTCAAATGAGCCTTTAGCCGGTTGCACGGCAAGCGGTTCGCGCGATAATCGCGCAACGGCTAGACGGCTCGAAACGCCACCGACCACCGGGCAAGCCGACCTTCAGGCAGACGCAATGGACGAGAAAGACTGGATTGCCGGCGCGGCGAAGGCGCTGACGATCATCGAAGCATTCGACGAAGAGCATGCGCGCATGACGCCGACCATGGTGGCCGCCCGTGCCGGGCTCTCGCGCACGGCGGCGCGCCGCTATCTGCTGACGCTGCGCGAACTCGGCTACGTGGATACCGACGGCAAGCTGTTCTGGCTCGCGCCGCGCGTATTGCGGCTCGGTCAGTCGTATCTGGATTCGGCGCGCTTGCCGCGCACCGTGCAGCCGTTTCTTCAGCGCATCACCGCGACGGTGCAGGAAACCGCGCTGGTCGCGATTCTCGACGAACATGACGTGGTCTACGTGGCGCGCAACGGCGTCAACCGGGCGATGGCGGTCGGTTTCGTGCTCGGCTCGCGGGCGAGCGCGCCGCTGTCGTCGGCGGGTTTGATCCTGCTGGCTTTCCAGCCGCCGGAAAGCATCGAACAGTGGCTGGCGTCTTATCCGATCAAGGTATTCACGCCCTATACCTATTCGACCACGGCGCGTTTGCGCGAAGTGCTGGGTGAAATCCGCCGCGATGGGTATGTCGTCACCGACCAACAACTGGAATTGGGTATGCGCGGTGTCGCGGTGCCCTTGCGTGACCGGCATGGCTCGGTCGTGGCGGCGATCAGCGTGAGCATGCCGATCGGGCAGGAGTCGGCGAATGCGGCGTTGCACCGGGTGCTGCCGACTCTCCAGGAAACCGCCAGTTTGCTGCGAAATCTGGTCTGAACGCGGGACCAGGTAATTTCCCTGGTGCGTCGTGTTTAGCGAGTGAAAGCATGTCGAAAGCAAGCTGTCTCCCGGAAAATACATATCGAGTTTTGGGCATGACAAACCGCCTACGCTGCGTAATACTCTCCCGCGGGGAGCGGTAAGGCGCCTCAAGCCCTGTCTGCTTCACCGTGCAGCTATTTCATTCACACTGACTCAGTCGTCCAGGTTTGGGGAACAACACATGAAAAAAGTTATCGTCTCGCTCGCAGCCGCTTCGATCGCGCTGGTCTCCGTTCAAGCTTTCGCACAGGCATCGGACGCAGCAGCGCCGGCCGCTGCCGCTAGCGCGCCGAAGAAGCACCACATCAAGAAGCTGAAGACGCACGGCAAGCGTGCTCCGGTTTCGGCGGCAGCTTCGGCAGCCGGCACGAACGACAAGGGCGCGGCAAACTAAGCTCACGCTTGGTTGCGTCGGGCGAACCCTGCCGGTTCTCCGGTGTGCGCCGCCTGTCGGCGAGTGCAGCGTAGTTCCGGTTAAATGTCGCCAGCAAAAAGGCCAGAGCTTTTACTCTGGCCTTTTTGTATTGGGCGGCGGTTTTGAGCGGCGTTTAGCCTGCGAGGCCGCGTTTGATGACCTCGTTCAGCAAGCCGGTCATGCCTTCCGGATGCGTGGCGGCCCGTTCTTTCAGTTCGGTCACGAGGTCGCCGTTCAGCTTGCAGGCGAACGCGACGAGGCCCTGCGCCTGATCGAGCTTGCGCTGTTCGCGGCGATCGAGCTTCGGCTCCGCGGCAGCGGCTTTGCCGAAGCGGTCGGCGGTCGACAGTTTCATTGCGTTGTTCAGCTTGAGCGCCTTGTTCTTTTCAAGGTCGGTTTTTTTCATCGCCATACGGAAGGCCTCTGCCAGATAAGTAATCCCGCATTGTACGCATCGCGCCGCGCGTCGAGCCAGCGGCGCCGATTCCTCACCCGGACGGCGTTGGGGCGGCGCTCAGGCTTCGTGGAGGCCGGGCCCTCGAGCGGCGTTCAAATCGGCCGCTCCGGCCCGCCGGCCACGCTGTCCATCAGTGCACGCATGCGTTGCCAGTGCGTGCCTTCCCAGAACACGCGCCGGCACACGTCGCAGGTGACGAACTGGTCATGCCGTTCGAGCACGCCATCCGGCGCCCGATCGCCGACTTCATTCTTGGCGATCCGCCGTAGCGGCGCATTGCACATCAGACACAAACGGAACGGCTGCGCACTGCCGGCCAGATCGAGCCGTTCAAACACTTCGCGCAATTGTTCACGCGGCCGCAGTGTGCGCACGTAGCAGCCATGCGTGATGGTGCGGCGTTTCAATAGCTCCCGATCGCGCGTCAGTACGATGCGCTGTTGCGCGGCGGCGAGCGCTTCGATATCGGCGTCGGGATAGTGGTTGTCGTACAGCGTATCGAAGCCGGCGAGCCGCAGCAGCGGGGCGAGACCGCCAAGGTGCGCATCGGCGATGAAGCGCACCACGCGCAGCGGATGTTCGCGCACGCGCAACAGCGGCTGGATGTCGAGCGCTTCAAACTTCGGATAAACGGCGACGCGATCGCCGTCGGCGAGCGGATGATTGAAACCGACCGATTCACCGTTCACCAGAATCAGTTCAACCTCAGTATGCGGCACGCCGAGCACTTCGATCATATGTTTCGCGGTCGCGCCGTGCGCGCAGGCGCAACTGAACGCGCGCCGGCGCAGGGGCCGGGCGAGAAAATCGTTAAGCTCCTCATAGAAGCGGAATGTCGCGGTGACCATCGCATCAGTATCGCACCGTGTTTAATTGCGCGCTGTCCTGCAGGTGTCGCATGGGTGTGCTTTACTTCCAGTTCCTTAGAAGACGGAGCGACAGATGGACATCGGTTTTATCGGTCTCGGCGAGATGGGCGCCGCGATGGTTGCCAACATTTTGAAAGCTGGGCATCAGGTGCGCGTGTGGAACCGCTCGCCGGAACGCGCGCAGCCGCTTGCCGACGCGGGTGCGCGGATCGTCGCGACGCCGGCTGAAGCGTTTGCGGGCGACGCGGTGCTCTCGATGCTCGCCGACGATACCGCGCTGCGCGAAGTCATCACCGCGTCGTTGCTGGAACACGCCCCGCGCGGCCTGATCCACGTGAACATGGCGACGATCTCGGTGGCGCTGGCCGAGGAATTGGCGACGGCGCACGCGTCGCGCGGCGTCCATTACGTCGCGGCGCCGGTGATGGGGCGGCCTGACGTCGCGGCTGCGGGCAAGCTGACGATCGTGGCGGGTGGCCCAGCCGAGTCGATCGACCGCGTGCAGCCGATTTTCGACGTCATCGGCCAGAAGACCTGGCGCATCGGCTCGCTGCCGCAGCAGGCGAACGTGATGAAACTTGCGGCTAACTTCATGTTGGGCGCGGCTGTCGAGGCGCTTGGCGAGGCGGCCACGCTCGTGACCGGCCACGGCCTCGCGATGCAGGATTTCCTCGACGTCATCACGGGCGGCCTGTTTCCGGGACCGGTCTATTCGGGCTACGGCAAGATGATCGCGGAGCAGCGCTACGAGCCAGCGCTGTTCAAGGCGCGTCTTGGACTGAAGGACCTGCGCCTCGCGCTGGCGGCCGCAGATGCGGTCAACACGCCGCTGCCGGTTGCGAGTGTCGTGCGTGACAGCCTGATCGAAGCGGTAGCGCATGGCGACGGCGAGAAGGACTTCGCGGTGCTGGGGCAGGTGGCGGCGCGGCGGGCAGGGCGCTGAGCGGGTGCTTGGGGCGCCGCTCTTGAGGACGCGTCGCGGTATCCGAGGCGAAGACTGGACGTGGGCAGTGAACCGGCGCGCTTCGCTGTGACGCTATGGCGCTTGCGCGCCATGGTCCGCGTTGGGTTGCACGCCGTGGCCGTTGCAGGGATGCCCGTCACGGGCAGCATCGGTGCGCGCGTTGGTCCGCGCCGGGATGCGCGCCATGGTTCGCGTCGAAACGCACGCCGTGGCACGCGCCGGAATGCACGTCATAGTCCACGTCGGAATGCGCGCGATGTGGCGTCGCCGACGATCCGCCTGGGCGGGCATAATAGCCGTCCGATCCCTATTTGTCTCGATCCCAATGAGTCTGCACACCTGGTGGCTGTTCGCCGCCACTGTTTTCATCGTTTCCGCGATTCCCGGTCCGAACATGCTGCTGGTGATGACCCATGGCGCCCAGCACGGGTTGCGCCGTTCCAGTGCGACCATGGCGGGCTGCCTGTCGGCGCTGGTTTTGATGCTGGCGGTGTCGGCGGCGGGCCTGGGCGTCTTTCTCGCGGCGTGGCCGACGATGTTCAACGCGCTGCGGATGATCGGCGCGGCCTACCTCGTCTACCTCGGCGTCAAGGCATGGCGGGCGCCGGCTGACGAAAGCACCGCCGGTGCTGTCGACGAACTCGCCGCCAGGCCCGCGCGCTCGCGCCTCGCGCTGTTTCGCAGTGGCTTCCTGGTGGCGAGCAGCAACCCGAAAGCCATTCTGTTCGCCGCCGCGCTGCTGCCGCAATTCATCGACGCCGCGCAGCCGAAGCTGCCGCAGTTCGGTGTGCTCGTCGCGACATTCGCGGTTATCGAGGTGAGCTGGTACCTGGTGTACGGCGGCTTCGGCACGCGGATCGGCGCCCGGCTAAAGAGCCGCAGCGTCGCGAGGATGTTCAATCGTCTGACGGGAGGCGTGTTCGTCGGCTTTGGCGCCATGATGGCGCTGGTGCGGCACTAGACGAACAACCGGCGTGGCCGTCCGCGCGGGCGGCAATGTACTGGCGAAAGTGTTGCACTTATACAACGACGAGGGTCAACCCTAATTTGTATGTTGCGACGCACCAAAGCATTTGCTATAGTCGGTCTTGTCTCCTCCATGTCTCCTCTGATGTGGATTCAGCCCGCCAAACTAGGCGGGCTTTTTTTTGCCCCGAATTTCCCGCGTCCTCCAGAAAAGACAAAGCCGGCTGGCCCTCTCCACGAGGCCGCCGGCTTTATCGCGTCTGCGCTGAACTCAGAACTTGTATGAAACGGCCAGGAACGAAATGATCGGATCGGCTTTCAGCTCCGCCTTCGAGACACTCAATTCCGTGCCGTCCGCCGCTTTGATGATGACCGACGAGGTGGTCTTCAGCGGAATGTACGTAACCGATGCCACGAGACCCCAATGGTTGGTGATGTTGTACGAGAGCCCCGCGTTGAACACCGGCTGCCACGACGACGACGCCTTCGCCGACACCTGCGTCTGCCCCGGCTTGCCCGCGCCCGCTGCCAGCACTGAACCGAGATTGTTCTGCGTCGCGGTGACGAAGTTCTGGCTCAGCTGAACGTCGGAGAACCAGTTGTACGACACGCCGATACCCACGAACGGCCTGAACTTGGCCGTTGGCGCATTGAAGTAGTACTGGAACAGCAGCGCCGGGCTCCACTGGCGCACGCTCTTCACGATCGGATTAGCCTGCGGATCGCCCAGATTCTGCTGGCCGAGCGCGCCTGCCGGTCCTGGCGGCTTCACGGTGCCGTGGCCGTAGAGCTTGAAAACAGGCGGCACGCCCGCCACCGTCGACACGGCGATGTGATCGGTGAGGTAATGACTGAATACGAGGCCGACGGTATTGGCGGTACTGGTCGACAACCCTGTGCCGCTAGAGGTGAACGAGCTCGGCAGACGCAGCGGCGTATTGATCGGCGTCGGGGCGACGTTCGTGGTCAGCGGCGTGCTCGAATCCTGTGGCATGACGTGGAACCAGCCGAGCACGGCGACGTTGTCGCCCGCGTGTTGTGCGTGCGCACTGACCGACAGGCAAGCGGTCAGTAGCGCGAAATAGATTTTTTTCATGTTATTCCTCCCAGGGGCGCGCGTTGCATTCGTCGCGCGCGGCGAGCGACGGCGGCCTGGCTGCTCGCCGCTGCGCTGGATACTCGGTGGGCGCCGGCTGCCGCGCGATTGTTGTGCGCAGCAGCCGGGACGCGAACGCCTCGTTGCGTGTCGGCGGCGCGTGCTGCGTCCATTACTGGACGAAGGCGCCGATCGTGAAGTACGGCGAGGCCGCGTTGGTCAGATCGAGGTAGCCGAACACGCCACCCGTGAAGATCATCTTTCCGGTCGGCGTGGTACCCGTCGAGGCGCCCACTTGCGTGGTCGTCACGACGCCCGGCACGGCCTGCGTGAAGTCCAGATTCAGCGCGGTCGCGAGCGAGGCCTGCGAGGCGTTGAACGGATCGAGCAGCGTGGCCTGTGTGCCTTCGAGCGCTGTGGTGCGATAGTCGAACTGGCTATCCACGCCGATGTACTCACCGTTTTGCGAGTTCACCGCGATCGAGGTTTGCGGCGCCAGAATCGAGATGCCCGATTCGTCGTCCGCATACGGGCCGAGTTCGCCATTCACCGGCGTCGTCACCGACGAGTTCGCCGCGCCGGTTCGCACCAGGATCGGCACGACCTGGTTGCGCAGCTTGCCGACGATCATGTAGCCGCGAGCCTTGGGTGTCGTGGCGAGCGTCGGTTTCGCCTGGCCCAGGAACTTGTCGGTTTCGAACGCACCGCTGCCGTCCGACGACTGCACCAGGTTCGTACCCGGCTGCTGGCACTTGCCCGCGTTGACGCCGGAGTTGTCGCATTCGGTCCACGTGCCGTCCGCGTTGATCGTGATCTTCGTATCGACCGCGACCGGCGCGAAGTTCTGCGACGGAACCTGGTGATAGCCGAGCTGGTTGTAGGTGCCGGCCACGTTCGCGAGGTTCGTTTCAATCGATGAGAAACCGATGAACGGGTAGTACGGGAACGTGGTGTCGGGCACCGCGCCGACACCCAAAATCCCGCCGAATGAAATTTCCGCACCCGGGATCGTGCCGCCTGCGACGCCTTCGCCAACGAAAATACGCGCCGGCCGATTGGGGTCGAGACTGGCGCCGTTCAGACGGAAGGCGCATTGGTTGAGCTTCTGCGTCGGCAGCAAGGTTTCCTGGGTCAGCGTGCCGCTTGCGCTCTGGCCGGCGCGCGTCGGTGAGACGGTGCCGGTGGTCGCCGGAATTGGCGATTCGATGTAGCTGATCTGCCAGGTCATCTTGGTCGTGTCCATCTGCAGCTTGACCAATTCGCCGTCGCCGCCGCCGCCCGTGAACACCGTGCCGTAGTCGAGCGACGCGGGACACAGGCGAACTTCCGTCACGGGCCCGTCTCCGTTGCCGCCGCCACCACCACCGCACGCCCCCAGTAACGGTGCTGCAAGAGCGAGCACCGAAAGTAATCTCGATTTCATACCGCCTCCAGAATTTTCTCGTTGTGTGTGGCCGACTCCCTGTCCTGCCACCTTTTGCTCTATTTATGTCTCGTACTGCGAACTGCCGGTCCTTCGTTCTCTTCGTTCTCTTCGTTCGTTACTTGCTGATTTGCGCGCCGATGCCGAAGTAGGGGGCGCTGGAAGCAGTGCTGCTGAGCTGCGAAGTTGGCGCCTGGCCGCCATTGACCGTGCCTTGAATCTCGATTGCGTACAGTCCGCCTGAGGCAATCGCCAAACCGGTTTGCCCGTTCGCTTGCTGGACGCCGACCAGTCCCGGGCTCTGCAGACCGTAACCCAGGCCGAAGCCGTCTTCCGCCGCAGAAGTCGACGGGTTGATAAAGGTGCCTACTCCGCCCTGGATCAATGTCGCAGTGGATTTGAAGTTCGAATCCGCGCCGACATAACCGCCGTCGAAGCCGCCGGATGCGAGCGGCGTGGCGGCGGCGAGCATCGCGATGCCGGATTCGTCGTCGACCTTGGCGTCGAGATGCAGCGGCGCCGTACCGAGATTCACGAGGCCAGTGCGGACAACGACCGGCACGGTTGCGCCGTTGATCTGGCCGAGGATCATGTGCGCCGGCGCTACGGAACCGCTCGTCCCAGTGGGCAGCGTCAGCTGAGTTCCGATCTGCGGTGTGTTTTGACTATCGAAGTAGCCACTGCTGTTGAGTGTCCAGGCGGTGCCGGTCGTCAGGCAGCCGCTTGCGCTCGGATGAAACGCTGCGTTGCTCGCATTGGAGCCGGTGCAATTGCCACTGGCGTCGAAGGTTTCAACCGTGTTCGTCGCTGTGGCCGCATAGGAGCCTGACGGCACGATGTGGTAGAGCAGCCCGTTGTAAGTGCCGGGCAACTTGGTGATATCCGTCGTCGTGCTGGCAAAACCAAGGAACGGGTAAAAATCGAAGTGCCGGTTCGGAACGGCGCCGATGTTCTCCAGGCCGGGCAGCGGGGCAATCGTCAGCCCGTCGTACTCGACCGTCGCACCTGGAATGCCGCCGCCGGCCACGCCCTGGCCGACGAGGATCATTGGGGGATTCGGATTGTTGACGTAGTCGGGTGTCGTATAAGGCTGGCCGTCGCCGACGCCTGTACCGGTGCCCGCGCCGAGAATGAACGCGCAGCGCGTCTGTTCGGCGGTCGGCAGCGCGCCGGTCGGCGGGTGGATCACCGCGCCCGTGATTTGTGTGCCCGCGCGCGTCGGCGTGACTTCACCCGTGCGCAACGGAATCGGCGACTCGAGCCACTTCAGCGTGTACGTCATCGCGGTCGCGTCGATGTTCACCTGCACCACTTCGCCGCTACCCGCGCCACCCAGGAACGTGGTCTTCACGATGTCGGCCGTAGCCGGACAGAGCGCGGTCGTACCGCTGTTCGAAGTCGGCGGACCTTGCACGCCGCAGCTCGCACCGGAGCATTGCGCCGAGTTGATCGTGCCGGGATTGTCGGCCTTGCCGCCGCCGCAAGCGATGAGAAATGGGGCCGTGGCAATGGCCATCGCCAGGCCTCGAGTAATGCCGTGCGACATGCTGTTGTCTCCCTTCCTGTAATTGTGCGAACTAATTTCGCTGCGCAGTTAATGCCTGTCAATTGAATGAGCCGTCTAAAAAGATCGATTCAAACAGCGAAATGTTTGGCGGATGCGCACCATGTGGGGCCTCGCGGCCCTTTTAAACAAAAAAGGATTTTCGGGTTCGACAGCGACACCGTTGCTTCGCCGCACACCCTTGCCAGACAAGCGTTGCAGCAAAATGGCTCTATGATCTTCGAACGACCGTTCGACAAAAAATCCGGAGTTTCCCTATGCGGAAAACTATGCTGAGTGGGTCAATTCAAGGAATGTATTACCGGCGCTTGATGAGCAGTCCGATTTTTCTTTTTAAAGTAATTCGGGCTACTACTGATTAACTGTGAAAGGGAGATTCTGACGGCAGGTTTTTAAAACAAAAAAGCCGGTCTGCAAAGACCGGCTTTTTTGCGGATTGACGGCGAATTGCAGTCTGTATCTCGAACCCGTTCAGCGTTTCAAGCCGGTTTCTTCGGCGGCGCCGATTGCGAGGTTCATGCACTGGATTGCCGCGCCCGACGCACCCTTGCCCAGGTTATCGAGGCGCGCGACGGTCACGAAGCGCTCTTCATTGCCGAACACGAACAGGTCGACACGGTTGGTGTCGTTGTTCGCCTGTACGTCGAAGAAGCCGCTGTCGAGATTCGCTTCCGCGTCGAACGGCGCGACGTGCACGAAGGCCTCGCCCGCGTAGTACTCGGCGAACAATGCCTGTACGTCTTGCGGCGTGGCCTTCTTGGCCAACTGGTTCGGCGAGAAGAACGTGGTGACCGCGAGACCCTTGTAGAAGTCGCCGACGATCGGCGTGAACACCGGCGCAGACTTCAGGCCCGTATGCGCCGCCATTTCCGGCAGATGCTTGTGCGTGAGACCGAGTGCGTAAGGGCGCGGGCTCTTGAGCTTGTCATTACCGCCGGCTTCGTAGTCGGCGATCATCTTCTTGCCACCGCCGCTGTAACCGGTGATCGAGTACGCGTGCGCAGCGAACTCCGCCGCCACGACGCCAGCTTCGACGAGCGGACGCATGGCCAGCACGAACGCCGATGCATGGCAGCCCGGCACGGCGATACGTTTCGCGGTGCGCAGACGCTCGCGCTGCGAGCGTGCGAGTTCGGGCAGCCCGTAGGCCCAGTCGGCCGACGTGCGGAAGGCCGTGCTGGCATCGATCAGCACGGTGTGGTCGTTCTCGACCAGCGAGGCCGACTCGCGCGAGGCGGCATCCGGCAGGCACAGGAACGTGACGTCCGATGCGTTGATGAGACGACGGCGCTCTTCGAGGTCTTTGCGCTTCGCTTCTTCGATACGCAGGATCTCCACGTCGGCGCGCTGCGACAGGTATTCGAAAATCTTCAGGCCGGTCGTGCCTTCCTGTCCGTCGACAAAAACTTTCGTGCTCATCTCGATCTCACTGGCTTGCTGGAAACGGGGCGCGACACCGCGCCGGAACGCTATTTTAAGACGTGATAGCGGCGGACGTGCGAAACGGGGTGAAAAAACGACGATGCACGCCGAAAATGACATCGGCGTGACCGGTTATGCGGCAGATGCAAGCCGATGCGAGTGGGTTCGTGGCAGATTGCGGCGCTTTCCACGGGCCGGGTAGCACGCGGCCGGGCAAGCGCCGCGCCCACCTCGAATGCGCGATCTGGCTACTGCTTCCCGGCGCGAGCCTTTGGACGCTGCGTTATCGAGCCCCCGCGTTCCATCGCGCCGTCACGTCGGCGATGCGCTTGCCGAACATCCGGGCCGTTTCCAGATCGCCGGCGGGTGGCGCTTCTTCCGGCGACGCGTCCGCCGGCGACTGCGCCAGCAGACCCGTGAAGCCGCCCACGTAGTTCAGGTCGTTGCGGGTCGCCGCCTTGGTGTTCGAGGGCATCATGCCAGTGCCCGCCCAGATCATGCTGTGTTGCATCGCCAGCGTGACGAAATACTGGATCGTCGAGAACTTGTCGCCGTTCATCGTCGCCGAGTTGGTGAAGCCGGCCGCGATCTTGTCCTTCCACGTCTGGCCGAACCACGGTTTCGAACTCGCGTCGGCGAATTTCTTGAAGTCGGCGGAGGGACCGCCCATGTAGGTCGGCGCGCCGAAGATGATGGCGTCGGCGGCCGCCAGCTCTGTCCAGGCCGCGTCGTCGATCTCGCCGACCGGCACGAGCTTCGCGTCCGCGCCGGCTTCGAGCGTGCCGGCCAGCACGGCCTCGGCCACTTTCTTCGTGTGGCCGTAGCCGCTGTGATAAACGATGACGATCTTCGACATGGCATTCTCCGGCAAGATGAAAAAGTAGAGGTGAGTACGGCAACGGTGCGCGCGCGTGGCGACGCGACATCGACAAGCATCGCCTATGCCGCCTTGTCGCACAGTAGCGTGCGTGGATGACAGAAATTCGGCTGCGTCGGCAATGCGACGCGAGCTGTATGTCCGGTGGCGTGTCGAGCCAGCGTGACTCGCGGGACTCGACTCGCCGCGCGACTTGCGTCGCGCTTCGGTTCGTAGGCGGTGCGGTTCGAGTCAAGTGCCGACGGACACCGCTATCGTCCGTAGTTGACCACCATTCGCGCGCTGCCGAGCGTGGCAGTGCTGATCTCGTGATCGAACATGAGCGCCGGGCGTCCTTGAGCGAGGCGCAGGTTCGCGCTGCTGAGCGCATAAACAGTGACGATGTAGCGATGAGGTTTGCCCGGTGGCGGACAGGGGCCACCGTAGCCGTCGATATCGAAGTCGTTGCGTGCTTCGACTGCGCCGAGTTTCTTCAGGAAGCCCGACGAACTGGCGTTTTCCGGCAAACTGTCGACGGTGGCCGGAATCGCCGCCACGGCCCAGTGCCACCAGCCGCGGCCGGGCGCATCCTCGTCGAACACCGTGACCGCGAAGCTGCGCGTGCCGGCCGGCGCATCGTGCCACGTCAATTGGGGGGAGCGGTTTCCGCCTTTGCAGTCGTCCTGATCGAAAACCTGAGCGGCATCGACGGTACCGCCGGCACGGAAACTGGCGCTGGTCAGCGTGAACACACCCGCGGCGAATGCGTCAGGACCATGCGCCGCGAACAGCGTGACGCCCAGCATCGCGCAGGCGAGGGACGGCATACGGCGGAAAAGCGAAGCAAGCGAAACAACCAGGCAACGCGAGCGCATGTGCCGGTTCTCCTGTGAGGGCGCGAGGCGGTAGTCCTCGCAAAGATTATTGTCCCTATTTTGTGCCCCAAGGTCGAATCAAGTCTAACATTCGCTTCGTGATGGATCATTGTTGCCGCCAGCGGGCTTGGCGGACGCGAAATCGGCTATAGTCGGAGGAATTATCCGCGCGAATACAGACGGCGTACCCGATCAGTTCAAGTACCAAGAATAGAAAGGCATGTCAGACGTTCTGGAGAGTGGTTTTTCTGTCGAGGGGAGGGCAATGCAAGATCCAGTCAGGGTCGTGGTCGCAGACGACCACCCGGTGATTCTGTTCGGCGCCGAACAGGCTTTGCTCAAGTTTCCAGGTCTGCAGGTCGTCGCGCGTGCGCGACAGTCGACCGAACTGGTCAAGGTGCTGCAAACCGTTGCGTGCGATGTGCTCGTCACGGACCTGGCCATGCCAGGCGGCCAATACGGCGACGGGTTGCCGCTGATCGGCTATCTGCGCCGCAATTTTCCCAATCTTCCTATCGTCGTGCTGACGATGCTGGAAAACGCCGCGTTGCTCAAACGGTTGAGCGAACTCGGCGTGACGTCGGTCGTCAACAAGTCGGACGATCTGAGCCATATCGGACTCGCGGTGCAGCACGTCAGTCGCAACCTGGAATACATGAGCCCGTCGGTCAAGGCGTCGCTCGATACGCTGCGCATGAATGCCGGCGGTAAGAACGACGACGTGATGCTGTCGCGGCGCGAACTCGAGGTGGTGCGACTGTTTGTGTCCGGTATGACGATCAAGGAGATCGCGGAGCAACTCAATCGCAGCATCAAGACGATTAGCACGCAGAAGAATTCGGCCATGCGCAAGCTTGGCATCGAACGCGATTCCGAGTTGTTTCAGTACGCGCAGAGCAACGGTCTGCTGAATCTGTCGTCGCATTCGGTCGACGACACCGGCGTCGCGCCCTAGTCGCGACCGAACCTTCGTCCAGTTTGACGAGCCCGATAAAAAAGGCCGCCTGTCTTATCGACAGGCGGCCTTTTCATTCCATTCGTATCAAGCGATTGCGCTTACTGAGGCGCCGCGTTGGCGCCGCCGTGCGCCGCGGACCATTCGGCCGGTGCGTGCAGGAATTTCTCCACTTCGTCGAGCGTCTTGGTGTCGAAGTAGTTGTTGGCCTTCGCGACCCGCAACACGTCCCACCACGTGGCAAGCGCATGCAGATCGACGTCGATGTCTTTCAGCACCGACACGCTTTCCTTGAAGATGTTGTAGTGGAACAGCACGAAGCAGTGGTTCACCGTTGCGCCGGCGGTGCGCAGCGCATTGATGAAGTTGATCTTGCTGCGGCTGTCCGTGGTCAGGTCTTCGACCAGCAGCACGCGTTGACCTTCGGTCAGCAGGCCTTCGATCTGCGCGTTACGGCCGAAACCCTTCGGCTTCTTGCGCACGTATTGCATCGGCACCATCAGGCGGTCGGACAGCCATGCCGCGAACGGGATGCCGGCGGTCTCGCCACCGGCCACCGCGTCGATCTGTTCGTAGCCGACGTCGCGCAGGATGGTGGATTCGGCCATTTCCATCAGGCCACGGCGCACGCGCGGATATGAGATCAGCTTGCGGCAGTCGATATAAACCGGGCTCGCCCAGCCGGACGTGAAAATGTACGGTTTCTCCGCGTTGAAGTGCACTGCTTGCACTTCCAGCAGCATCTTGGCGGTCGTGTCGGAGATCGTCTGGCGATCGAAGCCTGTCATGGGCGGATCCTTGGGTATGAGCGGGGAGAAGCGGGCGCGAGGCCCGGTGGCGCAGCAAGCGGGGTATGCCGCGCCATGATGGGCGGAATACGTAGCCGGTCAGTGGAGCGCAGACCGGTTTTGCTACGCGCGTAGGCCGACATTTTACCCGAAACGGGCTCTCCCGAGGAGGTCCCCGTGCGTGCCGGCAGCGAATGGCGGCCATAACGGCCTTGCTGGGCGGCGCTTGTGCGGTTCGTCCTGAGTCGCCTGGCTGCTGCTTTTCGGGGTGTTTTTTGGCCTGCTTTTTGGCTTGCTTGTGAGCGGCTTGAGGCGCCCTTACACTCACGCGACTTTCCCTGGCGGCCTCGCATGTTTGCCGCCTCCATGTCCTACGGAATGCTTTCAATGACCGCCGTTTCTTCTGCCGCCGAGGCCCGCGAATCTGCCAATGGCTATCCCGCCCGGGCGCTGGTCGCTTCGGTACTCGGTTATGCGATGGACGGCTTCGATCTGTTGATCCTCGGTTTCATGCTGCCGGTGATTGCCGCCGATCTGCACCTGAGCTCCGCGCAGGCCGGTTCGCTCGTCACGTGGACGCTGATTGGCGCAGTAGCGGGCGGT
The DNA here is from genome assembly GCF_003368325.1 of Paraburkholderia caffeinilytica. NCBI lineage: Bacteria > Pseudomonadati > Pseudomonadota > Betaproteobacteria > Burkholderiales > Burkholderiaceae > Paraburkholderia > Paraburkholderia caffeinilytica. The sequence continues at coordinate 1,862,008 of NZ_CP031467.1, read as the reverse complement.
TTGATTTTCGGCGTGTTGAGCGACTATTTCGGCCGCGTGCGGATGCTGACGTGGACGATCTTGATCTTCGCCGTCTTCACGGGACTGTGCGCGCTGGCGCAGGGTTATGCCGATCTGCTGGTTTATCGGACCATTGCCGGCATTGGTCTTGGCGGCGAATTCGGCATCGGCATGACGCTGGTGGCCGAGGCGTGGCCGGCGTCGCAGCGGGCGCGGGTGTCGTCCTATGTCGGGCTGGGGTGGCAACTCGGGGTGCTGGCGGCCGCGTTACTGACGCCGCTGCTGTTGCCGGCGATCGGCTGGCGCGGCATGTTCGCGCTTGGATTGCTGCCGGCCGTAGTGTCGTTTTTCGTGCGGCGCCGCGTCGAGGAGCCGGTGCTTTTCACCGAACGTGTCGCACGCGGGATGCGCAAACTTCCGCTCAGATTGCTGGTGGCCGATGGACGCACCACGCGCGCCAGCATCGGCGTCGCGATTCTCTGTTCTGTGCAGAACTTCGGCTATTACGGTCTGATGATCTGGCTTCCGAGCTATTTGTCGAAGACGTTCGGCTATTCGCTGACCCGCTCCGGCGTGTGGACGGCCGCGACGGTTCTCGGCATGGCGTGCGGTATCTGGCTGTTCGGCATGGCCGCCGACCGGTTCGGCCGCAAGCCGACGTTCCTGATCTACCAGGCGGGCGCGATGGTGATGGTATTCGTGTACGCCCATCTGACAACGCCGGCGGCGCTGCTGATCGGCGGCGCGGCAATGGGCGTGTTCGTCAACGGGATGATCGGCGGTTATGGGGCGTTGATCTCCGAGCTTTATCCGACCGATGCGCGGGCTACCGCGCAGAACGTGCTGTTCAACGTCGGCCGGGCGGTCGGCGGTTTCGGGCCGGTGGTTGTAGGGGCATTGGCCGCACGCTATTCGTTCGGCGCCGCGCTCGCCTTGCTCGCGTCGATCTATCTGCTCGACGTCTTCGCTACGCTCTTTCTGATCCCCGAACGACGCGGCGCCGAGCTCGAATGACATGCGCATGACTCGCGCTTGATCCATGCTTTGCATGGCCATTCAGCACGCATGGCCATCCGCACATCGGCTGCCGGATGCGGCGCTGCAGCATTGCCGACCGGTGTTTCGCCGATGGCGAGCCGTGTTAACCACTCAGTGCATCGACGCATTCGGGGTGTACACTAACCGACCCGCGTAGCACTCCGCATCGTCTTGTCCTCCGCCGAGGTTCGACGCCGCGCCCAACCGGCGCATGCGAAAACCGCTGCAGTCGATTATCCATTCGATAGACGCGAAGCGCCCCAACGGTGCGGTGTGCCGGGCCCAATTACTTACGTCTCGCAGGCTAAAAAATGGACGAACAACTTAAGCAAAGCGCTCTCGCATACCATCAGTTTCCGAAGCCCGGCAAGATTTCGGTCACGCCCACCAAGCCGCTGTCGAACCAGCTCGACTTGTCGCTCGCGTACTCGCCGGGCGTCGCCGCGGCCTGCACGGCGATCTACGAAGACCCGCTCGACGCGCAGAAGTACACCTCGCGCGGCAACCTCGTGGGCGTGATCACGAACGGTACGGCCGTGCTCGGTCTCGGCAATATCGGCCCGCTCGCCGCGAAGCCGGTGATGGAAGGCAAGGGTTGCCTGTTCAAGAAGTTCGCCGGTATCGACGTGTTCGACATCGAACTCAGCGAGTCCGATCCGGACAAGCTGGTTGAAGCCATCGCGATGCTCGAACCCACGTTGGGCGGCATCAACCTTGAAGACATCAAGGCGCCGGAGTGCTTTTACATCGAAAAGAAGCTGCGCGAGCGCATGAAGATTCCGGTCTTCCACGACGATCAGCACGGCACCGCGATCATCGCTTCGGCGGCTATCCTGAACGGCCTGAAAGTAGTCGGCAAGAAGCTCGACGAAGTGAAGCTGGTGTGCTCGGGCGCGGGCGCAGCGGCCATCGCGTGTCTCGATCTGCTGGTGAATCTGGGCCTGTCGAAAAAGAACGTGCTGGTCACGGACTCGAAGGGCGTGATCTACGAAGGCCGCGGCAATCTTGATCCGTCGAAGGAGCGTTACGCGGCGAACACCGAAGCGCGCACACTGGCTGATGCGATTCGCGGCGCAGACGTGTTCCTCGGCTGCTCGAGCGCGGGCGTGCTGAAGCCGGAAATGGTCGTCGAAATGGGCACGCGGCCGCTGATTCTGGCGCTGGCGAATCCGGAACCGGAGATCCGCCCGGAAGAAGCGAAGAAGGTGCGCCCGGACTGCATTATCGCGACCGGCCGTTCGGACTACCCGAACCAGGTCAACAACGTGCTGTGCTTCCCATTCATCTTCCGCGGCGCGCTGGATGTCGGCGCAACCACGATCACGGAAGAAATGAAGCTCGCATGTGTGCGCGCGATTGCGGAACTGGCCGAGGAAACCGATCAGGGCGATGAAGTCGCCAAGGCGTACGAAGGCCACTCGCTCGAATTCGGCCCGGAATACCTGATCCCGAAGCCGTTCGATCCGCGCCTGATCATCAAGATCGCCCCGGCCGTCGCGCAAGCCGCGATGGACTCAGGCGTCGCGACGCGTCCGATCAAGGATATGGACGCGTACCGCGAAGAACTCGGCGCGACCGTGTACCGCACCGGCATGGTGATGCGTCCGGTGTTCGCCGCGGCGAAGTCGGAGCCGGCGCGCATCGTGTTCGCCGAAGGTGAGGACGAGCGCGTGCTGCGCGCCGCGCAATTCGTGTTGCTGGAAAAGATCGCCAAGCCGATTCTGGTCGGGCGTCCGTCAGTGATCGAGATGCGTCTGAAGAAGATGGGTTCGAAGCTGAAGTGCGGTGAGGACTTTGAAATCGTCGATCCGGAAGACGATCCGCGCTATCAGCAATGCTGGCAGGCGTATCACGAGCTCGGCGCGCGCGAAGGTGTGACGCCGGACGTCGCGAAGGCCGCGATGCGCAAGTTCAACACGCTGATCGGCGCGATCCTCGTGCGTCTCGGCGAAGCCGACGGCATGATCTGCGGGATGATCGGCCAGTACCACACGCATCTGAAGTTCATCGAGCAGGTGCTGGGCAAGGCGGACAACGTGCAGAACTTCGCTGCAATGAACCTGCTGATGTTGCCGGGCCGCAATCTGTTCATCTGCGATACGTACGTGAACGAAACGCCGACCGCCGAACAGCTCGCGGACATGACGATGCTGGCTTCGCGCGAAATCGAAAAATTCGGCATCACGCCGAAGGTTGCCTTGCTGTCGAATTCGAACTTCGGCAGCGCGCCGTCTGCGTCGTCGCAACGTATGGCTGCGGCTCGCAAATTGATCGCCGAGCGCGCGCCTTCGCTCGAGATCGACGGTGAGATGCACGGCGACGCGGCGTTGTCCGAAGCAGTCCGCAAGGCTGCGTTCCCGGGCACGACGCTGAGCGGCGAAGCGAATCTGCTGATCATGCCGAACGTGGAAGCGGCGAACATCACCTACAACCTGCTGAAGATGATCGGCGGTGAAGGCGTGACGGTGGGTCCGTTCCTGCTGGGCGCGGAAAAGCCGGTGCACATCCTGACGCCGGCTGCGACCGTGCGCCGGATCATCAACATGACGGCGGTGGCTTCGGCAAACGCACGCAAGGCGGTGAACGCGCAGTAACGCGGACAGGTTGATGGTTGAAGCGACGCCGCGCATGGCGGCGTTTGCGATAAGCCTCTGGGAACGCCACGGAAGTTGATTCCGTGGCGTTTTTTTATGCATGCGTTCTTATTCTGGTGGCCGTTGATCTGAGAGATTCTTATGCGATGAGGTGAGCATTTAAGAATGCTCCTATTCGATTCGCTGTGACACTTTTGTAAAGTTACTTCTGAAGCGCAACACATCGCGATGGCAACGGAACAGTCGGCTGGTCAATCCCTGCATCGTGGCTGGCGTCGCGCTTCCCCTCATGTTGGGAAGTTTGTAGTGGCAGTAACAGTAGTTCTGGTGGTGAAGACAGTAGTATCAATGGGTTGCAGTATTGGCGGTAGGTGTGCGTAGTTGGCAGTTGAAGTAGCAGTTGAAATGGCAGTTGGTAGTTGAAGTAGCAGTTCGTAGTAGTAGCAGTAGCGGTTTGTTTTGGTAGTTGGTTGTTGTTGTGTTGTTGGAAGGAGCAGTACCGCTTGTTCTTGTACACACGCATCACGTGGCAACACAGGCAAAAAAAGGCGACTGTCCGCGAGGACAGCCGCCTTTTCCATTTCAGGCCAATATCAGCCGGTCAAGCCGGCAAGATCATGCCGCGTGCTGCGACTTCCCCGTCTCCGGCGAACGCCAGCGCGTCAGCAAGTCGTTCCACTTGACCCGCACGCCCTTCAGGTTATTTTCTTTCACGTGCCCATAGCCGCGGATGCCGTCCGGCAGATTCGCCAGTTCGACCGCCAGCTCACGCTTCTGCGCGGTCAGGCCGCCGATCAGCTCGCGCACCAGCGCCTCGTATTCGACGACCAACGCACGCTCCATGCGCCGTTCTTCCGTCTTGCCGAACACGTCGAGCGCCGTCCCGCGCAGGAACTTGAGTTTTGCGAGCACGTGCATGGCGCTGAACACCCAAGGTCCGTACTTCTTCTTCACCAGGTGACCTTGCGCGTCTTTTTTCGAAAACGTGGGCGGCGCGAGGTGAATATGAAGCTTCCAGTCACCTTCGAAATTCGCCTTCAGTTTTTCGATGAACGCGGGGTCGCTGTAGAGCCGCGCGACTTCGTACTCGTCCTTGTAAGCCATCAGCTTGTGCAGGTTTTTCGCGACGGCTTCGGTCAACGGTAACTGGCCGTCGATCGAATCGAGCGCTGATTCCGCCACGCGCACTTGCGACACCAGGGCGCGGTAACGGTCGGCATACGCCTCGTTCTGCCATGCTGCAAGGTAGGCGGCGCGTTTGTCGATCAGCGTGTCGAGTGCCTTCGGCGTGTGCAGCGAGATGATCTTGCTGTTCACCGTTTCCGCTGCGGCGCCGCGTGCTTGCGACTGCGCGAGCTTGCGTACCGCGGCCAGATCATGCGCGGCGCGGCGTCCCCACTCGAATGCGGCACGGTTCTTCTCGATCTGGACGTTGTTCAGTTCGATCGCGCGCATCAGCGATTGATACGTCAGCGGCACCCAGCCGCGTTGCCACGCGTAGCCGAGCACGAACGGATTCGTGTAAATCGCATCGCCAAGCAGGGCGACGGCGAAGTGATTCGCATCGACCATATCGACGCCGTCGTCGCCCGCACCGGCACGTACGTCCGCTTCGGTGCTGCTGCCCGGGAAGCGCCAGTTCGGGTTCTTGATGAGCTCTGCGGTCGGTGTGTGCGCGCTATTGAGCACGACACGGGTCCGGCCCACCTGCATCCGCGAGACACATTCGTCGCTGGCGGTGACGATCGCGTCGCAGCCGATCACGAGACTGGCTTCGCCCATTGCGATGCGGGTCGCGTGGATGTCGGCCGGGTTCTGGGCAATCTGTACGTGGCTCATCACGGCGCCGCCCTTCTGCGCGAGGCCGGTGACGTCGAGTACCGTGACGCCCTTGTTTTCCAGATGCGCGGCCATGCCGAGCAAGGCGCCGATCGTCACGACACCCGTGCCGCCGACGCCCGTCACCAGCACCCCATAAGGGCGCGCGATTGACGGCAGTTCGGGTTCCGGCACCGGCGGCATCGCGTCACCGACGATGCCCGAGGCCGCCTTCGGCTTGCGCAACTGACCCCCTTCGACGGATACGAAGCTCGGACAGAACCCGTTCACGCACGAGAAGTCTTTGTTGCAGGTCGACTGATTGATCTGACGCTTGGTGCCGTACTCGGTATCGAGCGGCTCAACGGACAGGCAATTCGACTTCACCGAGCAATCGCCGCAACCTTCGCACACCGCTTCGTTGATCACGACACGCCGCGCCGGATCCGGATACGTGCCGCGTTTCCTGCGGCGGCGCTTCTCGGTCGCGCAGGTCTGGTCATAGATCAGGATCGTGGTGCCGGAAATCTCGCGAAGCTGACGCTGAACTTCGTCGAGCTTGTCGCGATGGTGAATGTCGATGCCGGGCGCGAGGCCGACGTTTGCGGTGTACTTCTCCGGCTCGTCGGTGACGATCACGATCTTCGTCGCGCCTTCGGCTGCGAGTTGATGCGTGATCTGCGGCACGGTCAGCACGCCGTCGACCGGCTGGCCGCCAGTCATGGCGACCGCGTCGTTATAGAGAATCTTGTAGGTGATGTTCGCCTTCGACGCGATTGCTGCGCGAATCGCGAGCAGACCCGAGTGGAAGTAGGTGCCGTCGCCGAGGTTGGCGAATACGTGCTTATCGTTGGTGAACGGCGCCTGACCGATCCACGCGACGCCTTCGCCGCCCATCTGGCTGAAGGTGCTGGTGCTGCGGTCCATCCACACGGTCATGTAGTGGCAGCCGATGCCGGCCATTGCACGCGAACCTGCCGGCACATTCGTCGACGTGTTGTGCGGGCAGCCTGAGCAGAACCACGGCTTGCGCTCGGCTTCGACACGCGGACGCGCCAAGGCCTTTTCCTTTGCTTCGATCACGGCGATGCGCATCGCAATGCGCGCACGCACGTCGGACGGCAGATCGAACTTGTCGAGCCGCGTGGCAATCGCCTTGGCAATGATTGCCGGCGAGAGTTCGTAGTGCGCCGGCAGCAGCCAGTTGCCCATCGGCACCGACCATTCGCCGCCCGCGCCGTCCTTTTCATCGAACTTGCCGAACACGCGCGGACGCTGCGCATCGGGCCAGTTGTACAGCTCTTCCTTGATCGCGTACTCGAGAATCTGGCGCTTTTCTTCGACCACCAGAATTTCCTCGAGACCGCGTGCGAAGGATTGCGCACCTTGCGCCTCGAGCGGCCAGACACAGCCGACCTTATACAGCCGGATACCGATGCGCGAACAGGTTTCGTCGTCGAGACCGAGATCGGTCAGCGCCTGGCGCACGTCGAGATACGCTTTGCCGCCGGTCATGATGCCGAAACGCGCTTGCGGTGAATCGATCTCGACGCGATCCAGTTTATTCGCGCGCACGTAGGCGAGCGCCGCGTACCACTTGTAGTCGAGCAGACGCGCTTCCTGTACCAGCGGCGGATCCGGCCAGCGGATGTTCAGACCGCCTTCGGGCATCGCGAAATCGTCCGGCAGAACGATTTTCGTGCGGTGCGGGTCGATGTCGACCGAAGCCGACGATTCGACCACGTCGGTCACGCACTTCATCGCCACCCACAGGCCGGAGTAGCGGCTCATCGCCCAGCCGTGCAGGCCGAAGTCCAGATATTCCTGCACGTTCGACGGAAACAGCACCGGCAGGCCACACGCCTTGAAGATGTGTTCCGACTGATGCGCGAGCGTCGAGGATTTGGCGGCGTGGTCGTCGCCGGCGAGCACGAGAACGCCGCCATGTTGCGCCGAGCCGGCCGAATTGCCGTGCTTGAAGACGTCACCGGAACGGTCGACGCCCGGGCCTTTGCCGTACCACATCGAGAACACGCCATCGTACCTGGCGCTCGGGTACAGATTGACCTGCTGTGAACCCCAGACGGAGGTTGCCGCGAGGTCTTCGTTGACGCCGGGCTGGAACACGACCTGGTGCGATGCGAGATGCTGCTTCGCCTTCCACAAGGATTGGTCGAGTCCGCCGAGTGGCGATCCGCGGTAACCGGAGATAAAACCGGCGGTATTGAGCCCGGCGGCCCGGTCGCGTTCCTGCTGCAGCATCGGCAGGCGCACCAACGCCTGGATGCCGCTCATGTACGCGCGGCCGCGTTCGAGGGTGTATTTGTCGTCGAGCGTGACGGAAGATAGCGCGGCTTCGAGCGAAGCTCGCTGATCTGCGTCTAGCGGGGCATTCATTATGTGTACTCCTCCAACCAGTTTGGGATCACCAAAACTTTTTTTGGCCGCGGCATCTTGTGAATGCTTGGGGCCGGGGTCGCCATATTGACGTGTTTTAAGTGATGGTAGCACTGGTGAAAACCCGCCGCAGCGCGCTAGCAATGCAGCGGCTTAGCGTAATTCCCACGGAGCGCCCAGGATTGTTTTCAGCCCCGGAACGCCACTGTAACAAGCTGTAAAAACTACAAATCTATGGAACCGCAGTTGAAATGTCTGTCTAATACCCCACCTGCGAGCAATGTCTGCCAACGCTCTGCATTCGGTGGAGCTTCAGGACAGCAGGGCAGTCAGAAAAGGAGTACGCATGAACACTAGAAACATCCAGACCTTCCTGATGGTTTCGGCCGCCTTCTTCGCCATGAGCGCGCCGGTGCGCTCGAGTCCAGGCACGAACAGCGCAGGGACGCTGTCGAACGCGATCACCAGCACGGCGCAGGTCGCGTCCGCCCGCATTGCGGTGGCGCGTATTACACGATCCACGAAGGCCGACGAGGAAGAGCAGAATTCGTGATGCGTCGCTGAAGCGGCGCATCGGTTGAAAATCGGCCGTTATCTGGACTTCGGACTTCGGACAACGGCAAAAACGACGAAGGGCGAGGATCGCAAGATCTTCGCCCTTTTTTATGTGTTCCAGATTCCAAGCCGGCCGTTAGTCGTTAGGCCTTGTCCTGGACCACGCCACGGCGAATCTGATCCAGCTCGATCGATTCGAACAGGGCCTTGAAGTTGCCCTCGCCGAAGCCCTGATTACCCTTGCGCTGGATGATCTCGAAGAAGATCGGCCCGATCTGGTTCTCGGTGAAGATCTGCAGCAGCAAGTCGTCGGGTGCGCCGTCGATCAGGATCTTGCGTTTGCGCAATTCGTCGAGCGGCTCGCCGTGGTTTGGCACACGACGGTCGACCAGTTCATAGTACGTGTCGATCGTATCGAGCAGCGAGATGTTCGCCGCGCGCAAACCGTCGACCGTGCGGTAGATGTCGTTGCTGCCCAGTGCGATGTGCTGAATGCCTTCGCCGTGGTACGCGTCGAGATATTCCTGGATCTGACCGGCGACGTCCGAGCCTTCTTCATTGATCGGAATGCGGATCTTGCCGCACGGCGAGGTCATCGCTTTCGATTTCACGCCGGTCACTTTGCCTTCGATGTCGAAGTAACGCACTTCGCGGAAGTTGAACAGGCGCTCATAGAACTCCGCCCATTCCTGCATGCGGCCGCGATGGACGTTGTGCGTCAAGTGATCGATGTAGGTCAGGCCGTGGCCGACCGGATTCGGATTCGCACCGGGAATCGGCTCGAAATCGACGTCGTAAATGTCGATGTTGCCAATGCTGCCCGCCTCAGCACCGTTCTTGCCGCGCCAGCGGTCGACGAAATAGATCAGCGAGTCGCCGATACCCTTGATCGCCGGGATATTCAGCTCCATCGGGCCGGTCTTGTTGTCGAAGCCCCAGGCGCCTTTTTCCAGGGCCTGCTGGTAAGCCTTCGCTGCGTCCTGCACACGGAACGCGATTGCGCAGATCGACGGGCCATGCAGGCGCGTGAAGCGTTGCGCGAAAGAATGCTGTTCCCCGTTGACGATGAAGTTGATCTCGCCCTGGCGATACAGCGTCACGTCTTTATGGCGATGCCGGGCGACGGCGGTGAAACCCATCTGCTCGAACAGCTTGCCGAGCGCTTTCGGGTCCGGCGCGGTGTATTCGATGAATTCGAAGCCGTCGGTGCCGAGCGGGTTTTCCCAAGTTGAAACCTGCATTGTCTGTCTCCTGTGTCGACCAGAGTTAGCGCTTCAGCGCTTAGTCCGGTCCCATACAAAGCCAAGCGCCGGCGCGGAATCTGCAAGCTAGCGCGACTGAATGACGCAAGTGTAAAGGCCGGTTGACGACGAAAACTTGCGAACTTAATCGCGTACCGATACGCTTGCGCTATTTTCTAGCTCAATTTTTTACATGGACGGCAGAAAATGGCCAGCATAGAGATAGACGCCATCGACAGACGTATCCTGGCAATCCTTCAGGAGAATGGCAGGCTGTCGAATCAGGAAATCGCCGAGCGCATCAACCTGTCGCCGAGTCCGTGTCTACGGCGTATCCGCCGGTTGGAAGAAAGCGGGGTGATTCGCGGCTATGTCGCGTTACTCGATGCACAAAAGCTTGGGCTCGATCTGCTGGCGTACGTCAACGTGCGACTGGAAAAGCGTAGCGGTCCGGGGCTCAGTCCGCGCGGCGGCGCCACGCATGCCGATCTGTTCCGCGCAGCAGTGCAGACCTGGCCTGAAGTGGTCGCATGTCACGCGATGACAGGCGACATGGATTACCTGCTGCGTGTGCAGGTCGAGGATATGGCGCACTTTTCACGTTTCGTGCAGGATCAGTTGCTGCACCATCCGTCTGTCATCGACGTGAAGACGAGCTTTTCGCTCGAGAAGTTCAAGGAGACGACGGCGCTGCCGATTTTGTAGGCACCGCGCCGCGATCTGGCGACGGACAAACAAAAAGGGCGGCCGCAAGGCCGCCCTTTTGTGCCGAAGCGCAGACCGGTTAAGCGGCCTCAGCGGTCGGCAAGAACGATTCGAACAACTTCGACGCCTGACGTGCCTGGCGCTTGAGGGCGTAGTCGAACACGGCGGCTTGCTCTTGCAGCATTTCAGCGATGATGCTCGTTTGATCCGCCGGCAGCAGCGTCAGATAGGCGTCTGCTTCGCCGTACGCGTACTCGATCTTCATGCCGGCCTTCTTCGCGATGTGCATCATGGTCGAATTGCGCGACAGGCAGTGCATGTACAGCGTGGTGACATGTGTATTGCGGCTGCGGATGGCGGCGCGCTCAAAGAGCTTCGAGCCAATACCTTGCCCGCGTACACTTTCCAGCACCGACACGCCGAATTCGGCGGTGCGCTTGTCGCCTTCGGCCGGCAGATACGCCAGATGGCCGACACCGGTGAGTTGCAACTGACTATCGAACACGCCGAAGACCGTATCGCGCGTGAAATCGATCGCGCGGACGTAGTTTTCGATGACGTGGTCCGGCACGACCTGACCGAAACGCAGAAGGCGGTCGTCTTCGTCGAGCGCGAGGAAGTGGGTCAGCAGCCGCTCGCGATCGATGGCGGTGAGTTCGCGGACCAGAGCAGGCGCACGACCGCCTGACTGCAACAGCCGATCGTGCGCGACAATCGGCTCAGCGGTGCGGGGTGTAATCATGTTCATGGTCGGGTTCTCCTTTTAATCGAGCGGCGTGGTGCACCGCAAAAACGATTTTAGCGGATATGCTGATTTCGCACTAGGGAAAACCCGTATCAAAACTGAGGGCAGTGTCTAGAAAGTTAGCGCCCTATTTTTAATATATTGATTATTAAAGAAAAATAAATTGAACGAGCGTTCGTGACACGATGTCGCATCCGGGCAACTCGCGGCAACGATTCCTTCTGAACAATGTTGCTGTGCGCAATCAGCCCTCGGGGGAGCGCAATCCGTGGTCCACCATGTCGACCACCTGCTCGGCGAATTCCCGGTAGCCCATCCGGCCGTCGGGCTTGAGCCAGGTGAACGTCCAGTTGATCATGCCGAACACCATCATCGTGAGGGCGGTCTGATTTTCGCGAGTAGTGCGTTCCGGATAGGCGCGCGCCAGTTGCCGGGCAAATGCCGCGACGACATCTCGCTGACGGTTCAGGATGACCTCGCGCTGGGTGTCGAGGAGATACTTCACGTCGTTCAGAAGCGCGACGTGGCGGCTATGCGATGTCTCGTACTCGGATAGAAACGCCCGGATCAGCTCGGCGAAAGTGTCCCGTTCGGACAGTCCGCGGCGTTGGCTCGCGCCCTCCACCTCGGCGATGATCAGCATCAGCCGCTTTGTGTAGCGGTCCAGCAGATCGAACAGGATCGCTTCCTTGCTCGCGTAGTAGTGGTACAGGCGCGCTTTCGAGGTGCCGCTCGCGGCGGCGAGATCCGCCATCGAGGTGCTTGCGTAGCTGGTCTGGGCGAATTTCTCCGCGGCGAGTTCGAGAATCTGGTCGCGCTGGGTTTCGTGGTCGGGCGCTCGGGTGCGGGCCATGGTTGTATTGTATTAGTGTGGACAGGGGGCCAGCGCCGCACACAGTTCCAGCGTGCGCCATGCGCTAGTGTCGCCACGCAGCTTGATGCGACGGGTCGCGGCCAGTTCGCGGAAGCGCCACAGCACGATGCTGTCGCTCACCAGATACCAGAGTTCGGCGGTCATCAGTTCCGCGGCAACGCGCGCGGCCGGCTGCCAGTCGCCCGTGACATGCTCGAGAATCAGCGCGTCCAGATCGGCGAAGCTGCCGCTCGTGAACGTGTTGTCGCGCCAGCGCCGCGTCTCGCCGTTCGCGTGCTTGGCCTCCTGCCATTCGAGCGCGAGCCGGCTGATGCGCAGAACCGAAATCGGCGCCGCGTCGTCCAGACGCTCTTGCAGGACAGCCGGCGCGAACATGCCGACGGATGTCGCGCGATCTTTGCGGCTGTGCGCCCATGCGCCCTGATCGGTGAGATCGCGAATCGACAGGCGCACCTCATTCAGCCGTTGCGGGCTGTTGCGAAGGTGATAGCACACGCGGCGCAGCATCAATTGATCGGCTGCGCTTTCACCGTGCCAGACCACGAGGTTCGCATCGCCCCGCGCGATGTTCTCAAGCGCTGCCGCCTGTTCGCGGAATTCGCGCAGAAAGTCGCGCCGGGTGTCCGAGCTGACTCGGTCCCAGAACTCTGCTCGCACGTCGGGTCCGTCGTCGATGCCGCGTAGCGGACCGACCGCCAGATCGTCGCGCAATGCGTGCACGCGATCGTCGCGGCCAGCCTCGGCCAGCGCGGCGCGCAATGATTCGGCGGCGACATCGCCGTTAGTGAGGTGGATGGTGCTCATCAGCGGTGGCTTGGGCTGGCAAAAAACGCAAATAGCAAAAGGGGCCGCTCGTCGATCGGGACGGATGTCCGATCGCGAGCGGCCCCTAGTGTAAGCGCATCGCGGACCTGCTGAAAGCGTTGCGGGCGTCGCATGGCCACCCGCCGCGCTCGACTCAACGTTCGTCGTAACTCACCACCACCCGATCGCTGATCGGATGGCATTGGCAGGTCAGCACGAAACCGTCGCGGATTTCGTGTTCTTCCAGGGTGTAGTTCTTCTCCATCTTCACCTCGCCTTCGAGTACCTTCGCGCGGCAGGTGCAGCAGACGCCGCCCTTGCACGCATACGGCAGGGCGAGGCCGGCGCGCAAGCCGACGTCGAGCACGCTCACGCCCTGATACGGCAGGCGCAGCTTGCGCCGTTTCCCGTCGAGGACGATTTCGAGGTCGGCGGCCGGGGTGTCGTCGGTGATTTCGACCGGCGGCACGCCCGCTTGCGGCAGCGGCGAACCGAAGCGTTCCACATGCACTTTCTCCGAAGGCACGCCCGCGGCTTTCAGCGCGGCTTCGGCGGCATCCATCATCGGGGCGGGGCCGCAGATGAAGGCTTCGTCGATGGCATCGGCGGGCAGGAGGTTTTCGATGAAGGCGGCGCACTTCTGCTGGTCGAGCACGCCGTTGAACAGCTCGACGTCCTGCAGGTCGTCGGACAGCACGTGGTAGAGCACGAAGCGGTTCATGAAGCGGTTCTTCAGATCCTCGAGCTCTTCCGCGAACATGATCTGATCGACGCTGCGGTTGCCGTACACCAGTGTGAAGGTGCTGCGCGGCTCGACCTCCAGCGTGGTCTTGATGATCGCGAGCACCGGCGTGATGCCCGAGCCGCCGGAGAACGCAATGTACTGCTGGCCCTGGTCGGCGTTCAGGTGCGTGAAGAAGCGGCCGTCCGGCGTCATCACGTCAATAGTGTGGCCGGGTTGCAGCGTGTCGAACGCGAAGTTCGAGAAGCGCCCGCCGCGCACGCGCTTGATGCCGATGCGCAGTTCGCCGTCACGATCGTAATCGGTGACACCGACGCAGATCGAATACGAACGGCGTGTTTCCTCGCCGTCGATGTGCGTTTTCAGCGTGACGAACTGGCCCTGCGTGAAGCGATATTGATCGCGCAGTTCGACAGGGACTTCGAAAGCGACCGAGACCGCATCGGCGGTTTCGGGCCGCACTTCGCGGATACGCAGCGGATGAAATTGCGGGGTAGCCATATCAGTATGGTTTGAAGTAGTCGAAGGGTTCGCGGCAGTCGATGCAGCGATACAGGGCCTTGCAGGCCGTCGAGCCGAATTGCGCGAGACGCTCGGTATGCGCTGAGCCGCAGCGGGGACACGACGGCGCCGGCAGCGCGCGCGGTACGAAGCGCAGCACTTTTTCTTGCGACGGCACGGCTGAACCGCAATTGCCCGTGGGCGGCGCGATGCCGTAGGCGCGGAGTTTTTCGCGGGCGTCGGCGGTCATCCAGTCGGTGGTCCAGGCTGGCGCCAGCACCGTGGCGATCCGATACGGCTTCAGTTCGGCCACGTCGAGCGCATGGGCGACGTCCTCGGCAATCTGCGACATCGCTGGGCAACCGGAATAGGTCGGCGTGATCACGACTTCGAGCGTGCCGTCGGCGGCACGGCGCACGTCGCGCAGAATGCCGAGTTCACGAATCGATACCACCGGGATTTCCGGATCGGGCACCGCTTCGAGCGCGGCCCAAGCGCGTTCCAGCGTGGCGTCAGTGGTGGACATGGCGGTCGAGGTCGTCATCGTGAGATTCCGTCGGGTTCCGGTTGTGCGCTTACCAGGTCGCGCCGGGATGCTGGCGCGCGAGGCTTTGCATTTCAGCCAGCACGAAACCCATGTGCTCCGAGTGCTCGCCATGCTTGCCGGCCGTGACGTGCTTGACCGCTTCGGGGAGCTTGAGTGTGGCTGTGTCGAGCGTGGCCTGGACGTCTTCGAGCCATGCGGCCTCAAGCTCCGACGTCAGTGGCCCGATGCCGGCGGCGGCGATGGCTTCCTCCACGGCGTCGGCACTGAAAAACTCACGTGTGTACGGCAGCAGATAGTCGAGTGCGGCTTGCGCGCGGCGATGCGACTCGTCCGTGCCGTCGCCGAAACGAATCAGCCATTCGCTCGCATGGTGCACGTGATAGCTGGCTTCCTTGATCGACTTCGAGGCGATGGCCGCAAGCTGTTCGTCCTTCGACGTGGTGAGGGCCGTCCACAAATGCGCCATCAGCGTCGAATACAGAAAATTGCGCACGATCGTGACCGCATAGTCCTTCTCGGCTTGCGCCGTGCCGGCGAGCGGGCCGTAATGCGGCAATTCGGCCAGCGTGTAGCTGGCGAATTCGCGTTCCGCGCGGAAGTAGGCGTAGTCGTCTTCCGTGCGGCTTTTGCCGGTGAGTTGCTGTTCCAGCGAGGCGGCGTGCGTGTACAGCAGGCGCGCCTGGCCGATCAGATCCAGACTCATGTTCGACAGCGCGATGTCCTCTTCGAGGATCGGGCCGTGACCGCACCACTCGGCATTACGCTGACCGAGGATCAGCGCGGTGTCGGCGAGGCGCAGCACGTATTGCAGATGTTGGGGCGTGATGGTCATGGCCGCGCTTACATGTGGTTGACTTCGTCGGGAAGCGTGTAGAACGTCGGGTGGCGGTAAATCTTGTCGCCAGCCGGTTCGAACAGCTCCGCCTTGTCTTCCGGCGCGGACGCTGTGATCGCCGACGACGGCACTACCCAGATGCTCACGCCTTCCTGGCGGCGCGTGTAGACGTCGCGCGCCATGCGCAGCGCCATCGGCGCGTCGGCGGCATGCAGGCTGCCGCAGTGTTTATGGTCGAGTCCCTGCTTGCTGCGCACGAAGACTTCCCAAATCGGCCATTCCTTGTTCATCGCTGATCTCCTGTGTCGACCGGAGTTAGCGCTTTAGCGCTTAGTCCGGTCCCATGCAAAGCGGTCGACCGGAGTTAGCGCTTTAGCGCTTAGTCCGGTCCCATGAAGGGTGCTTACTGTTTCTTCCTGGCTTGTCGCCGCGGTTAGGCAGCTTGCTGTTGTGCGCGCTGGCGCTGCTTTTCGGCGTGGGCGAGGGCGGCTTCGCGGACCCAGGCGCCGTCGTCGTGGGCTTTCACTCGGGTCGCGAGACGTTCGCGGTTGCACGGGCCGTCGCCATTCACGACGCGCCAGAATTCTTCCCAGTCGATGTCGCCGTAGTCGTGGTGGCCGCGGGCTTCGTTCCACTTCAGGTCCGGGTCCGGCAGCGTGACGCCGAGCACTTTGGCCTGGTCGACGGTGGCGTCGACGAATTTCTGGCGCAGATCGTCGTTCGAGATGCGCTTGATGCCCCATTTCGACGACTGGTTGCTGTGGATCGAGTCTTTGTCGCTCGGACCGAACATCATCAGCACCGGCCACCACCAGCGGTTCACGGCTTGCTGGACCAACTCGCGTTGCGCTTCGGTGCCGCTCATCATCGACATCAGCGCGTCGAAGCCCTGGCGTTGATGGAACGACTCTTCCTTGCAGATACGGATCATCGCGCGGGCGTACGGGCCGTAGGTGCAGCGGCACAGCGGAATCTGGTTCATGATCGCCGCGCCGTCCACCAGCCAGCCGATCACGCCGACGTCGGCCCATGTGGGCGTCGGGTAATTGAAGATGCTTGAATATTTGGCTTTGCCCGAGTGCAACGCCGCGATCAGCTGGTCGCGCGACACGCCGAGCGTTTCGGCCGCGCTATATAAATAGAGGCCGTGGCCGGCTTCGTCCTGCACTTTGGCCAGCAGGATCGCCTTGCGCTTCAGGCTGGGCGCGCGCGAGATCCAGTTGCCTTCCGGCAGCATGCCGACGATTTCAGAATGCGCGTGCTGCGAGATTTGCCGGATCAACGTCTTACGGTAGGCCTCAGGCATCCAGTCTTGCGCTTCGATCTTGCCGTCGGCGGTCATGACCGCATCGAATTGCGCCTGTTCGGGCGAACTCGCTGCCGCGTCGAGCGGGGTGGCATGACCGGGAATATCCAGGGATTGCGTATACATGGGGACGCTCTCAGCGGAAGTTGTCTGTGTTTGCGCAGTATAAATCAACCGACCGGTCGGTTAATAAATTTTTTGAGACGAACGACGCTTACCGATAGGGAGACCTTGGGTTGGCCGCCGAGGCGTTTCGCGAGCGTAGCCGCCCCGCGCCGACACATAACCTATAAAATTGCGAATTGGCCGCGATTTGCGGCCTTCATGCATCCCCCGGTACTCATGTTACGTCTAAGCGAAATCAAACTCCCGCTCGATCATCCCGATAGCGTTCTCGAAGCCGCCGTGCGCGCGCGCCTCGCTGAACTCGGCGTGAGTGAGGACGGGCTCATCCGATACACCGTGTTCCGCCGCGCGCACGACGCGCGCAAGCGCGCCGACATCAAGCTCACCTACATCGTCGACGTCGAGGTGGAGGATGAAGCGGCCGTGCTCAAGCGGCTTGCCGACGTGCCGCACTGCGCTGTGACTCCGGACATGGCCTACCGCTTTGTCGCCAAAGCACCGGCGCAACTGAGTGCTCCGCGCCCGGTCGTGATCGGCATGGGGCCGTGCGGGCTGTTTGCCGGGCTGATCCTCGCCCAGATGGGTTTTCGTCCGATCATTCTCGAGCGCGGCAAGGCCGTGCGCGAGCGCACCAAGGATACTTTCGGGCTGTGGCGCAAGTCAGTGCTCAATCCTGAGTCGAACGTGCAGTTTGGCGAAGGCGGCGCGGGCACGTTCTCGGACGGCAAGCTTTACAGCCAGATCAAGGATCCGAAACACTATGGCCGCAAGGTGCTCGATGAATTCGTCCGCGCGGGCGCGCCCGAGGACATTCTTTATCTGAGCCGGCCGCATATCGGCACGTTCCGTCTCGTCAGCATGGTCGAAAAGATGCGTGCGACTATTCACGAGCTGGGCGGCGAGGTGCGCTTCGAGACGCGGGTCGACGATATCGAAATCGATCAGGGCAAGGTGCGTGGACTCAAGCTGTCGACAGGGGAGCATTTGCGCTGTGACTACGTCGTGCTGGCGGTCGGCCATAGTGCGCGCGACACCTTCCAGATGCTGAGCGACCGCGGCGTCTATATCGAAGCGAAGCCGTTTTCGCTCGGTTTCCGGATCGAACATCCGCAGGGGTTAATCGATCGCAGCCGTTTCGGCAAGTTCGCAGGCCACAAGCAACTGGGCGCTGCCGACTATAAGGTCGTGCACCACTGCAGCAACGGGCGCACCGTTTATAGCTTCTGCATGTGTCCTGGCGGCACGGTGGTCGCGGCAACCTCCGAGCCCGGCCGCGTGGTGACCAACGGCATGAGTCAGTATTCGCGGGCCGAGCGCAACGCCAATGCAGGGATTGTCGTCGGCATTACGCCGAACGATTATCCGGGTGGCCCGCTCGCCGGCATCGCGTTCCAGCGCAAATGGGAGGAGCGGGCGTTCGAACTGGGCGGCGGTAACTATATGGCGCCGGGCCAGCTGGTCGGTGACTTTATTGCCGGGCGGCCGTCTACGTCGCTGGGTTCGGTGGTGCCGTCGTACAAACCGGGCGTGCATCCGACCGATCTCAGCAAGGCGCTGCCGGATTACGTGATCGAGGCGATCAGAGAAGCGTTGCCGCAGATGGACAAGAAGATTGCCGGTTTTGCCATGCATGACGCGGTGCTGACGGGCGTCGAGACGAGAACGTCGTCGCCGATTCGTGTGCGTCGCCGGGATGACTATCAGAGCATGAATGTCGAGGGCCTGTATCCGGCCGGCGAGGGCGCGGGGTATGCCGGTGGAATTTACTCGGCGGCCATCGACGGGATCGAAGTGGCGGAAGCGCTCGCGCTGAAGATGATTGGGGTTCCGGCGGCGGCCTGATAAGCAATCCGTCTACGTTTCACGGGGCGGCGGTGGCGCGGACGGCCTGACGTGAGCGTGCTGTGTCCTCCCGGCCCGAATGGCTGCTTCGCGGACGTCGCGCTTAGAGTTTTGGGTGGGGACTTTAGTGTCGGGCGGGCTGAATACGTCAGGCTGTGAACGATATCACCCGATACCCAACGCTTCTCGCGGCACGTTCGATTCGGCAGCCTTGATACCGGGCGTGGGTGGCCGCACGGTGGCGTTCGAACGGTCAGCCGCGGCGGCCATGGCGATCGGGCACAATGCACGTTTCGCCTCGAACTGACCGCCCGAATGACCATTCGCACCCTGGCTGCCGCATGTGGCGCGGCGCTGCTTTGCCAATTCGCTGTTTCCTCGACTGTTTTTGCCGCCGACACCCCGTCGCACTGGGTCACGGCATGGGCGACGGCGTTGCAACCCATCCCGCAGCGGCCGGATTTGCCGCCCTTATATCGCGCCCCAGAGGTAGCTGGGCGAACGGTCCGCCAGATCGTCTATCCAACGTTGTCCGGCAAATCCGCTCGAATCCATCTCAGCAACGAGTACGGCAAGACGGCGCTCGTCATCGAGGAGTTGCGCATTGCGCGCTCGGTCGGCGGCGCGGCAGCGCTGGGCAATGGTGACGCGCGCGTAACGTTTGGCGGCAAAAGCTCGGTGAGCGTACCTGCGGGTGGGGAGTTGGACAGCGACCCGGTTGCTGTCGACATCACCGAAGGTGCGCCTTATGCGATCAGTGCATTCATGGGACCTGAACAGCGGATCGTGGCGTGGCATCGCGTCTCGAATCAACTGAACTACGTTTCCTCACCGGGTAATCACACGGCCGATGCTTCCGCCGATTCGTTTCGTGGCCGGTTCACGCAATATGTGTGGGTGACGGGGTTGTCGGTGGATGCGCTGTCATCTGCCGCCGTCGCCGCGATCGGCGATTCGATCACCGACGGCATGCGTTCGAGCCTGAATCAGAACCGACGCTGGCCGGACGCGCTGGCTCGCCGGTTCGCCGGCACGGGTGACCACTCGACGGCGATCGTTAATCTTGGCATCAGCGGCAATCGCTTGCTGAGCGACTCGCCCTGCTACGGTGACGCGCTCGTCCGCCGGTTCGAGCGGGACGTGCTGGAACGCCCGGGCGTCAAGACGGCGATTCTGCTGATCGGCGTCAATGACATCAACTTCGCGGAGATGCCGGCTCGTAGTGGCCTCGATTGCGACTTCCCGCATACGTCGGTGACAGCTGCCGATCTGATTGCCGGCTACCAGCGCGTGATTGCGGATGCACGGCGCCGCGGCGTGAAGGTGTTCGGCGCAACGTTGACGCCGGCGTCGCTGCCTGCGCCGCGGGAGACTATCCGGCTTGCGGTCAACCAGTGGATTCGAACCAGCCACGCTTTCGACGGCGTTGTCGACTTCGACGCCGCGCTGCGCGACCCGGCACAACAGAATCGCCTGCAGCGAGCCTTTGACAGTGGTGACCATATCCATCCCAGCGACACCGGGTACGCCGCAATGGCGGAAGCAATTCCGGTGGCTGCTTTGGTGAATTCAACCAGGAAGTGAGTCGCCAAAAAAAGATTTTCGTCAAACTCTTGTCACATGGCTGATGTTCGCCTATAGTTCGCCTCCTCGTTTGCGAACGAGGGCCGCGGCGGAAACCAGCGGCCGTAGCGTCAACGAGGTTTTAAGCGAAAGCGAAAAAAATGTTGTTGACGAAACGAAAAAGAGTCTTCATAATCTCGTTTCTCTGCTGCTGATGCAGCGACGCAGAACGAAGCGGTGCCGGGTGGTGATGGGTGTGACCTGGTGCGGTTTTGGTGGTGGATGCGTAATTGATCTTTAAAAACTAACAGCCGATAAGTGTGGGCGCTTGATGCGCGACGTGAGCCGGGCCCTTCGGGGTCTGGCGCAAAGCGAAAGTATCAAGTCTCACACAGTAATGAAAGGAAGGTTTTTCTGTCGAGAGACAGATTAATCATTCGTCAGTACGTTGAGTGAGCGACCGGTCTCGGAAGAGACCGAAAAACAGTAACAGGTTTGAACTGAAGAGTTTGATCCTGGCTCAGATTGAACGCTGGCGGCATGCCTTACACATGCAAGTCGAACGGCAGCACGGACTTCGGTCTGGTGGCGAGTGGCGAACGGGTGAGTAATACATCGGAACGTGTCCTGTAGTGGGGGATAGCCCGGCGAAAGCCGGATTAATACCGCATACGCTCTACGGAGGAAAGGGGGGGATCTTAGGACCTCCCGCTACAGGGGCGGCCGATGGCAGATTAGCTAGTTGGTGGGGTAAAGGCCTACCAAGGCGACGATCTGTAGCTGGTCTGAGAGGACGACCAGCCACACTGGGACTGAGACACGGCCCAGACTCCTACGGGAGGCAGCAGTGGGGAATTTTGGACAATGGGGGCAACCCTGATCCAGCAATGCCGCGTGTGTGAAGAAGGCCTTCGGGTTGTAAAGCACTTTTGTCCGGAAAGAAAACCTCCGCCCTAATATGGTGGGGGGATGACGGTACCGGAAGAATAAGCACCGGCTAACTACGTGCCAGCAGCCGCGGTAATACGTAGGGTGCAAGCGTTAATCGGAATTACTGGGCGTAAAGCGTGCGCAGGCGGTCCGCTAAGACAGATGTGAAATCCCCGGGCTTAACCTGGGAACTGCATTTGTGACTGGCGGGCTAGAGTATGGCAGAGGGGGGTAGAATTCCACGTGTAGCAGTGAAATGCGTAGAGATGTGGAGGAATACCGATGGCGAAGGCAGCCCCCTGGGCCAATACTGACGCTCATGCACGAAAGCGTGGGGAGCAAACAGGATTAGATACCCTGGTAGTCCACGCCCTAAACGATGTCAACTAGTTGTCGGGCCTTCATTGGCTTGGTAACGTAGCTAACGCGTGAAGTTGACCGCCTGGGGAGTACGGTCGCAAGATTAAAACTCAAAGGAATTGACGGGGACCCGCACAAGCGGTGGATGATGTGGATTAATTCGATGCAACGCGAAAAACCTTACCTACCCTTGACATGTATGGAATCCTGCTGAGAGGTGGGAGTGCCCGAAAGGGAGCCATAACACAGGTGCTGCATGGCTGTCGTCAGCTCGTGTCGTGAGATGTTGGGTTAAGTCCCGCAACGAGCGCAACCCTTGTCCCTAGTTGCTACGCAAGAGCACTCTAGGGAGACTGCCGGTGACAAACCGGAGGAAGGTGGGGATGACGTCAAGTCCTCATGGCCCTTATGGGTAGGGCTTCACACGTCATACAATGGTCGGAACAGAGGGTCGCCAAGCCGCGAGGTGGAGCCAATCCCAGAAAACCGATCGTAGTCCGGATCGCACTCTGCAACTCGGGTGCGTGAAGCTGGAATCGCTAGTAATCGCGGATCAGCATGCCGCGGTGAATACGTTCCCGGGTCTTGTACACACCGCCCGTCACACCATGGGAGTGGGTTTTACCAGAAGTGGCTAGTCTAACCGCAAGGAGGACGGTCACCACGGTAGGATTCATGACTGGGGTGAAGTCGTAACAAGGTAGCCGTATCGGAAGGTGCGGCTGGATCACCTCCTTTCTCGAGCTAACGTGTCAATGCGTTGAGCGCTCACGCTTATCGGCTGTGAAATCAGACAGTAAGTCAGACAGACTGAGGGGTCTGTAGCTCAGTCGGTTAGAGCACCGTCTTGATAAGGCGGGGGTCGATGGTTCGAATCCATCCAGACCCACCATTGTCTTGTCTGCGATGGCTGCGCTGGTCGATGAACCCCGAAGTGTGATGATGGTCTGTGCATGACTGGGGGATTAGCTCAGCTGGGAGAGCACCTGCTTTGCAAGCAGGGGGTCGTCGGTTCGATCCCGTCATCCTCCACCAATCTTCAATGCGCAGCGTTCTGCTGAAGTAAAAAAGCAGAGGGTTTTGCATTGGCGATTGAGCCAGTCAGAGTGATACGCGGTTATAGCAACTGCGATATCGGCTGTCGTTCTTTAACAATCAGGAAGAAGTAGTAAAGAGATTCACGAAAGGATACTTAGAGATGGGTATTCGAGTAGGTGAATCAGGGTTGTGATTGTATCAATGTATGAAAAGGTGATCGAAAGATTGCTTTGGAATACGGCGCAACACGAATACTCAACCTGTAGCGGTGGTGGCGAACGCATCATTCCCAGAGAATGATGCAGAGACACACCCGTTATAGGGTCAAGCGAACAAGTGCATGTGGTGGATGCCTTGGCGATCACAGGCGATGAAGGACGCGGTAGCCTGCGAAAAGCGGTGGGGAGCTGGCAAACGAGCTTTGATCCACCGATATCCGAATGGGGAAACCCGGCCCGTATGGGTCATCCGTAGCTGAATACATAGGCTACGTGAAGCGAACGCGGTGAACTGAAACATCTAAGTAACCGCAGGAAAAGAAATCAACCGAGATTCCCAGAGTAGTGGCGAGCGAAATGGGACCAGCCTGTACTCTTTATTTGTAGTGTTAGCCGAACGCTCTGGAAAGTGCGGCCATAGCAGGTGATAGCCCTGTAGGCGAAAACATTATGAAAGAACTGGGTGTACGACAAGTAGGGCGGGACACGTGAAATCCTGTCTGAAGATGGGGGGACCATCCTCCAAGGCTAAATACTCGTGATCGACCGATAGTGAACCAGTACCGTGAGGGAAAGGCGAAAAGAACCCCGGGAGGGGAGTGAAACAGATCCTGAAACCGCATGCATACAAACAGTCGGAGCCTCGCAAGGGGTGACGGCGTACCTTTTGTATAATGGGTCAGCGACTTACATTCAGTGGCAAGCTTAACCGATTAGGGCAGGCGTAGCGAAAGCGAGTCCGAACAGGGCGTTCAGTCGCTGGGTGTAGACCCGAAACCAGGTGATCTATCCATGGCCAGGATGAAGGTGCGGTAACACGTACTGGAGGTCCGAACCCACTAACGTTGAAAAGTTAGGGGATGAGCTGTGGATAGGGGTGAAAGGCTAAACAAACCTGGAAATAGCTGGTTCTCTCCGAAAACTATTTAGGTAGTGCCTCGTGTATCACCTTCGGGGGTAGAGCACTGTCATGGTTGTGGGGTCCATTGCGGATTACTACGCCATAGCAAACTCCGAATACCGAAGAGTGCAATCACGGGAGACAGACATCGGGTGCTAACGTCCGGTGTCAAGAGGGAAACAACCCAGACCGCCAGCTAAGGTCCCCAAATATGGCTAAGTGGGAAACGAAGTGGGAAGGCTAAAACAGTCAGGAGGTTGGCTTAGAAGCAGCCATCCTTTAAAGAAAGCGTAATAGCTCACTGATCGAGTCGTCCTGCGCGGAAGATGTAACGGGGCTAAGCCATATACCGAAGCTGCGGATGCACAGTAATGTGCATGGTAGGAGAGCGTTCCGTAAGCCTGCGAAGGTGCACTGGAAAGTGTGCTGGAGGTATCGGAAGTGCGAATGCTGACATGAGTAGCGATAAAGGGGGTGAAAGGCCCCCTCGCCGTAAGCCCAAGGTTTCCTACGCAACGTTCATCGGCGTAGGGTGAGTCGGCCCCTAAGGCGAGGCAGAAATGCGTAGCTGATGGGAAGCAGGTTAATATTCCTGCACCATTGTTAAATGCGATGGGGGGACGGATCGCGGAAGGTTGTCCGGGTGTTGGAAGTCCCGGTCCTTGCATTGGAGAAGGCGCTCAGGCAAATCCGGGCGCGGAATTCAAGGGTGCGAGGCCAGTCGCTTAGGCGACGAAGCAATCGGAAGTGGTTCCAAGAAAAGCCTCTAAGCTTCAGTTTAACAGGACCGTACCGCAAACCGACACAGGTGGGCGAGATGAGTATTCTAAGGCGCTTGAGAGAACTCGGGAGAAGGAACTCGGCAAATTGGTACCGTAACTTCGGGATAAGGTACGCCCCTGTAGCCTGACTGGCCTGCGCCAGGAGGGTGAAGGGGTTGCAATAAACTGGTGGCTGCGACTGTTTAATAAAAACACAGCACTCTGCAAACACGAAAGTGGACGTATAGGGTGTGACGCCTGCCCGGTGCCGGAAGATTAAATGATGGGGTGCAAGCTCTTGATTGAAGTCCCGGTAAACGGCGGCCGTAACTATAACGGTCCTAAGGTAGCGAAATTCCTTGTCGGGTAAGTTCCGACCTGCACGAATGGCGTAACGATGGCCACACTGTCTCCTCCCGAGACTCAGCGAAGTTGAAGTGTTTGTGATGATGCAATCTCCCCGCGGCTAGACGGAAAGACCCCATGAACCTTTACTGTAGCTTTGCATTGGACTTTGAACCGATCTGTGTAGGATAGGTGGGAGGCTATGAAGCGTGGACGCCAGTCTGCGTGGAGCCGTCCTTGAAATACCACCCTGGTTTGTTTGAGGTTCTAACCTTGGCCCGTGATCCGGGTCGGGGACAGTGCATGGTAGGCAGTTTGACTGGGGCGGTCTCCTCCCAAAGTGTAACGGAGGAGTACGAAGGTACGCTAGGTACGGTCGGAAATCGTGCTGATAGTGCAATGGCATAAGCGTGCTTAACTGCGAGACCGACAAGTCGAGCAGGTGCGAAAGCAGGTCATAGTGATCCGGTGGTTCTGTATGGAAGGGCCATCGCTCAACGGATAAAAGGTACTCTGGGGATAACAGGCTGATACCGCCCAAGAGTTCATATCGACGGCGGTGTTTGGCACCTCGATGTCGGCTCATCTCATCCTGGGGCTGTAGCCGGTCCCAAGGGTATGGCTGTTCGCCATTTAAAGAGGTACGTGAGCTGGGTTTAAAACGTCGTGAGACAGTTTGGTCCCTATCTGCCGTGGGCGCTGGATATTTGAAGGGGGCTGCTCCTAGTACGAGAGGACCGGAGTGGACGAACCTCTGGTGTACCGGTTGTCACGCCAGTGGCATCGCCGGGTAGCTATGTTCGGAAGAGATAACCGCTGAAAGCATCTAAGCGGGAAACTCGCCTTAAGATGAGATATCCCCGGGGCTTCGAGCCCCTTGAAGGGTCGTTCAAGACCAGGACGTTGATAGGTCAGGTGTGGAAGCGCAGTAATGCGTTAAGCTAACTGATACTAATTGCCCGTAAGGCTTGATCCTATAACAGGTGTGTGTCGGCAGCCGTTAGTGCTTCAGCACTTATGGATGCCCCACCCTGCGCCACGCGCAGGGTCTTATGCAGACCACACACGGTTGAGAGATCGATGTTGTGCCTCGAACAACACAACTCCCTCTGGTGAGCATCACCAGAAACTACTTCTTCCAGATTGGCTGTATTGCCCAAAGGCAGTACGGCAACAAGTCATGCCTGATGACCATAGCGAGTCGGTCCCACCCCTTCCCATCCCGAACAGGACCGTGAAACGACTCCACGCCGATGATAGTGCGGATTCCCGTGTGAAAGTAGGTAATCGTCAGGCTCCCCAGCAGCAGCAGAAACCCCACCCCGAAACGGTGGGGTTTCTGCGTTTACGGTCGGGGCTGGAATCACCATATAAGTGAGAGCTATGAGTTTGGAACGGTCAAGCAAGCCTTGACAGCAAGCGGTTGTTCCCTCATAATCATCAGTTCTCTGCGGAGGGGTGCCCGAGTGGCTAAAGGGGGCAGACTGTAAATCTGTTGGCTTACGCCTACGTTGGTTCGAATCCAACCTCCTCCACCAGAATGCAAGCTGTAGCAGTAGTTGGGAATCCATGGATCCTTGCGGGTGTAGCTCAATGGTAGAGCAGAAGCCTTCCAAGCTTACGACGAGGGTTCGATTCCCTTCACCCGCTCCAGTAACAAAGAAGTAGCGCCCATGTGGCTCAGTGGTAGAGCACTCCCTTGGTAAGGGAGAGGTCGGCAGTTCGATCCTGCCCATGGGCACCAGAAGTACTCGGTGATTGTTTGCGCGCGGCGCAACGTACGGATAAATCCTCTTAGGAGTCGAAAATGGCCAAGGGTAAGTTTGAGCGGACCAAGCCGCACGTGAACGTCGGCACGATCGGTCACGTTGACCACGGCAAGACCACGCTGACGGCAGCGATCACGACGGTGCTGACCAAGAAGTTTGGCGGCGAAGCAAAGGCGTATGACCAGATCGACGCGGCGCCGGAAGAAAAGGCGCGTGGTATCACGATCAACACGGCACACGTCGAGTACGAAACGGCTAACCGCCACTACGCACACGTCGACTGCCCGGGCCACGCTGACTATGTGAAGAACATGATCACGGGCGCAGCGCAGATGGACGGCGCGATCCTGGTGTGTTCGGCTGCAGACGGCCCGATGCCGCAAACGCGTGAGCACATCCTGCTGGCGCGTCAGGTTGGCGTTCCGTACATCATCGTGTTCCTGAACAAGTGCGACATGGTGGACGACGCTGAGCTGCTGGAGCTCGTCGAGATGGAAGTTCGTGAACTTCTGTCGAAGTACGACTTCCCGGGCGACGACACGCCGATCATCAAGGGTTCGGCCAAGCTGGCGCTGGAAGGCGACGCGGGCGAGCTGGGCGAAGTGGCGATCATGAATCTGGCCGATGCGCTGGACACGTACATCCCGACGCCGGAGCGCGCAGTTGACGGCTCGTTCCTGATGCCGGTGGAAGACGTGTTCTCGATCTCGGGTCGCGGCACGGTGGTGACGGGTCGCGTTGAGCGCGGCGTGGTGAAGGTTGGCGAAGAAATCGAAATCGTCGGTATCAAGCCGACGGTGAAGACGACGTGCACGGGCGTGGAAATGTTCCGCAAGCTGCTCGACCAGGGTCAGGCAGGCGACAACGTGGGTATCCTGCTGCGCGGCACGAAGCGTGAAGACGTGGAGCGTGGTCAGGTTCTGGCGAAGCCGGGCTCGATCAACCCGCACACGCACTTCACGGCTGAAGTGTATGTGCTGAGCAAGGACGAAGGCGGCCGTCACACGCCGTTCTTCAACAACTATCGTCCGCAGTTCTACTTCCGTACGACGGACGTGACGGGCTCGATCGAGTTGCCGAAGGACAAGGAAATGGTCATGCCGGGCGACAACGTGTCGATCACGGTGAAGCTGATCAACCCGATCGCGATGGAAGAAGGTCTGCGCTTCGCAATCCGCGAAGGCGGCCGTACGGTCGGCGCAGGTGTGGTTGCCAAGATCCTCGAGTAACGCCAGAAAGTTCTCGTTGATCGGTAGTTTCGGGGTTGGCGGTGTCGTCAACCCCAAAATGGTTTAGGGGTATAGCTCAACTGGCAGAGCGTCGGTCTCCAAAACCGAAGGTTGGGGGTTCGATTCCCTCTGCCCCTGCCAACTCTCGCACCGTATAGGGTGCTTCGTTAAGGTGTTATGGCGAATCCTTCCGTCGAAACTGTAAATACATCCGGCGACAAGCTGATGCTCGTCGCGGGCGTATTGTTGGTCTTGGCCGGGTTCGTGGGGTTCTTCTGGCTCAGCGGCCAGGAATGGTACGTCCGCGGAGCCGCCTTGGCTGTTGGCGCTATCGCGGGTGTTGCAGTCGGTCTTCTCTCCGCGCCTGGCAAGGGTTTCATCGCTTTCGCCAAAGACTCGTACAAGGAAGTTCGCAAGGTTGTTTGGCCGACTCGTAAAGAGGCCACCCAGACAACGCTCGTAGTGTTCGGCTTCGTGTTCGTGATGGCGATCTTTCTTTGGGTTAGCGATAAATCCATTGAATGGGCGATTTTCTCGGTGATTCTGGGTTGGAAATGATATGAGCGATACTCCGGCATCCCCGAGCGGCAAGCGTTGGTATGTGGTGCACGCCTACTCCGGCATGGAGAAGAGCGTGCAACGTGCGCTTCAGGAGCGCATCGAACGTGCTGGCATGCAAGACCAATTTGGTCAAATCCTCGTTCCGACTGAAGAAGTGGTCGAGGTGAAAGGCGGTCACAAATCGGTGACCGAGCGTCGTTTCTTCCCGGGCTACGTCCTCGTGGAAATGGAAATGACAGACGAAACGTGGCACCTTGTAAAAAACACGGCAAAGGTGACGGGTTTCGTGGGCGGTGCGCGTAATCGTCCGAGCCCGATTTCCCCGCGGGAAGTCGAGAAGATCATGTCGCAAATGCAGGAAGGCGTGGAAAAACCGCGTCCGAAGACCCTGTTCGAAGTAGGCGAGATGGTGCGGGTGAAGGACGGTCCGTTCACGGATTTCAATGGCAGCGTCGAAGAAGTGAACTACGAAAAGTCGCGCGTCCGTGTTTCCGTTACGATCTTCGGCCGCGCAACGCCGGTCGAGCTGGAATTCGGCCAGGTCGAAAAGTTGTAATCCAGAATTCCACGGGGCGCACCAGTCGGTGCGTTCCGTATTTCGCGCTTACGGTCCGCGTAATGGCCGTTGAGGAGCGTAAGTAGTCTGCTTTTCGGCGAACGCGCGCTACTACTCACTGAATGTCCGCTTGTACCTAGCTGGCGTTCCTAAGAGGTTTTCAAAATGGCAAAGAAAATCATCGGCTTTATCAAGCTGCAGATTCCTGCAGGTAAAGCCAACCCGTCGCCGCCGGTCGGTCCGGCACTGGGCCAACGCGGCCTGAACATCATGGAGTTCTGCAAGGCGTTTAACGCCCAGACTCAAGCACTGGAGCCGGGTCTGCCGATTCCGGTCGTGATTACAGCGTTTGCGGACAAGAGCTTCACGTTCGTTCTGAAGACGCCGCCGGCTACGGTTCTGATCAAGAAGGCAGCGAAGATCGACAAGGGTTCGGCCAAGCCGCATACCGACAAGGTCGGCAAGATCACCCGTGCTCAAGCTGAAGACATCGCCAAGACCAAGATGCCCGATCTGACGGCAGCTGATCTGGACGCAGCGGTTCGTACGATCGCTGGTAGCGCCCGCTCGATGGGCATCACCGTGGAGGGCGTGTAAATGGCTAAGCTTTCAAAGCGTCTGCAAGCATTTGCAGCCAAGGTTGATCGTCAAAAGCTGTACGCGATCGACGAAGCTCTGTCGCTCGTGAAGGAATGCGCAAGCGCCAAGTTCGACGAGTCGATCGACGTTGCAGTGCAACTCGGCATCGACGCGAAGAAGTCGGACCAAGTGGTTCGCGGCTCGGTCGTGCTGCCGGCTGGTACTGGTAAGTCGGTTCGCGTGGCAGTGTTCGCACAAGGCGAAAAGGCTGAACAGGCCCGTGCAGCTGGCGCAGAAGTCGTTGGTATGGAAGACCTGGCTGAACAAGTCAAGGCTGGCAAGCTGGACTTCGACATCGTGATCGCTTCGCCGGACACGATGCGCGTTGTCGGTACGCTCGGTCAGATCCTCGGCCCGCGCGGCCTGATGCCGAACCCGAAGGTTGGCACGGTTACGCCGGACGTCGCGACTGCTGTCAAGAATGCCAAGGCTGGTCAAGTGCAATTCCGTGTCGACAAGGCCGGTATCATTCACGCCACCATTGGCCGCGCTTCGTTCGAGCCGACGGCTCTGCGTAGCAACCTGAACGCTCTCGTCGACGCGCTGCAAAAGGCGAAGCCGGCAACGAGCAAGGGTGTGTACCTGCGCAAGGTTGCACTGTCGAGCACGATGGGTGTCGGCGTTCGCGTCGATCAGGCATCGCTCGCAGCACAGTAATAAATTTCATCGCCTCGATGTGAATCGAGGCGGTTTTATGGGCTTTGGGCGGTCGCAAGATGGCAATTTGCATCGAGCGACCGGTTGTCAAAGACCGTTGGCGGGCACGCAGCAGGTAGGCGCGCCCTTAATGTAAAGCCAACGCAGATGGCGAACCCGAAAAGGTTTTGTAGTGATGAAGCCGGTTGATATCTGCAGCAATGTGGGTTTCAGGCGGTCGAAATACTCCTGACTGGTCGGACGCCGTTATTGAACGCGGTACACAAGGCGCACGCTGCGTGTATCGAATCTGGAGGTTAACCGTGCCACTCAACAAAGAAAGCAAGCAGGCTGTGGTCGCTGAGGTTGCCGCGCAAGTCGCGAAAGCCCAGACCGTGGTTCTGGCTGAGTATCGTGGAATCGCGGTTGGCGATCTGACCAAGCTGCGCGCGAAAGCGCGTGAGCAACAGGTTTACCTTCGCGTGTTGAAAAACACGTTGGCGCGTCGCGCTGTCGAAGGTACCCCGTTTGCTCCGCTGGCAGAGCAGATGACTGGCCCCCTGATCTACGGCATCTCGGAAGATGCAATTGCTGCTGCAAAGGTCGTCAATGACTTCAGCAAAAGCAATGACAAGTTGGTCATCAAGGCTGGTTCCTACGAAGGCAAGGTGATGGACAAGGCTGGCGTGCAAGCGCTGGCAAACATCCCGAGCCGCGAAGAGCTGCTCTCCAAGCTGTTGTTCGTTATGCAGGCACCTGTTTCCGGCTTTGCGCGCGCTCTGGCCGCGCTGGCAGAAAAGAAACAAGGCGAAGAAACCGCTGCGTAACGCACTTCGGTCGAGCGTAATTGATCGCTGGCTGTATCCGAATTCAATTTAGGAGTATTTCAAATGGCAATCGCAAAAGAAGACATCCTCGAAGCCGTAGGCTCGATGTCGGTTCTGGAACTGAACGAGCTGGTTAAGGCGTTCGAAGAAAAGTTTGGCGTGTCGGCAGCTGCTGTGGCTGTGGCAGGCCCGGCAGGCGGCGGCGCTGCTGCTGCTGCTGAAGAGCAAACCGAATTCACGGTCAACCTGACGGAAGTCGGCGCGAACAAGGTTTCGGTCATTAAGGCTGTTCGTGAACTGACGGGTCTCGGCCTCAAGGAAGCGAAGGACCTGGTCGACGGTGCACCGAAGCCTGTTAAGGAATCGGTACCGAAGGCTGCTGCTGAAGAAGCGAAGAAGAAGTTGGAAGAAGCCGGCGCGAAGGCTGAAATCAAGTAAGTTTCGGCGCGTTGTGCGAAGGCTGGCGGTTTTCCACCGCCGGCCTTTTTGTGCTTTGTGGGAACCACGTTTTTGCCAGCCGATTTCGGCAAAGACGGGGTCCCAGAAGCCAAAGAAAATCGCCTATCGGGAATATTGACCGGCGTTTTTCTTTGTCTTCTGAAGCGACTGCAGAAGGCAAGTTTGGTCGGGCAGCGGGCAACACAGGCATCCGCTGCCGTCAGCCAGCGGTTGGTAGCGGCCAACCACCAAGCTTCTAGGCTCGTTCAAGCCATCGGACGGCCATCGGGTCTCAGTCGGTGAACACTCGGGTTGTCTCATCAAGGTATCCTGCCTCGACAACAATGCCCGCCGTGATTCGGAGATCGTATGCAATATTCCTTCACCGAGAAGAAGCGCATTCGCAAGAGTTTTGCGAAGCGCCCCATCGTTCACCAAGTACCTTTCCTGCTGGCTACCCAGCTTGAATCATTCAGCACGTTTCTGCAAGCAGACACGTCGTCCACACAGCGCAAGCCGGAAGGCCTGCAAGCTGCGTTCACATCCGTTTTCCCGATTGTTTCGCATAACGGGTTCGCTCGTCTAGAGTTCGTCAGCTACATGCTGTCGCCGCCGGCATTCAACATCAAGGAATGTCAGCAGCGCGGTTTGACGTACTGCTCGGCACTGCGTGCGAAAGTGCGTCTGGTGCTGCTCGACAAGGAATCGCCGAGCAAGCCGGTCGTCAAGGAGGTGAAGGAACAGGAAGTGTACATGGGCGAAATTCCGCTCATGACGCCGACAGGTTCGTTCGTCATCAACGGCACGGAACGTGTGATCGTTTCGCAGCTGCACCGTTCGCCCGGCGTGTTCTTCGAACACGACAAGGGCAAGACGCACAGCTCGGGCAAGCTCCTGTTCTCGGCACGTATCATTCCTTACCGCGGTTCGTGGCTCGACTTCGAATTCGATCCGAAGGACGTACTGTATTTCCGCGTCGACCGCCGTCGCAAGATGCCGGTCACGATCCTGCTGAAGGCAATTGGCCTGACGCCGGAACAGATCCTCGCAAACTTCTTCGTGTTCGACAATTTCACGCTGATGCCGGAAGGCGCACAGATGGAATTCGTGCCGGAGCGTCTGCGTGGCGAAGTCGCACGTTTCGACATTACGGATCGTGACGGCAACGTGATCGTCCAGAAGGACAAGCGGATCAACGCCAAGCACATTCGCGATCTCGACAACGCGAAGACGAAGTTCATCTCCGTGCCGGAAGACTATCTGCTCGGCCGCGTGCTCGCGAAGAATGTCGTCGACGGCGACACGGGCGAAGTCATCGCTAACGCGAACGACGAAATCACCGAAACCGTCCTCGAAAAGCTCCGCGAATCGAAGATCAAAGACATTCAGACGCTCTACACGAACGATCTGGATCAAGGTCCGTATATCTCGTCGACGCTGCGCATCGACGAAACCGCGGACAAGATGGCCGCTCGCATCGCAATCTACCGCATGATGCGTCCGGGCGAACCGCCGACCGAAGAAGCGGTCGAGGCGTTGTTCAACCGTCTGTTCTACAGCGAAGACGCATACGACCTGTCCAAGGTGGGTCGTATGAAGTTCAACCGCCGTGTCGGTCGCGACGAAATCGTCGGCCCGATGACGCTGCAAGACGACGATATCCTCGCCACGATCAAGATCCTGGTCGAACTGCGTAACGGCAAGGGCGAAGTGGACGACATCGACCACTTGGGCAATCGTCGTGTGCGTTGCGTCGGCGAACTGGCGGAAAACCAGTTCCGCGCCGGTCTCGTGCGTGTCGAACGTGCTGTGAAGGAACGCCTCGGCCAGGCCGAAAGCGAAAACCTGATGCCGCACGACCTGATCAACTCGAAGCCGATTTCGTCGGCGATTCGCGAGTTCTTCGGTTCGTCGCAGCTGTCGCAGTTTATGGACCAGACCAACCCGCTGTCGGAAATCACCCACAAGCGCCGTGTTTCGGCTCTTGGCCCGGGCGGTTTGACGCGTGAGCGCGCTGGCTTTGAAGTCCGCGACGTGCACCCGACTCACTACGGTCGTGTGTGCCCGATTGAAACGCCGGAAGGTCCGAACATCGGCCTGATCAACTCGCTCGCACTGTACGCGCACCTGAACGAATACGGCTTCCTCGAAACGCCGTATCGCAAGGTGGTGGACAGCAAGGTGACCGATCAGATCGACTACCTGTCGGCGATCGAAGAAGGCCGTTACGTGATCGCTCAGGCGAACGCTGCGGTTGCTGCCGATGGCTCGCTGACCGACGAACTGGTGTCGTCGCGTGAAGCAGGCGAAACGCTGATGGTCACGCCGGACCGCATCCAGTACATGGACGTGGCGCCGTCGCAGATCGTCTCGGTGGCGGCATCGCTGATTCCGTTCCTCGAGCACGATGACGCGAACCGCGCATTGATGGGTTCGAACATGCAGCGTCAGGCTGTGCCGTGTCTGCGTCCTGAAAAGGCCGTGGTTGGTACGGGCATCGAACGCACGGTGGCAGTCGACTCGGGTACGACGGTTCAGGCATTCCGCGGTGGTGTCGTCGATTACGTCGACGCAGGCCGTATGGTGATTCGCGTGAACGACGATGAAGCTGTTGCTGGTGACGTCGGCGTGGACATCTACAACCTGATCAAGTACACGCGTTCGAACCAGAACACGAACATCAACCAGCGTCCGATCGTAAAGGTCGGCGACATCGTGTCGCGTGGCGACGTGCTGGCTGACGGTGCATCGACCGATCTCGGCGAATTGGCTCTCGGCCAGAACATGCTGGTCGCGTTCATGCCGTGGAACGGCTACAACTTCGAAGATTCGATCTTGATCTCGGAGAAGGTGGTTGCTGACGATCGCTACACGTCGATCCACATCGAAGAACTGAACGTCGTAGCTCGCGATACGAAGCTCGGACCGGAAGAAATCACGCGCGACATCTCGAACCTGGCTGAAGTGCAACTTGGCCGTCTCGACGAGTCGGGCATCGTCTACATCGGCGCTGAAGTCGAAGCAGGCGACGTGCTGGTCGGTAAGGTTACGCCGAAGGGCGAAACCCAGCTGACGCCGGAAGAAAAGCTGCTGCGCGCGATCTTCGGTGAAAAGGCTTCGGACGTGAAGGACACGTCGCTGCGCGTGCCGTCGGGCATGAGCGGCACCGTGATCGACGTGCAAGTGTTCACGCGTGAAGGCATTCAGCGCGACAAGCGTGCGCAACAGATCATCGACGATGAACTGAAGCGCTATCGCCTCGACCTGAACGACCAGCTGCGTATCGTGGAAGGCGATGCATTCCAGCGTCTTGCACGTATGCTGACCGGCAAGGTCGCGAACGGCGGTCCGAAGAAGCTCGCGAAGGGTACGAAGATCGAACAGGCTTACCTGGAAGATCTCGACCACTACCACTGGTTCGACATCCGCCTCGCGGACGAAGAAGCAGCGGCACAACTCGAAGCGATCAAGGATTCGATCGAACAGAAGCGTCACCAGTTTGATCTGGCGTTCGAAGAAAAGCGCAAGAAGCTCACCCAGGGCGACGAACTGCCGCCGGGCGTGCTGAAGATGGTCAAGGTGTATCTGGCTGTGAAGCGTCGTCTGCAGCCTGGCGACAAGATGGCCGGCCGTCACGGTAACAAGGGTGTGGTGTCGAAGATCGTTCCGATCGAAGACATGCCGTACATGGCCGATGGCCGTCCGGCTGACGTCGTTCTGAACCCGCTCGGCGTGCCGTCGCGGATGAACGTGGGTCAGGTTCTCGAAGTGCATCTGGGTTGGGCCGCGAAGGGTCTCGGCTGGCGTATTGCAGAAATGCTGCAGCGTCAGGCGAAGATCGCTGAACTGCGCGAATTCCTGACCAAGATCTACAACGAGTCGGGTCGCGCTGAAGAGCTGGACAGCTTCACGGACGACGAAATCGTCGAACTGGCGAAGAACCTGCGCGAAGGCGTTCCGTTTGCCACGCCGGTGTTCGACGGTGCGACGGAAGAAGAAATGTCGCGCGCGCTGGATCTGGCATTCCCGGACGACATCGCGAAGAACCTCGGCATGACGCCGTCGAAGAACCAGGTGCGTCTGTATGACGGCCGCACGGGTGAGATGTTCGAACGTACGGTGACTGTCGGCTACATGCACTACCTGAAACTGCACCACCTGGTCGACGACAAGATGCACGCGCGTTCCACGGGTCCGTACTCGCTCGTGACGCAGCAGCCGTTGGGCGGTAAGGCGCAGTTCGGTGGCCAGCGTTTCGGTGAAATGGAAGTGTGGGCGCTCGAGGCGTACGGCGCATCGTACGTGCTGCAAGAAATGCTGACGGTGAAGTCGGACGACGTGGCAGGCCGGACCAAGGTGTATGAGAACCTGGTTAAGGGCGATCACGTAATCGACGCCGGCATGCCGGAATCCTTCAACGTGCTCGTGAAGGAAATCCGCTCGCTCGGTATTGACATCGACCTCGACCGCAACTAATCGGACTACGGAGAGAAAGCAATGAAAGCTCTGCTCGATCTATTCAAGCAAGTCCAACAGCCTGAAGTTTTTGACGCGATCAAGATCGGTCTGGCCTCGCCGGACAAGATCCGTTCGTGGTCGTTCGGTGAAGTCAAGAAGCCGGAAACCATCAACTACCGGACGTTCAAGCCGGAACGCGATGGTCTGTTCTGCGCGAAGATTTTCGGACCGATCAAAGACTACGAATGCCTTTGCGGCAAGTACAAGCGCCTGAAGCACCGTGGCGTGATCTGTGAAAAGTGCGGCGTCGAAGTGACGCTCGCGAAGGTGCGTCGCGAACGGATGGGTCACATCGAGCTGGCCTCACCGGTCGCTCACATCTGGTTCCTGAAGTCGCTGCCGTCGCGTCTGGGCATGGTCCTCGACATGACGCTGCGCGACATCGAACGCGTGCTGTACTTCGAAGCATACGTGGTGATCGATCCGGGCATGACGCCGCTGAAAGCGCGGCAGATCATGACGGAAGAGGATTACTACAACAAGGTCGAAGAGTACGGTGACGAATTCCGCGCCGAGATGGGCGCAGAAGGTGTTCGCGAACTGCTGCGCGCGATCAACATCGACGAACAGGTCGAGTTGCTGCGCACCGAACTCAAGAACACGGGTTCGGAAGCGAAAATCAAGAAGTACGCGAAGCGCCTGAAGGTGCTCGAGGCTTTCCAGCGTTCGGGCATCAAGCCAGACTGGATGGTCCTCGAAGTGCTGCCGGTGCTGCCGCCGGAACTGCGTCCGCTGGTGCCGCTGGATGGCGGCCGCTTCGCGACGTCGGACCTGAACGACCTGTATCGCCGCGTGATCAACCGTAACAACCGGTTGAAGCGTCTGCTCGAGCTGAAGGCGCCTGAAATCATCGTTCGCAACGAAAAGCGGATGTTGCAGGAAGCCGTCGATTCGCTGCTCGACAACGGCCGTCGCGGTAAGGCGATGACCGGCGCGAACAAGCGTCCGCTGAAGTCGCTCGCTGACATGATCAAGGGTAAGGGCGGTCGTTTCCGTCAGAACTTGCTCGGTAAGCGCGTTGACTACTCGGGCCGTTCGGTGATCGTGGTCGGCCCGACGCTCAAGCTGCATCAGTGCGGTCTGCCGAAGCTGATGGCGCTCGAACTGTTCAAGCCGTTCATCTTCAACAAGCTCGAAGTGATGGGTGTTGCTACCACCATCAAGGCTGCGAAGAAAGAAGTCGAGAACCAGACGCCGGTGGTGTGGGACATCCTCGAAGAGGTGATCCGCGAACATCCGGTCATGCTGAACCGTGCGCCGACGCTGCACCGTCTTGGCATTCAGGCTTTCGAGCCGGTGCTGATCGAAGGTAAGGCTATCCAGCTGCACCCGCTCGTTTGCGCGGCGTTCAACGCCGACTTCGACGGTGACCAGATGGCTGTGCACGTGCCGCTGTCGCTCGAAGCGCAAATGGAAGCGCGTACGCTGATGCTGGCGTCGAACAACATCCTGTTCCCGGCCAACGGCGATCCGTCGATCGTGCCGTCGCAGGATATCGTGCTCGGCCTGTACTACGCGACGCGCGAAGCCGTGAATGCGAAGGGCGAAGGCCTGTCGTTCACGGGCGTGTCGGAAGTGCTGCGTGCGTACGAGAACAAGGAAGTCGAGCTGGCTTCACGCGTCAATGTGCGGATCACGGAAATGGTCCACAACGACGACAAGTCGGAAGGCGCACCGGCATTCGTGCCGAAGATCTCGCTGTACGCGACGACCGTCGGCCGCGCAATCCTGTCGGAAATCCTTCCGCCGGGCCTGCCGTTCTCGGTGCTGAACAAGCCGCTGAAGAAGAAGGAAATCTCGCGTCTGATCAACACCGCATTCCGCAAGTGCGGTCTGCGTGAAACGGTGATTTTCGCCGACCAGTTGATGCAATCGGGTTTCCGTCTGGCAACGCGCGCTGGTATTTCGATTTGCGTCGACGACATGCTCGTGCCGCCGCAAAAGGAAACCATTGTCGGCGACGCCGCGAAGAAGGTGAAGGAATACGACCGTCAGTACATGTCGGGTCTCGTCACGTCGCAAGAACGCTACAACAACGTGGTCGACATCTGGTCGGCAACGTCGGAAGCGGTCGGCAAGGCGATGATGGAACAACTGTCGACGGAACCGGTTGTGGATCGCGACGGCAACGAAACGCGTCAGGAATCGTTCAACTCCATCTACATGATGGCGGACTCGGGCGCTCGTGGTTCCGCAGTTCAGATTCGTCAGCTGGCCGGTATGCGTGGCCTGATGGCGAAGCCGGACGGCTCGATCATCGAGACGCCGATTACGGCGAACTTCCGTGAAGGCCTGAACGTGTTGCAGTACTTCATCTCGACCCACGGTGCACGTAAGGGTCTGGCTGATACGGCGCTGAAGACGGCAAACTCGGGTTACCTGACACGCCGTCTGGTCGACGTGACGCAGGATCTGGTGGTGGTCGAGGACGATTGCGGTACGTCCAACGGCGTCGCCATGAAGGCATTGGTCGAAGGCGGTGAAGTGGTCGAAGCGCTGCGTGACCGTATCCTCGGTCGCGTGACGGTGGCTGACGTCGTCAATCCGGAAACGCAGGAAACGCTGTACGAAACGGGCATGTTGCTCGACGAAGACGCGGTCGAAGAAATCGAACGCCTCGGCATCGACGAAGTGCGCGTGCGTACGCCGCTGACTTGCGAAACGCGTTACGGTCTGTGCGCAGCTTGCTATGGCCGCGATCTGGGTCGTGGCTCGTCCGTCAACGTCGGCGAGGCAGTTGGCGTGATCGCTGCTCAGTCGATCGGTGAACCGGGCACGCAGCTTACGATGCGTACGTTCCACATCGGTGGTGCGGCATCGCGTGCAGCAGTGGCTTCGTCGGTTGAAGCGAAGTCGAACGGTACGGTGCGTTTCACGGCAACGATGCGTTACGTCACCAACGCGAAGGGCGAGCAGATCGTCATCTCGCGTTCGGGCGAAGCGATGATCACCGACGACCACGGTCGCGAGCGTGAACGTCACAAGGTGCCGTACGGCGCGACGCTGTTGCAACTGGACGGCGCGCAGATCAAGGCCGGCACGCAACTGGCGACGTGGGATCCGATGACGCGTCCGATCATCACCGAGTACGGTGGTACGGTGAAGTTCGAAAACGTCGAAGAAGGCGTGACGGTCGCCAAGCAGATCGACGACGTGACGGGTCTCTCGACGCTGGTCGTGATCGACGTGAAGCGCCGCGGTTCGCAAGCATCGAAGACGGTGCGTCCGCAGGTCAAGCTGCTCGACGCGAACGGCGAAGAAGTCAAGATCCCGAACACCGAGCACTCGGTGCAGATCGGCTTCCAGGTCGGCGCTCTGATCACCGTGAAGGACGGTCAGCAGGTGCAGGTCGGTGAAGTGCTGGCACGTATCCCGGTTGAGTCGCAGAAGACCCGTGACATTACCGGTGGTCTGCCGCGTGTGGCCGAACTGTTCGAAGCGCGCTCGCCGAAGGACGCCGGCATTCTGGCGGAAGTCACGGGCACGACGTCGTTCGGTAAGGACACGAAGGGCAAGCAGCGTCTCGTTATCACGGACCTCGAAGGCAATCAGCACGAGTTCCTGATCGCGAAGGAAAAGCAGGTTCTGGTGCACGATGGTCAGGTCGTCAACAAGGGCGAAATGATTGTCGACGGACCGGCTGATCCGCACGACATTCTGCGTTTGCAGGGCGTCGAAGCGCTGGCGCGCTACATCGTTGACGAAGTGCAGGACGTGTATCGTCTGCAGGGCGTGAAGATCAATGACAAGCACATTGAAGTGATCGTCCGTCAGATGCTGCGCCGTGTGCAAATCGTCGATAACGGTGACACGCGCTTCATCATGGGCGAGCAGGTCGAGCGCTCGGATATGCTCGATGAGAACGACCGGATGGCGGCGGAAGGCAAGATCCCGGCAACCTACGACAACGTGCTGCTCGGTATCACGAAGGCGTCGCTGTCGACCGATTCGTTCATCTCCGCGGCGTCGTTCCAGGAAACGACCCGCGTGCTGACCGAAGCGGCGATCATGGGCAAGCGCGACGATCTGCGCGGGCTGAAGGAAAACGTGATCGTTGGTCGTCTGATCCCGGCTGGTACGGGTCTCGCGTTCCACAAGGCACGCAAGAGCAAGGAACTGTCCGACCGCGAGCGTTTCGATCAGATCGCAGCGGAAGAGTCGTTCGAATTCGGTACGCCGGAAGCCCCGGCCGCCGAACAGCAGCACTCAGGCGAGTAAGTCCCGGCGGCGCAAGCCGCTTGGGCTCACCAGCCAGCGAAGCCGCTCAGTTTCGACTGAGCGGCTTTTTTTATGCGCCGCTTTCCCTTGCGCTCCCCGGTGGTTTCGTAGGCCGAACGGCTAACGTTGCATCAAAGCGCGGGCGCAGCACGAATGCGTTGGTAAAATTCGTGTCACCGGCATCACGCTGCTTCTCTCCTATTCATGTCCCGTCCGCTCGAAATCCTCAACGAAGTTTTTGGCTATCCCGCATTCCGAGGACAGCAGGGCGAAATTGTCGAACACGTCGCCGGCGGCGGCGATTGCCTCGTGCTGATGCCAACGGGCGGCGGCAAATCGTTGTGCTATCAGATCCCGTCGCTGGTGCGGCGCGAAGCGGGCTGCGGAGCGGGGATCGTCGTGTCGCCGCTGATCGCACTGATGCAAGACCAGGTCGCTGCGCTGAAGGAGGTGGGGGTTAGGGCCGCGTATCTGAATTCCACGCTGTCGAGCGCCGAGGCGATGGCCACGGAGCGCGCACTGCGCGAAGGCGAAATCGATCTGCTGTACGTGGCGCCGGAACGGTTGATGACGCCCCGTTTCCAGGAGCTACTCGAGCGCACGCGCATCGGCCTGTTCGCCATTGACGAAGCGCATTGCGTGTCGCAATGGGGTCACGATTTCCGTCCTGAATATATTCAATTGTCGGTGCTGCACGAGCGTTTTCCGAACGTACCGCGCATAGCGCTCACCGCGACGGCCGACGCGATTACGCGCGACGAAATCATTCACCGTCTCGCGCTCGATGACGCGCGCATTTTTGTATCCAGCTTCGATCGTCCGAACATCCGCTATCGCATCGTCGAAAAGGACAATGCACGCACGCAACTGCTCGACTTCATTCGCGCCGAACACTCGAAACCAGACGGTACGACTGACGCCGGCGTTGTCTATTGCCTGTCGCGCCGCAAGGTCGAAGAAACAGCGGAGTGGCTGAAAGAGAAGGGGATGCGCGCGTTGCCGTACCACGCCGGCATGGAGTTCGAAATCCGCCAGAAGCATCAGGAGATGTTCCAGCGCGAGGAGGGCATCGTGATGTGCGCGACGATCGCGTTCGGCATGGGCATCGACAAGCCGGATGTGCGCTTCGTGGCTCACCTCGATTTACCGAAGAGTGTCGAAGGTTACTACCAGGAAACCGGGCGCGCCGGCCGCGACGGTATGCCGGCCAATGCGTGGATGGCGTACGGTCTGGGCGACGTCGTGCAGCAGCGCAAGATGATCGACGAGTCCGACGCAGACGATGCGCATAAGCGCGTGCAGA
Organism: Paraburkholderia caffeinilytica; assembly: GCF_003368325.1. Taxonomy (NCBI): domain Bacteria; kingdom Pseudomonadati; phylum Pseudomonadota; class Betaproteobacteria; order Burkholderiales; family Burkholderiaceae; genus Paraburkholderia; species Paraburkholderia caffeinilytica. The sequence goes on along the minus strand of NZ_CP031467.1, from coordinate 1,820,528 downwards.
CCGGCAAGCTCGACGCGTTGCTCGGACTGTGTGAAGCGGCGAACTGCCGCCGGGTGCGGCTGCTCGCGTACTTCGGCGAGTCGAGCAAGCCGTGCGGCAATTGCGACAACTGCATCGAGCCGGCCGACACATGGGACGCGACGCGGGAGGCGCAGATGGCGCTGTCATGCGTGTTCCGGGCGCAGCGGGCGAGTGGCTTTCACTTCGGCGCCGGGCATCTGATCGATATTTTGCGCGGCAACCGCAGCGAGAAGATCCTGCAACGCGGCCACGAGAAGCTCACCACCTTTGGGATCGGGGCGGCACTCGGCGAGCCGGAATGGCGCGCCATCTTTCGCCAACTGGTCGCTTTCGGCTACCTCACCGTCGACCACGAAGGTTTCGGCTCGCTGGTCCTGACGGAGGCTGCCAAAGCCGTGTTGAAGAGCGAGCAGAGCGTCACGATGCGCCGCTACGTGAAGCCCACGCGTACCCGCCAATCGTCCGGCCGCACCAGCGAGCGCGCCGACCCGACGATCGGCATGGGGCCGCGCGAGCGCGCCCGCTGGGAACGCCTGCGCGCCTGGCGCACGGAGACGGCGAAAAGCGACGGCGTGCCGGCCTACGTCATCTTCCACGATGCCACGCTGGCGGAAATTGCTCGCAACGGCCCCGATTCCATTGAGGATTTGCGCGGTATTCCGGGTATGGGCGCGCGCAAACTCGACCGTTTTGGTGACGAGTTGTTGGAAGTCGTCGCCGCCGATTGAGCACCGGCGAGTGCTGTTTGAGGTCGGCAGGCGTGCGAAACATTGCAACCTGTTGACTCGCTTAGCATTTTCGGAATATTATGCTAGGTTCCGGTTCTTGGAATGCCTGCGAGCGAAGTCAATTCGTGCGCTGACATCCCGGTCTGGAAGTTCGATGCGCAGTCGTTTCTGCTTTGCCCGGAAACAGATGCGTCGATTTTGTTCAATTTCAGGAATAAACAATGCCAACCATCAATCAACTGGTTCGCAAAGGCCGCGCGTCGGAAACGACGAAGAGCAAGAGCCCGGCTTTGCAGGACTGCCCCCAGCGTCGCGGCGTGTGCACCCGTGTGTACACCACGACGCCGAAGAAGCCTAACTCGGCACTGCGTAAGGTTGCCAAGGTTCGTCTGACGAACGGCTTCGAAGTCATTTCGTACATCGGTGGTGAAGGCCACAACTTGCAGGAACACTCGGTCGTGCTGATTCGCGGCGGCCGTGTTAAGGACTTGCCGGGTGTGCGTTACCACATGGTTCGCGGCTCGCTGGATACCCAGGGTGTCAAGGATCGTAAGCAGGCTCGCTCGAAGTACGGTGCGAAGCGTGCCAAGGCTGGCAAGTAATTAGCCGGTCAGAGTAGTTTCAGGTCGCCTGCAAGGGCGGTAATAGCGGTGGTGCCGGAATCGCCGGTGCTGTCGAGTAAGTGGTCACCCGACCAGGCTGGTAAGTCGTTAGAGATGAATCGGGTTAGTTGGTGGCCGCGGGGCTGATAAACAGCTCCAACTGAAAAGTTAAAGGAAGAAACATGCCGCGTCGTCGCGAAGTCCCCAAGCGGGAAGTGTTGCCGGATCCGAAGTTCGGTAACGTAGATGTAGCTAAGTTCATGAACGTGCTGATGCTGTCCGGCAAGAAGTCGGTTGCTGAGCGCATCGTGTACGGCGCTTTCGAACAGATCCAGACCAAGGGTGGCAAGGACCCGCTGGAGGTGTTCACGGTAGCGCTCAACAACGTCAAGCCGGTGGTCGAAGTCAAGAGCCGCCGCGTTGGTGGTGCGAACTATCAGGTTCCGGTCGAAGTGCGTCCGTCGCGTCGTATGGCATTGGCGATGCGTTGGTTGCGTGAAGCCGCGAAGAAGCGCAGCGAGAAGTCGATGGCCCTGCGTCTGGCAGGTGAACTCTCCGAAGCGGCCGAAGGCCGTGGCGGCGCGATGAAGAAGCGCGACGAAGTTCACCGGATGGCAGAAGCCAACAAGGCGTTCTCGCACTTCCGTTTCTAAGCTTCCCGAACTCGGGTTTAGCGGAAAAAACGGAAAGAAATTCCGGGCGGGTGCGCTTACAAAGCGCCTCGCCCGTTTGTGTTACAGCGCGATGGGTATTTTCTCGCATCGCGTCATCCCAATAGAGGATCAAAGTGGCTCGCAAGACACCTATCGAGCGCTACCGTAACATCGGTATTAGCGCTCACATCGACGCCGGCAAAACGACGACGACCGAGCGCATCCTGTTCTATACCGGCGTGAACCACAAGATTGGTGAAGTTCACGACGGCGCTGCCACCATGGACTGGATGGAGCAGGAGCAGGAACGCGGCATCACGATCACGTCCGCTGCTACCACGGCGTTCTGGAAAGGCATGGCCGGCGACCGCGCTGAGCACCGCATCAACATCATCGACACCCCGGGCCACGTTGACTTCACGATTGAAGTTGAGCGCTCGATGCGCGTGCTCGACGGTGCATGCATGGTGTATTGCGCAGTGGGCGGCGTGCAACCGCAGTCGGAAACCGTGTGGCGTCAGGCTAACAAGTACAAGGTTCCCCGTCTCGCGTTCATCAACAAGATGGACCGTACCGGCGCGAACTTCTTCAAGGTCTACGATCAGCTCAAGCTGCGTCTGAAGGCGAACCCGGTTCCGGTCGTGGTGCCTATCGGTGCTGAAGAAAACTTCACGGGCGTTGTCGATCTGCTGAAGATGAAGGCGATCATTTGGGACGACGCGTCGCAAGGCACGAAGTTTTCGTACGAAGAGATCCCGGCGGAACTGGTCGACTCGTGCAACGAGTGGCGCGAGAAGATGGTCGAAGCGGCGGCTGAGTCGAGCGAAGACCTGATGAACAAGTACCTCGAAGAGGGCGAGCTGACTGAGGCGGAAATCGTCAAGGGTCTGCGCGACCGTACGATCGCTTGCGAAATCCAGCCGATGCTGTGCGGTACCGCGTTCAAGAACAAGGGCGTGCAACGTATGCTGGACGCCGTGCTCGACTTCCTGCCGTCGCCGATCGACATCCCGCCGGTTACCGGCGAGCTGGAAAACGGTGAAAAGGGCGAGCGCCGCGCTGCTGATGACGAAAAGTTTTCGGCACTGGCATTCAAGATCATGACCGACCCGTTCGTCGGTCAACTGATCTTCTTCCGTGTGTACTCGGGCGTTGTGAATTCGGGCGACACGGTGCTGAACGCGACCAAGGACAAGAAGGAACGTCTGGGCCGTATTCTGCAGATGCACGCGAACCAGCGTGAAGAAATCAAGGAAGTCCGTGCAGGCGACATCGCTGCAGCGGTCGGCCTGAAAGACGCTACGACTGGTGACACGTTGTGCGATCCGCAAAGCCCGATCGTGCTCGAACGCATGATTTTCCCGGAACCGGTGATTTCGCAGGCTGTTGAGCCGAAGACGAAGCCGGACCAGGAAAAGATGGGTCTGGCACTGAACCGTCTGGCTCAGGAAGATCCGTCGTTCCGCGTTCAAACGGACGAAGAATCGGGTCAAACCATCATTTCGGGCATGGGCGAGCTCCACCTGGAAATTCTGGTTGACCGGATGAAGCGTGAATTCGGCGTCGAAGCAACCGTCGGCAAGCCGCAAGTGGCGTATCGTGAAACGATCCGCGGCAAGGCTGAAGACGTTGATGGCAAGTTCGTCAAGCAGTCGGGTGGTCGCGGCCAGTACGGTCACGCGGTCATCACGCTCGAGCCGAATGAACAAGGCAAGGGCTACGAGTTCCTGGACGAAATCAAGGGCGGTGTGATCCCGCGCGAATACATTCCGGCAGTCGACAAGGGTATCCAGGAAACGCTGAAGGCCGGCGTGCTGGCTGGCTTCCCGGTCGTTGACGTGAAGGTTCACTTGACGTTCGGTTCGTACCACGACGTTGACTCGAACGAAAATGCGTTCCGCATGGCCGGTTCGATGGCGTTCAAGGAAGCAATGCGCAAGGCTCAACCGGTCATCCTCGAACCGATGATGGCTGTGGAAGTCGAAACGCCTGAAGATTACATGGGCAACGTGATGGGCGATCTGTCGGGTCGTCGCGGTATCGTTCAGGGCATGGACGACATGGTTGGTGGCGGCAAGATCGTTCGCGCCGAAGTGCCGCTGTCGGAAATGTTCGGCTACTCGACGTCGCTGCGTTCGCTGACCCAAGGTCGTGCAACGTACACGATGGAGTTCAAGCACTACTCCGAAGCACCGCGTAACGTGTCGGAAGCGATCATCAACGCCAAGTCGAAGTAATCGCGCGGCAAGTCATTCAACGATTAACTTTTTGAAAGAAGAGAAACATGGCTAAAGGTAAATTCGAACGGACCAAGCCGCACGTGAACGTCGGCACGATCGGTCACGTTGACCACGGCAAGACCACGCTGACGGCAGCGATCACGACGGTGCTGACCAAGAAGTTTGGCGGCGAAGCAAAGGCGTATGACCAGATCGACGCGGCGCCGGAAGAAAAGGCGCGTGGTATCACGATCAACACGGCACACGTCGAGTACGAAACGGCTAACCGCCACTACGCACACGTCGACTGCCCGGGCCACGCTGACTATGTGAAGAACATGATCACGGGCGCAGCGCAGATGGACGGCGCGATCCTGGTGTGTTCGGCTGCAGACGGCCCGATGCCGCAAACGCGTGAGCACATCCTGCTGGCGCGTCAGGTTGGCGTTCCGTACATCATCGTGTTCCTGAACAAGTGCGACATGGTGGACGACGCTGAGCTGCTGGAGCTCGTCGAGATGGAAGTTCGTGAACTTCTGTCGAAGTACGACTTCCCGGGCGACGACACGCCGATCATCAAGGGTTCGGCCAAGCTGGCGCTGGAAGGCGACGCGGGCGAGCTGGGCGAAGTGGCGATCATGAATCTGGCCGATGCGCTGGACACGTACATCCCGACGCCGGAGCGCGCAGTTGACGGCTCGTTCCTGATGCCGGTGGAAGACGTGTTCTCGATCTCGGGTCGCGGCACGGTGGTGACGGGTCGCGTTGAGCGCGGCGTGGTGAAGGTTGGCGAAGAAATCGAAATCGTCGGTATCAAGCCGACGGTGAAGACGACGTGCACGGGCGTGGAAATGTTCCGCAAGCTGCTCGACCAGGGTCAGGCAGGCGACAACGTGGGTATCCTGCTGCGCGGCACGAAGCGTGAAGACGTGGAGCGTGGTCAGGTTCTGGCGAAGCCGGGCTCGATCAACCCGCACACGCACTTCACGGCTGAAGTGTATGTGCTGAGCAAGGACGAAGGCGGCCGTCACACGCCGTTCTTCAACAACTATCGTCCGCAGTTCTACTTCCGTACGACGGACGTGACGGGCTCGATCGAGTTGCCGAAGGACAAGGAAATGGTCATGCCGGGCGACAACGTGTCGATCACGGTGAAGCTGATCAACCCGATCGCGATGGAAGAAGGTCTGCGCTTCGCAATCCGCGAAGGCGGCCGTACGGTCGGCGCAGGTGTCGTCGCCAAGATTCTCGAGTAAAATCGAGGGTTGAAGTTGCAATAAGTGGTGCCTGGAGCCGGGCGCCAGCACCACAGCAGGTGTCCGGCTCTACGTTCTTTTACTATCTGGCGGCGCAATACCGCCTCGCTCTTTCCAAGGAATTGTCATGCAGAACCAGAAAATCCGCATTCGCCTGAAGGCTTTCGACTATCGCCTGATCGATCAATCGGCAGCTGAAATCGTCGACACGGCAAAGCGGACTGGCGCAATCGTTCGCGGTCCGGTGCCCCTGCCGACCCGTATTCAACGTTTCGACATCCTGCGTTCGCCGCACGTCAACAAGACGTCGCGCGATCAGCTCGAAATCCGTACGCACCAACGTCTGATGGACATCGTCGACCCGACGGACAAGACCGTTGACGCACTGATGAAGCTGGACCTGCCGGCTGGCGTGGACGTGGAAATCAAGCTGCAATAAGGCTTCCAGAGGTTGCCCGGTGTGCTGGGCAACGCTAAGTCATTGATTGCTTGCGGAAAACGAAAAGCCTCGCTATAATGCAAGGCTTTTCGCGCATTTGCGCAAAAAAGTCGGTGTGCTGCAGCATGAATTCATGCCCGAAACGGCACCGGCATTTTGTAAATTAGCCCCGACCAATCGCAGTCGGGAATGGAGAAAACGATGAGCCTTGGACTCGTAGGTCGCAAGGTTGGCATGACCCGTATCTTCACGGCAGAAGGGGATTCGATTCCCGTTACCGTGCTGGACGTGTCCGACAACCGCGTGACGCAGATCAAGACTGTTGAAACCGACGGCTACACAGCCGTGCAGGTTGCATTCGGTACGCGCCGTGCATCGCGTGTGACGAAGCCGTTGGCCGGTCATCTCGCCAAAGCCGGTGTTCAAGCCGGTGAAATCCTCAAAGAATTCCAGATCGATGCTGCCAAGGCTGCCGAGTTGTCGAACGGCACCGTGGTCGGTCCCGACCTGTTCGAAGTAGGCCAGAAAGTCGACGTGCAAGGTGTGTCGATCGGTAAGGGCTACGCCGGTACCATCAAGCGTTACAACTTCGCATCCGGCCGTGCATCGCACGGTAACTCGCGCTCGCACAACGTGCCGGGTTCGATCGGTATGGCGCAGGATCCGGGTCGTGTTTTCCCGGGTAAGCGCATGACCGGTCACATGGGTGACGATACGGTAACCGTGCAAAACCTCGAAATCGCTCGTATCGACGCCGACCGCAAGCTGTTGCTGGTCAAGGGTGCCGTTCCGGGTGCGAAGGGTGGCAAGGTATTCGTTACGCCGGCCGTGAAGACGCGTGCCGTGAAAGGAGCGAAATAATGGAACTTAAGCTCCTGAATGCCAATGGTCAGGAAGGTGCAGGCGTTAGCGCGTCGGACGTCGTGTTCGGTCGCGATTACAACGAAGCCCTGATTCACCAGGTCGTGGTGGCGTACCAGGCGAATGCCCGTAGCGGCAACCGTGCGCAGAAGGATCGTGAGCAAGTCAAGCACACGACCAAGAAGCCGTGGCGCCAGAAGGGTACGGGCCGCGCCCGTGCCGGTATGTCGTCGAGCCCGTTGTGGCGTGGCGGTGGCCGGATCTTCCCGAATTCGCCGGAAGAAAACTTTTCGCACAAGGTCAACAAGAAGATGCATCGCGCAGGTCTCTGCTCGATCTTCTCGCAGCTGGCCCGCGAAGGCCGCATCTCGGTGGTCGACGAGTTGACGCTCGAAGCGCCGAAGACGAAGCTGCTGGCCGAAAAATTCAAGGCGATGGGTCTCGACTCCGTGCTGGTGATTACCGACACGGTTGACGAAAACCTGTACCTCGCGTCGCGCAACCTCGCCCATGTGGCGGTTGTCGAGCCGCGTTACGCCGACCCGCTGTCGCTGATCTACTTCAAGAAGATCCTGATCACGAAGGCTGCGGTCGCCCAGATCGAGGAGTTGCTGTCATGAGCGAGATTCGCAAGAACGATCATCGTTTGATGCAGGTCCTGCTCGCGCCGGTGATCTCCGAAAAGGCGACGCTGGTGGCCGACAAGAACGAGCAAGTTGTGTTCGAAGTCGCGCCCGATGCCACGAAGCAGGAAGTGAAAGCTGCAGTCGAGCTGCTGTTCAAGGTGGAAGTCAATTCCGTCAACGTGCTGGTCTCGAAGGGCAAAGCAAAGCGCTTTGGCCGCTTCATGGGCAAGCGCAAGGACGTGAAGAAGGCGTACGTCTGCCTGAAGCCCGGCCAGGAAATCAACTTTGAAGCGGAGGCCAAGTAATCATGGCAATCGTTAAAGTTAAGCCGACTTCGCCGGGTCGCCGTGCGATGGTCAAGGTGGTCAACAAGGATCTGCATAAGGGCAAGCCGTTCGCACCGCTGCTCGACTCGCAATCTTCGACCGCCGGCCGTAACAACAACGGTCACATCACCACGCGTCATAAGGGTGGTGGTCACAAGCATCACTATCGTGTCGTCGATTTCCGTCGCAACAAGGACGGCATTCCGGCAAAGGTCGAACGTCTTGAGTACGATCCGAACCGTAGCGCGAACATCGCGCTGGTTCTGTACGCAGACGGCGAGCGCAAGTACATCATCGCTCCGAAGGGTGTGACGGTTGGCCAGCAACTGATGTCGGGTTCGGAAGCTCCGATCCGCGCAGGTAACACGCTGCCGATCCGCAACATTCCGGTCGGTAC